>NZ_JBQPOM010000028.1:0-537288 GCF_052220145.1 Vagococcus sp. WN89Y | reverse complement strand
AAAAGAATCTGTGGCAATTTATAACCATGAACGGCCACATCTGGCCCTGAAATACAAAACGCCTGATGATGTTCATCAGGCGTTTTACAGGCGGAAGAGTGTCAACCTATATCAGGACTAGTCAGTTTCCCGCGCAGATTAAGCGGTGGCGGTTTTGGTTGCGTCGCTGGCTGGCGTGTCGCCAAGCGTCATGCGGTTCAGCTTCGGCGCGCTTATCAGCATCAGCACGGCAATCACCGCAGTGACGATACCAATTTGCAGGAAGACGCTGCCGTAGACATTCAGAGACATCAGCGGGTCGGTGACATTTTCCGGGATAGCCATCTGGTTTGCGACATAACCGGCAATAATGTTTGCACCGGCGGTGGTCAGGAACCAGCTCCCCATAATAAAGCCCATCAGGCGCTGCGGAACCAGCTGTGCGACCATTGCCAGACCGAGGCCGGAAATCATCAGCTCACCGATACTTTGCAGGCCGTAGCTTGCAATAAGCCAGCTCACAGAAACAATACCGGCATCGGACGCAAATTTCGTACCCAGTGGCAGAATAAGGAACGCACCTGAGCAGAGCACCATACCGATGGCGAATTTATGCGGCATCGGCAGCGTATCGCCCATTTTGTTATAGATAGCGGCCAGAATCGGGCTACCAATAATAATCCAGAACGGGTTCAGCGCCTGATACTGCTCCGGCTCGAAAGCAATGCCCAGCAGCGTGTGCTCGACGTTGCGAATCGCAAAGAAGTTCAGGGACGTTGGCATCTGGCTGTAGAGCACGAAAAAGACGATCGCCTGTACCATCAGGATAAAGGCCACGATCATTTTACGACGCGCCGCACCTTTCAGGGCGAAGGTTTCTTTCGCGAAGATGCAGATAATGCCCAGCGCTACCACGCCCAGTACCATGCGTGCGATACCCTGGTTGTGCAGCAGCCAGGTTGCGATGGCAACAAGCGCCACAACACCTACGATAGTCGCCAGCAGGTAGCTCATGCGGATCGGCTCAAAGTCAGGTTTTGAACCGTGATCTTTCACCCAGCGTTTGCAGAAGGCAAAGTTAACGATGGTGATAACAAGGCCCACCACGCTCAGACCGAACGCGGTACTCCAGCCGAAACGCGCAGCCAGCCACGGCGTTGCCAGCATTGAGAAGAAGGAGCCGACGTTCACCGCCATGTAATACATGGTGAATGCGCCATCGAGACGCGGATCGTCTTTCGCATAGCAGGTTGAAAGCAGCGAGGAGGGGTTGGCTTTAAACAGACCGTTACCCACAGCAATCGCGGCCATACCCATATAGACCACACCCGCATCGTGACCGGACCAGGCCACCAGCGCATAACCGATTGCCAGCACAATAGCGCCCAGCATGATAACGCGTTTAGTCCCCAGCACTTTATCGCCCAGCCAGCCGCCAATGGCAACCAGACCATAGACCAGCGCGCTGAAGGAAGAAAACAGAGTAATAGAGTCCGCTTCTGACATACCCAGCTGTTTGACCAGGTAGACAGCCATAATCCCTTGCAGGCCGTAGTAACCAAAACGTTCCCATAATTCGATCGAGAAAATCAGGTAGAACGCTTTAGGTTGTTTGAAAGCGTTCAGACTCACGCTTTCAGTTGGTTTGTTTGCAGTTGACACATGTACCTCTTTTTTTACATCCCATATTAACGGGGGTGTTGGGTGCGCGATGATTCAGACTCATTACGCTTATAGTTATAGTTGGAGGGGAAACGGCAGGTAATATTCCCTGGCCTGACCTTTCAGGCAAGTCTTTAGAAATATTCTGTTACATAGATCCAGTCCGGAACAATGCTCGGCGAATTTATTTGTTATTCAGAGTTAAATTTTATCTTCTCAACAATCATGGATTTTTCATCTGTTACCGACCGGTGTTTTCGCGGCTTAAGACTGATGTTCTGCTGTTTTGCGCAAAAACCAGATTATTGGACTGGATTATTTAAGCATTCTGGTTATATGTCCCGTAAATAAATGTATAAACTTTGTTCTGCGGCAGTTATTTTTTCGAAAATTCATCATTTGTTAACAATGCATTAGCACGATTGACATAAGTGCCGGTGATTAGGATTTTTTTCGTATAAAAAAAGCTTCTGCCTTATTAAATACGCATAAGCAGATGATAATGTGTTCAATCGAAGGATTTGCACCACAAGATTTGCTTCTCAGGCGAATAATCAGAGTTGTGAGTAACGTCACGTGCTTTAGCGCCGAAAAATCAGTCCCTTTGCGCTGAGTTACACTCTGTTTTGCCATTTTTCTATAAAAAAACACGCATTGTTCATGACAGCCTGCGGCGAGGCTGGCAGACTGCTGCCAGTTCTTTTACTCATGGAGACAATTATGAACTTTCATCCGTGGCTCAATGCGTTACATATTATCGCGGCCATTGTCTGGACAGGCGGCATGCTGGTGATGGCGGTGGTTGCGGGCTGGAGTGCAGCTCAGGTCGATAAAACCGTTGCGGTTGGCCTGGTAAAAGATGTTCGCAGCTGGAGCCGCAGAGTGACCAGCCCGGCGATGCTCCTGCTGTGGATTGCGGGAATCGTCATGATCCTCGCCCATGGCCAGTGGCCACACGGCTGGCTGATAGTGAAAATCGCGGTGGTGATACTGCTCAGCGGGCTTCACGGCTTTTTATCTGCCACGCTGCGGCGCATGGCGGGCAATGAAGCGGTGAAAGGGGCGGGGGTTATCAGCAAGGCCACCGCGCTGATTATTGTGGCGGTGGCGGTGATTATCTTGCTTGCGGTGATGCGCCCGTTCTGATGCTCAGACGTCCACCTTGTCCTCATACTCACACAAATCTTCGATAATGCAGGAGCCGCAGCGCGGTTTACGGGCGATGCAGGTGTATCGCCCGTGCAGAATCAGCCAGTGATGGCAGTCCACTTTAAATTCAGCCGGAACGACCTTCAAAAGCTTCTCTTCCACCTGTTCGACATTTTTACCCGGCGCAAAATGGGTACGGTTGGCAACGCGAAAAATATGCGTATCCACCGCGATGGTCGGCCAGCCGAACGCCGTGTTGAGCACCACGTTTGCCGTCTTACGGCCCACGCCGGGCAGCGCCTCCAGCGCCGCTCTGTCTTCCGGGACTTCGCCGCCATGCTTTTCCAGTAAGATGCGGCAGGTTTTAATGACATTCTCCGCTTTGCTGTTATAAAGGCCAATGGTTTTGATGTACTGTTTGACGCCTTCCACGCCCAGCGCCAGCATCGCTTCTGGCGTGTTCGCTACCGGATAAAGCAAGGCGGTGGCTTTGTTCACGCTGACGTCGGTCGCCTGGGCGGAGAGCAGCACCGCGATCAGCAGCTCAAACGGTGAGCTAAAATTCAGCTCTGTCGTTGGATGTGGGTTATTGGCCCGCAGGCGGGTGAGAATTTCCAGTCGTTTTGCTTTGTTCATCAGGCCTTCCCGGGCACGCTGTCGCTGATAACCGCTTGTGCTGCTTCGCGGCGTTTTTTCATCCGTTGATCGATAAGATACTTCACCGCCAGCATCATGCCGAGGCCAATAAAGGCGCCTGGCGGCAGCATCGCCAGCAAAAAGGGCGTATCGGTGTGAAACACTTCAATGCGCAAAGCTTTGGCCCAGTTACCGAGCAAACCATCTGCACCATCGAACAGCGTGCCGTTACCCAGTATTTCGCGCAGCGAGCCGAGCACGAACATCGCGCTGGTGGCGCCCAGACCAATAGAAAACCCGTCCAGCGCGGAAAGCGCCGGGCCTTTCTTTGCCGCAAACGCTTCGGCACGGCCAACCACAATACAGTTAGTGACAATCAGCGGAATAAAAATCCCCAGCGACTGATAAAGACCGTAGGCGTAGGCATTAATCAGCATCTGTACGGCGCTGACCACCGAGGCGATAATCATCACATAAATAGGAATGCGGATCTCCGGCGGAGTCCAGCGGCGCAGGGCAGAAACAAACAGGTTGGTTAACGTCAGCACCAGCGTCGTGGCAAGCCCCAGCCCCAGCGCATTGGTTGCGGTAGAGGTGACCGCCAGCAGCGGGCATAAACCCAGCAGTTGCACAAGGGCGGAGTTATTTTTCCACAGCCCCTGGACTACGATATCTTTGACTTCGTTCATCGCTTATTCACCACAAACAGGTAGATGAGGAAGCTGCTCAGGCAGCGTCATGGCGTAGATACCGGTTCGCTTGACCGCGTTGACTACCGCGCGCGGCGTAATGGTCGCGCCGGTAAACTGGTCAAAGTCGCCACCATCTTTTTTTACCGCGAAATGGCTGTCTGCCGGGCCGTTGATCTTTTTCCCGGCAAACCCTGTTATCCAGTCCGAGATGCGTAAATCTATCTTATCTCCCAGCCCAGGCGTTTCGTGATGCTCTATCACGCGCGCGCCGAGAATCGTGCCGCTGAAATCCGCACCGACCAGCAGCTGGATGGCCCCTGAATAGCCGTCCGGCGCGGTTGTTTCAATCACCGCAGCGACCGGTTTGTCATCCTTTCTGGCTATCCATAAATGGTGCGTACCCTTACCGAGCGCAGGATCGCTCACCAGATAGCAACTCTGTTGCAATGCATTATTATAACTGTCGCCAGCAATGACCTGATCGAACAGCGCTTTTTGTTGCAACGATGCCTGCTCGGCAATGGTTGTTTTCGTTAACTGATTAACGGCTGCCGTCAGCCCGGTCGCACCGGCGGCGAACAACGCCAGCGTGACTCCGTGTTTGCGCATGGTTTTTAGCATGACGACTCCTTAACGATGCCCGTACGCGCGCGGGCGCGTGTAGTAGTCAATAAGCGGCACGGTGATGTTTGCCAGTAATACGGCGAAGGCAACACCGTCCGGGTAGCCGCCAAAGCTGCGGATAAGCCACACCAGCACCCCGGCCAGGGCGCCAAAAATCAGGCGGCCTTTATTGGTGGTGGAGGCGGTGACCGGATCGGTAAGGATAAAGAATGCGCCAAGCATGGTTGCCCCGGAGAGCAGATGCAGCTGCGGTGCCGCCAGCGATTCGGGCGAGACTACCCAGCCAAGTGTTGCGCAAACGGCCAGCGCAAGCAGGAAACTGACCGGGATATGCCAGCGAATTGCTTTTTGCCAGAGCAGAAACACGCCGCCGAGCAGATAGCCTAAGTTAACCCACTGCCAGCCAGCACCCGCCAGCACACCGCTGTAAATAGGGTACTGGAGGATCTGCGCGACCGAATGCCCGGCATGCTGCGCTGTTTTAAAGGTATCAAGCGGTGTGGCCTGGCTGATGCCGTCGATACCGATGCGCAAGCTTTCCAGCGTGCCGCCATTGCTTGTGTGGCCGCTAAAGATAATCTGGACGGCATCCATAAATCCCGGCACGGTGCGGGCGATTTCAAACGGCGGAAGCCAGCTTGTCATCTGTACCGGAAAAGAGATAAGCAACACTACATAGCCAATCATCGCCGGGTTAAAAGGGTTGTGGCCTAATCCGCCATAGAGCTGCTTGGCGATGATGACCGCGAAAAGCGTGCCCAGAACCACCATCCACCAGGGCGCGAAAGAGGGGATACTGATTGCCAGCAGCAAACCGGTTAACAGTGCTGAGTTGTCGGCGAGGATGCGCGCGACAGGTTGTTTGCGCAACTTCAGGATCAGCGCTTCACCCGCCAGCGCACTGGCAGAGGCGAGGAGGATTTGTATCAGCGTTCCCCAGCCAAAAAACCACAGCTGCGCGGCGATACCCGGCAGGGTTGCCAGCACGACCAGCAGCATAATCCGTGATGTCTGGCGCTGGTTATGGGTGTAGGGAGAACTTGCAATTCTGAAAACCATTTAATCCTCGTTAACGGCTTGCTGCGCGGCCTTTCTGGCCTGAACTCTGGCGATTGCATCGGCGACGGCGGCTTTGCGCGGGTCGTCGTTGGCGGCCTGCAGGGCGGGCGATTGTTCTGCCTGGGCTAATTTACGTGCTTTGGCGCGGGCAATCGCAGCTTCAACGGCGGCCTTGCGCGGATCGACTGGGGCGTCCTGCGAAGCCTCAGCGGGTTGCGCGTCCTCTGCCTGTGCCGCTTTACGTGCTTTAGCGCGGGCGATAGCGGCTTCAACGGCTGCTTTGCGCGGATCGACCGGAGCGTCCTGCGAAGCCTCAGCGGGTTGCGCATCTTCTGCCTGGGCTAATTTACGAGCTTTGGCGCGGGCGATAGCGGCTTCAACGGCCGCTTTGCGCGGATCGCTGCTTTCACTGACCGTTTGCGCTTTTTCTGCCTGGCGCGCGCGCGCCTGCGCTTTACGCGCTTCGCGGGCGGCAATCGCTTCGCTGTTATCTGGCTGCGCGCCGGCTTTAATCTCTACCGGCTGTGTTGCCGTAGCCTGTTTTTCCCGCACACGAGCAAGCGCGGCTTCAATGGCCTGCTGATCTTTTGGCGCAGGCTGCGCAGCGGCTTGTTTATGGCGCTCCTGACGGGCAAGTTTATCGCGCTCAAGGCGCGCCTGACGCGCTTCGAAACGTGCTTTGGCCTCGGCGGCGCGCTTTTCTTCCTCGGCAATCGCAGAAATCTCCGCCTTCTCCTGGCGGAAATACTGCACCAGCGGGATATTGCTTGGGCAAACCCATGCGCAGGCGCCGCACTCGATACAATCAGAAAGATTATACGCGGTCGCTTTATCGTGCTGCTGACCTTTACTGAACCAGTACAGCTGTTGCGGCAGCAAATCCGCCGGGCAGGCATCAGCACAGGCGCTGCAACGAATGCAGCCTTTTTCTTCCTGCGGCTCGCCCATTTCGCTGGCCGAGGGAGCAAGCAGGCAGTTGGTGATTTTCACCACCGGCACATCCAGGAACGGCAGGGTAAAGCCCATCAACGGGCCGCCCATGATGACCAGCTGCTCAGATGACGGGCAGAAACCGGCAAAATCCAGCAGATGGCGCACTGGCGTACCCAGGCGCGCCCAGACGTTACCCGGCTGCGCAATGGCCTCGCCGGTGACCGTCACCACGCGTTCTGTCAGCGGCTCGCCGTCGATGACCGCGCGTTTTACTGCATAGGCCGTCCCGACGTTTTGCATCAGCACGCCAATATCGGAAGAGCGCCCGCCGTGCGGCACCTGCTTGCCGGTCAGGATCTGGGTAAGCTGCTTTGCGCCACCGGAGGGGTATTTCGTCGGGATCACCCGCAGTTGAATATCATGGCTGTCGGCCAGCACCGCACGCATCATTGAAATCGCTTGCGGTTTATTATCTTCGATACCGATAAGCACCTGGCGCGGTTGCAGGACATGCGCCAGAATGCGCACGCCCTCCATAATTTGCCAGGCGCAATCCTGCATTAGCCTGTCGTCGGCGGTGATATAGGGTTCGCATTCGGCGGCATTAATAATGAGCGTGTCGATTTTATCTCCACCGCCCTGTAACTTCCTGGCCGTCGGGAAACCCGCGCCGCCCAGCCCGGCAACGCCGTACTGATGAATGCGTTCGATCAGCGCTTCACGGCTGCGGGCGCGGTAATCCTGCCAGCCTTCGCGCTCAATCCAGCGGTCTTCGCCATCCGCTTCAATGATGACGCTCATCTCCGGCAGCGCCGAAGGGTGCGCAGTAGAGTGGGGGGCAATAGCGGTGATCGTGCCGGATGTGGGGGCATGCACGGGCAGCATACGACCACGGCCGCGCGTCAGAGGCTGCCCGCGCAGGACGCTGTCGCCCACTTTCACGCACAGCTCGCCTTCATCGCCGAGATGCTGTTTTAACGGGATGACAAAACGCTTCGCCAGCGGCATATGGCGCAGTGGCGTCCCGTTAGACTGGGTCTTCATTTCCGGCGGATGGATACCGCCGTTAAAATCCCACAGTTTGTCTTTACGAAAAGCGGAGAATAACTTAAGCATGTTGTTCCACAGCAATAATGCGCACAGGAATGGTCTGCAAATCCCACTTCCAGCTGTTGGTCGTGGTTTCCACCGGACGCATATCAATGCACCGCGTCGGGCACGGATCGACACAAAGGTTACACCCGGTGCAGAGGTCACTCACCACCGTGTGCATGGCGCGGGTCGCGCCGATAATGGCATCAACCGGGCAGGCCTGAATACATTTGGTACAACCGATGCAGTTGTCTTCATCAATAACGGCCAGCATACGTACTGGCGCGAGAACCTCATCGTCACCCTCGATAGTCTGCGGATCGACGTTTAACAACCCGGCGATTTTCAGCATCACCGCTTCGCCGCCCGGGGCGCAGCGGTTTATTTTCTCGCCCTGCGTGCCGACGGCCTCAGCATAGGGGCGGCAGCCAGGGTAGCCGCACTGACCACACTGGCTTTGCGGTAGCACGTCATCAATTTTTTCAACAACCGGATCGTCTTCCACCGCAAAACGGCGGGAGGCATAACCGAGAATGATGCCAAAGAGCAGCCCGAGCACGCTGAGGGCGGCGATGGCTATCCATATTGCATTCATTACAGTTTCACCAGACCACTAAAGCCCATAAAGGCCAGAGACATTAAGCCCGCGGTAATTAACGCGATCGCATTGCCGCGAAAAGGGGCAGGGACGTCGGCAACGGCCAGACGCTCGCGGATTGCCGCGAACAGCACCATCACCAGAGAGAATCCAACAGCGGCGGAAAAACCATATAACGCCGACTGCATAAGATTGTGCCCAAGGTTAATATTGAGCAAGGCCACACCCAGCACCGCGCAGTTGGTGGTGATCAGCGGCAAAAAAATCCCCAGCAGCCGGTAAAGCGCCGGGCTGGTTTTACGCACCACCATTTCGGTGAACTGCACCACCACAGCGATGACAAGAATAAACGCCAGCGTACGCAGATAGACTAAATCCAGCGGGATCAGAACCCAGGTGTCAATTAGCCACGCGCAGACGGAGGCCAGCGTCAGCACGAAGGTTGTCGCCAGCCCCATTCCCATTGCGGTTTCCAGCTTTTTGGAAACGCCCATAAACGGACACAGGCCAAGAAACTTCACCAGCACGAAGTTATTGACCAGTACCGTTCCGATAAATAGCAGTAAATAGTCTGTCATTAGATGGCCTGAAATAAAAAAGCCGCCTATTATCGGTCAAATGGCACCGGGCGACAACAGGATAACTGTAAGGTTATTTATGGGTTGATGAACGTTTTTTTAACGCGCGCAGAGCGCTTGAAATAAGGAACCATCAACGCGGCAGCAAGCAGCGGAAACAGCAGCTGGCGTAAGGCCATTTCGTCAGAAATTGGTGAAAAAGCAAACGATTTTACCGCCAGCAGCACCGAAATTAGCAGCCAGATGATGTAATGCTTCGGTACGCTGCGGCGACGTTTGAAGAACGCAATCACCAACCACAGGGTGTAATACCAGATAGCGATGGCAAAGGCGAATGACACCAGCCACATCACCAGATCTTTTGTCGGTTGTGCGGTGAGCGCTGTTAACATTTGCGGCGTCGCGAGGGTTCCGGCAAAGAGCACTAATGCCAGCGAGGTACTTAATAACGCCATCAGCAACCAGGCCAGAGGGCCAAGTAACCAGCCTCCGATTCTTTCTGCAGATGTTGTTGTCATCGTTATTCCCCGGTTCAGGCATTAATGCAGCCAGTTTATTGCGTCGGGCGACGAGTATAAAGCATTACACGATGAATACCAGAGGCGTTATTGCACATAATGCCAGACAGATTTAGGAACGCACCCAATGTCAAACAGACGACCGCCGGAGACCAGCTCGGCGCGGCGATGATCGGCGGCGCGATACATGTTAATGATCTCTTCGTTATCGGTTAGCGTGTAGTTAAGGTGATCAAACAATTTTTCCAGACTTTCAAGAGAACTGATTTTACGAAATTTTAATAAATATTCCTGAACGGTCATTTTGAAGGTTATCCGTAATTAATTAAAAAAGCTAAATTACATTTAGTGTATTTCGAGCGGATAATAAACATTATTCTCTGCACGTAAATAGCGCAAAATGCTTTGGGTTTAAATTAAGAGTTTTCTTTATGAATGAAACCAGACACTGCAACGGTTTATGGTGAAGAAGATTAACGCTCTTCTTCACCAATGACAATAAGCGGTTACTTTTTAAATTTAACTATTTTCACATTATTTCTTTTGCAAAATAACGCCTGGTTCTGGTAGCTGATAATTATCAATATGGCTGGCGAAAATCAAAAGCACTGTTGACACAACAAGCACTATCCAGCCCATTAATTCAATGACCCGATTAATGATTGCGGACATACTTCTACTACTCCTTGTTTCTGATCCACATTAGTAACCGACCTCTTTCATTATTGATAAGAGACCGGTTACTTATTATATGCGAAATAACCACGTCAGGAATAGTGTCTGGCCGTTATTCATTCATATCGATAATAAAATCAGCAAAAGATTGTCGCTTTTCGCCAGATAGTGTGAAATAGGTTATCCAACCAAGGGAGACCGCTGTATGAATGAGAGTATTCGAGTCGGACTACTGGGTTATGGTTATGCCAGTAAAACGTTCCACGCGCCGCTGATTGCCGGTACGCCGGGAATGACGCTGGCCGCTATTTCCAGCAGCGATGAAGCGAAAGTGAAAGCGGACTGGCCCGCTGTGCCGGTTGTCTCTGAACCTAAACATCTGTTTAACGATCCGCAAATCGATTTGGTGGTGATCCCGACACCCAACGATACCCACTTTCCGCTGGCGAAAGCGGCGCTGGAAGCCGGAAAACATGTGGTCGTTGATAAGCCTTTCACCGTGACACTGTCACAAGCTCGCGAGTTAGCCTCGCTCGCCCGCGCCCATGGGCGTGTGCTTTCGGTGTTCCATAACCGGCGCTGGGACAGTGATTTTCTGACGCTGAAAGCATTACTGGCTGAGGGTGCGCTGGGTGAAGTGGCTTATTTTGAGTCACATTTTGACCGCTATCGTCCTCAGGTGCGTAACCGCTGGCGCGAGCAGGCTGGGCCGGGAAGCGGCATCTGGTACGATCTTGCCCCGCATTTGCTTGATCAAGCCGTGAATCTGTTCGGGTTACCGGTATCATTGACGGTGGATTTAGCACAGCTGCGCCCCGGTGCGCAGGCGACGGACTATTTCCATGCGGTGCTTTCTTATCCTCAGCGCCGTGTTGTGCTTCATGGCACCATGCTGGCGCCGGCGGAAACCGCGCGTTTTATCGTGCACGGCTCCAGAGGGAGCTATGTGAAATATGGTCTGGACCCGCAGGAAGAGTGCCTGAAAAATGGCGCCCGTTTGCCGCAGGAAGACTGGGGCTATGATATGCGTGATGGTGTTTTAACGCGCGTCGAAGGTGAAGAGCGGGTCGAAGAGTCCTGGTTAACGCTGCCGGGTAACTATCCGGCTTACTATGCGGCTATCCGCGATGCGCTCAACGGTGTTGGGGAAAACCCGGTACCGGCGAGCCAGGCGATTCAGATAATGGAACTGATAGAACTGGGCATTGAATCCGCAAAACACCGCGCAACGCTCAGCCTGACCTGATAAGTCTGCCGCTCACCGACGGTGAGCGGCGTTTTACTTACGCTACTTTCGCCCGCAGCGCCTGCTTTTCTTCGTTACTGAGAAACGCCATTTCCAGACCGTTGATTTGTGCCTGGCGAATGTGCTGGCGGCTCAACCCGGCGGCCGGGGCCGCAACCTGGTACTCGTACCCAATTTCAACACCCTGAACAGCAGGATCGTCGGTATTAATGCTGGCCAGAATACCGTGGTCAAGGAAAGTCCGCAGCGGATGGCGCGAAAACGCAGGAACCGTGCTGGTCTGGATATTTGATGTCAGGCAGGATTCGATACCAATACGCTGTTCGGCAAGAAAATCCATCAGCGCCGGATCGTCTACGGCTTTCACGCCGTGACCAATACGCTCGGCACCCAGCTCGCGGATAGCCTGCCAGATGCTTTCTGGCCCGGCGGCTTCGCCCGCATGTACGGTGATACGCAGGCCCGCATCCCGCGCACGGTTAAAGTGCGAAAGGAATAAACTGCCGGGGAAACCAAGCTCATCGCCAGCCAGGTCCAGCGCGGTAATACCGTCGCGGTGGGCGAGGAGCGCATCCAGTTCCTGCAGGCAGGCGGCTTCACCAAAGGTGCGGCTCATAATACCAATCAGACGTGCTTCGACGCCAAAGTCGCGGCTTCCTTCACGCACGCCAGCAATGACAGCTTCAACCACACCCGCGATCGGCAGTTTATGTGCCATGGCCATATAACCAGGCGAAAAGCGCAGCTCGACATAATGCAGGCCATTATTTGCCGCATCATGCATGTTTTCGTAAGCCACGCGGCGGCAGGCATCCAGCGAGGCGAGGACTTTGACGCCCCAGTCCAGTTTGGCCAGAAAGCTGACCAGATCCGGCTCAAGCGACGTGACCTGCACGTGTGGGCGCAGTTCTTCAAGCGTTTGTGCAGGCAAGGGGATATTAAACTCACGGCCAAGATCCAGGATTGTTTGCGCACGGATGTTGCCGTCGAGGTGGCGGTGGATATCAGTTAAAGGCAGGTTTTGATCGATCATGGGCGCACTCTGTGTTTTGTTAAAGTGCGTCCTATTATAAAAAGAAACGGCGGCAAAAAGCTATGTTGCGCCCAGGTTTCTGCGAAAGCGTAAGGTTTTTAAAGCACTGCGTGGATAGCGCGGATTAATTTTTTCACCCCTTGTTCAACTTTCACCCGCGGGCAGCCCACGTTCAGGCGAATAAAACCTGCGCCTTCGGGTCCATAGACTTCTCCACGCATAATCGCGACGCGTTCCTGCTCAATAAGGACTTTTTGTAAAGCCGTTTCATCTATTCGTAGCGGGCGTAAATCTATCCAGGCCAGATAGGTGGATTGCGGAACCTGCCAGCGCAGCGCCGGAAAGGCGCTATTCAGTTTATGAGCGACATAGCAAAGATTGGCGTGCAGATAACTACGCAGAGCATCCAGCCATTCACCTCCTTCGCGGTAGGCCGCAATATGCGCAACCACCGCCAGCACTGCCGGAGAGGAGAGACCGTTGGCGTTTTTTAAGGCCGCCAGCCAGTGATTGCGTGAAGGTTCGTCTGCGATAACGCCCCACGCGCCGGTAAGGGCAGGGATATTGAAACTCTTGGACGCCGAGGTAAACAGCGCCCACGGGCCGCGCGCCACCTTACTCCAGGGCGTATGCGGATGCGCGCTCCAGACCATATCCATATGGATCTCATCGCTTATCACCTTCACCTGGTATCGCTCGCACAGTGCGGCCATGGTGGTGAGTTCGTCATGCGTCCAGACTTTGCCGGTCGGGTTCTGCGGGCTGCACAACAGCAAAATTTTGCTTTGCGGGCGCGCCAGCACCTCTTCCAGTTGCGCCATATCACAGTACCAGCCAGTGTCGCTTTGCTTTAAAGGAACAGACAACTGCTGGCGCTGATTACCGGTAATCATTTTGCTGAACGCGTCATAGGCAGGGGTATGTACCACCACACTGTCACCTGGCTGTGACCACTGGCGGATAAGCTCAGCAATCATCCAGATAACCGAGGGGCCATAAACGACAGTTTGCCAGTCGACAGCGGTCGCGAAGCGCTGCTGCATCCAGAAGTCGATGGCAGAGAGGAAGTCATCATTTTTCCAGCGGCTGTAGCCCAGCACCCCATGGTTCAGCCACTGTTTTATCGCAGCGATAACGCAGGGCGCGGTGGCAAAATCCATATCGGAAATGGTGAAAGGTAACAGGTCGGCCTGACCAAAACGATCGGCCACAAAATCCCACTGGGTGCACCAGGTGCCGTGGCGATCGATAACTGTGTCAAAATCAAAAAGTGCTTTTATCATTTATCCCGCCTCCGGCAGCGGCGCACTGTGCATGAGTTGTTCCATCTCATCTTTCACCGATTGTACCTGCGTGCCAATCACCACCTGCAAATCATGGTCGTTAACCTTTATAACGCCAAGCGCCTGGTGCGCTTTTAGCGCATCCACATCCACTTGCGCCATCGTTTTAACTGATAAGCGCAAGCGGGTGATGCAGTTATCCAGCGAGACAATATTTTCTGCACCGCCCAGCGCGTGCAACAATGCCGGCACATTATAACCCGTCTGGCCGACCGCTGCCGCTGGCGACGCATCACTGGCGTCACTATCACGACCCGGTGTTTTCAGATTGAAGTGCACAATAGCAAAACGAAACAGCGCGTAATAAACAACAAACCAGAGCGCGGCGACGACCGGGACCAGATACCATTTGGTTGCCATACCGTGCAGCACGCCAAAAACAATAAAATCGATAACGTTGCCGTCAGTATTCCCGATTGTCACGCCGAGCACTGCCATGGCGGTAAAACCAAGACCGGTCAGCAAGGCGTGAAATAAGTAGAGTACCGGGGCGACAAAAAGAAACAGAAACTCAATAGGTTCGGTTGTTCCGCCGACCACGCAGGCAATCACGCCGGAAATCATTAACCCTTTTATTTTATGGCGATTTTCCGGCCTGGCACAGTGATACATGGCCAGCGCGGCACCCGGCAGCCCGCCGAGAAACGCGGGCATTTTCCCCTGAGAGAGAAAACGCGTGGCGCTTTCGGCGAAACCGTGCGTCTGCGGGCAGCTCAGTTGCGCCTGGAAAATGGTCAACGCGCCGTTCACCGTATGCCCGCACACCTCCATCGTTCCGCCCGCTTCAGTAAAGCGGATCAGCGCCACCAGAATATGTTGCAGGCCAAAGGGCAAAAGCAACCGCTCGCCGGTGCCGAAAATCATCGGTCCAAAATCACCAGCGCTGTCGATAAGCTGCCCAAGCGCCCCGATCCCCTTTGCAAACCAGGGCCAGATCAGAGGAATGGCCAGACCAATAATTCCCATCACCACGCTGGTGACAATTGGCACAGAGCGCGTACCGCCAAAAAAAGCCAGCGCGTCCGGCAGGCGCAACCTGTGAAAACGCTCATGGAGACGCCAGATAATTATCCCGGCGATGACCGCACCCAGAATGCCGGTATCTATTGACTGGATACCCAGCACGCTTTGCACATTATGCATTTTTAACGTCTGCGCATCGCCGTCGGGCAAAATACCGTTCGCGGTCAGCCAGACGTTTACCGCAAGGTTCATCACCGTAAAGCCAACAAAACCGGCGAAGGCAGCGACGCCTTTATCTTCACGCGCCAGCCCCAGCGGTATCGCAATACAAAACATCACCGGTAAAAAGCTGAAGGCAAAGGAGCCGATTTTGCTCATCCACACAAAAACCGCCTGCAAAGCCGGGTGAGCCAGCACGGGTAAAAGCGTAATAACATCGCGACTGCTTAAGGAACTGCCGATGCCGAGCATAATCCCGCAAAAGGAGAGCAGGGCCACCGGCAGCATAAAGGTTTTGCCTAACTGCTGAAAAAAAGACCAGAGGCTGGTTTTTTGTGGATTTCTCCCGGTCATAAAAACCTCACATAAAGGTGCTTAGGCCAAACGCTATAGCCTAAACGTTTCACCAGGATTTTTGCGCGAGCGAGTGCACGGAATAAAAACATGCGTTAATTACGTCAGATCAATAAGATAAATCCGCTCCGTACGACAGAATATTCAGACCGGCTTTCGATAAAAAAAATTCATGGAAGGTATTGCAGGATAAAGGCTCACTGTCTATTTTTAATGACGAATTTGAACCCTCCCACCATTTTTGCGGAGGCCGGGCTCTCTTTGATATCCAGGACTATTATGCAGACGACAACGACCGAAGAACAACTGAACGCTTATTTCGGCAGCAAGGCGCAGGCTTATGAAGCTGAAAAGAAAGTGCTCAACGACCTTATGCATAACCTCAGGTTAAAACAGCCGGAGGTCAGCAATAAACATCTCATACTGGCCTTAATTAGTCTGCTGGAAACAGAAGATGACGTTGTAAAGCTGGATATTTATCGCAGTGCGCTAGAAATGGTTGTGCAAAAAACGCCCGACGATCTTTAATTTCTAAGGATTGAAATGAAAAATGCCTTCCATGCGGAAGGCGTTTTTTTAGCAACCAGCGATAGCTGATTCAGGCCGGGTGGGTGATTTTGTCCATCACCAGCAAACGGGCGGCCTCATAAATCTTTTTCTGGCGCGGATGGGCTGACATGATCCCCTGGGCACGCAGTACCATAATAAGATTGCTTGCTTTAACGGGCATCTGAGAATTCATGAGATAAGTGGCGGCTAAACCAATTGCCTCATGGATCTCTTCGGGCTGAACTTGCTCATCGTCGTTCAATTACACTCCCGGGATATGGGGTGGCGAATCAGGCTTCTATGGCCAACAGACCAATCAAATTCACCGGGCATTTATAAGAACATGCAAAGCAAGTCTGAATAGAAGAGCGTATCTTTCAGGTCCGGTAGCGAACGCCAGACCGGGTGAGTCACACAGGAAGCGTACTGTTAATGCTTCCTGGCTTTATTATCCATAACAGGGCCGGTAAGCGGGAGGTGGCTGCTGAGGCGGTTAACCTGCAGGCTACCTTTTGATCTCCGGGACAGAGGGGGTTGAGTTTTATAATGATGGACTCCGTTAATCGCGGTCTGGAATGCCTTACGCCGCGCCGTATCTGTTTCATCCAGCATATACTCTTGCAACTGACCGATTAACGCGTCGAAAGACACATCATCGTCAGATTCCAGAAGGGCAAGAACCGCTTCTCCCATGACTGAATCTACAAGTTTGTCTGTCTCATTTTTACTCATTCTGCCTCTCAAAAGTTGCTTCATGGGACGTAAAAATAGCTGCCCATTATGCATTTTCGCGATCGGTCACGGGTCCCGTTGCGCACGGTGACATCACAGATGATTTTTTTTTACCCAACAGCAAAGCAAGAAGTTCGCAATAATGGGCTTCAAGCAATGGATCGATTGAGTCATCAATACGTGCTGCCAGTTTAACACAAATGCTTTGTCGACTGACGTTTTGCTTTTCGTGCAGCATCTCGATCACGACAGCCCCTAACGTTTCTTCATAAGCAGTAGCATTCCCTTGCAGGGAAAACAGACTCCTTCCAACGCCATTATCACGGGTACCTTGCACAACTGCCCTCACTTAAACAGGATTGACGTTAAACTCAGGAACATCCTGCGCAGGTCGAAGGGACAATGCATCTTAGCGTCCCGCGCTTTGCGGACTAATAATAACTGAAATCAATCAGTCATATTACCCGGCCAGCGTTGTTCTGCCATTCTTTTTTTAGATGATGATAGCCCCCCGCAGGGGGCGTAACGATTAAGGTTGTGGGAATGGCGTGACCGACGGAGCGCTTGGCTGCGGTTGTGGCTGCGGCAGCATAAAACCAAACAGGCCGATAAACTGCTCCAGCGGCATTTTCTCGCCGTTAAGCGTCACCTGGCCGTTGGCATACTGAAGCGTGGAGGTGACGTTATTATCCTCCACCGAGGTCAGATGGAACATTTTGCCCATCGCGGCAAAACCTTTTACCTGCTGAGATGCCAGTTTCTGCGCATCCCCCTGCTGATAACCTTCTATCCTTGCGACCTGAGTCATCAGTTCCGTCGCCATATCCATCGGGATAATCAGTTTGCTGTCGAGTGATTTCACCGAACGATCCACTTCCTCTGACAGGGTTTGCGGCGCGGTGGTTGCTGTCGACGGGTCGCGTAAAAACAGCGACAGATTAAAGGTGGACTCGCCTTTGGCGTTTTTCCAGCTTAGCGGCGCGATGGTGATGACCGGATCGCCTTTGAGCAACAGGGGCACGGCGCTGAGGAACGCTTCGGTAGCACGCTGCTGGTAAAGCTCAGGGTTTTGCATCACCTCAGGTTGCGCCAGCAGCGCGCGGGTCCGCTCGTTATATTGCTGGCTGAACTGATGCCACGCGTTGCCATCAATCTGACCGACTTTTAGCGTCAGTTTGCCGCTGCCAAATTCCTGCCCCTGGATTTTTGCGCTGCCCAGCGTGTAATCCAGCTGGCTATTGATATGCTTTTTATCGTCGGCAACGTCAGACTTAGCATTTAAATCCATCCCTTCCAGTACCGCTAACTCTTTATTTTCAATGGCGATAGCAAGCTTATCCAGGCGCATTTGCTGCTTGCCCACGCGCTCATCAAACGGTGACAGCTCGGTAGCGCCCTCGGTCTTCAGATTATTAAAGGTGAGCCGTACCTTCTGGCCGTACTCATTGACTGCTTCGATGAGTGCGCTCTCTACCTCGCCGTCCAGCGACACGGCATTGCCGTCTTTGTCTGCTTTCAGGCGGAACTCACCGCCGCTAAAAGCGACTTTTTCGCCGTTTTTATCTGAGTTAAGCGGGCGCAGCGTGATATCGCTTTGCGTGTCGCCGCCATAGCCAATCCGCGTGTCGGCATAAAACGGCGAGCTGCCTTGCGCAATATCAAACAGCGGCTTGCTGACATCGTTATTAACCAGCGTGGTGTGCACAGAGGCCATCGCCGGGATCAGGTTTAATGATTTAAGTTGCGCAAGCGGGAAGGGGCCATGGTCGACTTTTTCATGCAGCACAACGCTCTGCCCCTGCTTCAGCCACGGACTTTCGCTTCCGGCAACATTCTTTACCTGCACGGTAAACTGGCTGGAAAAGACGCCGCGCTGATAATCCTGGGTGGTAAGCTCAAGGTTAGCCTGCGGGGCATTGCGCTTGATTTGCGCATTCGCCTCACTCACCATCTGCGCCATACGGCCTTCGAGCTGTTTCCCCGTATACCAGGCCCCTGCGGTCCAGACGACACCCAGCGCAACAATAATTCCTGCGGCAACAAGCGTTTTTTTCATAGTGTTTATCCATAAATGAAACAGGCGGTATAAACCGCCCGGAGAATTGATTCGCTTACATAAAGCTTAGCAATGCTTGTTAAAAAATACAGTTACTTAGTCTTACTTATTGTATACGCGCGCCACACGCCCCGTGCCGCTTACGGCCACCGGTGATTCAGCGGCAGAAATAAACGCAGATTCCCCTGGTTTTAACACCAGACGCTCGTCACCTTTACTCAGCACAGCTTCGCCTTCCACACAAAATACAATGGCGGCGCTGTTTTGCGCGAGGGCGGTTTCGGCTGCACTCAGCGCATGCAGCGAGAAGGCAAAGTCATCCACCGGGATGGGGAAATCCAGCTCGCTGCCGTTTTGCACCGGTTGGGTCAGCAGCTCATCAGCCGGTTTCGGCGTGAATTTAACGTTCGCCACCAGCTCAGGAATATCAATATATTTCGGCGTCAGCCCGGCGCGCAGCACGTTGTCCGAGTTCGCCATCACTTCCAGCGCCACTCCCTGCAAATACGCATGCGGCGTTTCGGCAAACAGGAACATGGCCTCGCCTGGATTCAGTTTCACCACATTAAGCAGCAGCGGTGAGAACAGGCCGCTGTCCTGCGGGTAAAACTCCGCGATGGTGCGAATGGTCTGCCAGGGTTCACCCGTGTGGCTATCGAGTGCAGATTTCAGCACCGCCAGCGCGCGGGATTTCTCTTCACCCTGCATATTTAAAAGCGCAGCAAACAGCTCACGCAGGCGATCCGCGCCCGGTGCCTGCAAGAAATGCGCGATAGCCGGATGTGCCCCGGCCACCGGTTGCAGCAACGACACAATGTCGGCGAACTCACGAAACGCATTCATCGCCAAAAAGGGCGTCAGCGCGAACACCAGCTCAGGCTTATGGTTGGGATCTTTATAATTACGTTCTGCGGCATCAAGTGCGATACCTGCCGCGTTCTCTTTGGCAAAGCCAATTTCTGAGTTTTTCTTATTCGGATGCACCTGGATGGAGAGCGGCTGATCGGCGCAGAGCACCTTAAACAGAAACGGTAACTCACCGAAACGCGCAGCGACCGCCTCGCCCAGCAGGCGGTTTTTATCCGCATCGATTATCTCGCGAAGCGGGCGGGTTTGCCCGCTGGCATCAACGACTTTTGAGCTGCTCTTCGGGTGGGCACCCATCCATAACTCGGCCATCGGCAGGTTATCCGGATTGGCAACGCCATAGAGATCCGTTAACGCAGTTTTACTTCCCCAGGCATAGTTCTGCACTGAGTTGATTAGCTTTTGCATTATCAAGCCCTTCCATTTGTCGAAATCATGGCGTCATTAAAGCAATAAAGCGGGCTGATGTAACCTGCGGGACTAAAAAGTCGTACTAGTCTCAGTTTTTGTTAAAAAATTGTGTAGGATAGAAGGACTCGCTTTACCAGAGGGCAGAAGGAATTGCTGCCTGTAAAATAACCAGACTGTGCCGTAAGTGAGAGCAAAATGTCGAACAAACCCTTCTATTATCAGGAACCTTTCCCGCTTGGGAAGGATGAGACCGAATACTATCTGCTCAGCCGCGACTATGTTTCAACCGCGCAATTTGACGGGCAGGAGATCCTTAAAGTTGACCCGCAGGCGCTAACGTTACTGGCGCAGCATGCCTTCCACGATGCTTCGTTTTTGCTGCGCCCGGCGCACCAGCAGCAGGTTGCCGATATTCTGAGCGATCCTGAGGCAAGCGAAAACGACAAATACGTGGCGCTGCAATTTTTGCGCAACTCTGAGATTGCCGCCAAAGGCATTTTGCCGACCTGCCAGGATACGGGGACGGCGATCATCATGGGTAAAAAAGGCCAGCGCGTGTGGACCGGCGGCAAAGATGAAGCAGCGCTGGCGCAGGGCATCTACAACACCTATCAGCAGGATAATCTGCGCTATTCGCAGAACGCCGCGCTGGATATGTACAAAGAGGTCAACACCGGCAGCAACCTGCCTGCGCAAATCGATCTCTACAGTGTGGATGGCGACGAATACAAATTTCTGTTTATCGCCAAAGGCGGCGGTTCCGCGAACAAAACCTACCTCTATCAGGAAACTAAAGCCCTGCTCAGCCCGGGCAAACTGAAAAACTACCTGGTTGAGAAGATGCGCACCCTCGGCACCGCCGCCTGCCCGCCATACCATATCGCCTTTGTGATTGGCGGCACGTCCGCAGAAGCGACGCTGAAAACGGTAAAACTGGCGTCAACGAAATATTACGACGCGCTGCCAACAGAGGGCAACGAGCACGGCCAGGCTTTCCGCGATGTGCAACTGGAGCAAGAGCTGCTGCAGGAGGCGCGAAACCTGGGGCTAGGCGCGCAGTTTGGCGGCAAATACTTTGCCCATGATGTGCGTGTGATCCGCCTGCCGCGCCACGGCGCGTCCTGCCCGGTGGGCATGGGCGTTTCCTGCTCGGCTGACCGCAATATCAAAGGGAAGATTAACCGCGACGGCATCTGGCTGGAAAAACTCGAACAAAATCCGGGCAAATACATTCCACCCGCGCTGCGCCAGGCGGGCGAAGGCGAGGCGGTGAAGGTGGATCTGAACCGCCCGATGAGCGAAATCCTTGCCCAGCTAACGCGCTACCCGGTCTCCACGCGCCTGTCGCTCTCGGGAACCATTATCGTTGCCCGCGATATTGCTCATGCGAAGCTTAAAGAGCTGATGGACAGCGGCGAGCATCTGCCGCAGTACGTAAAAGATCACCCAATTTACTACGCAGGCCCGGCGAAAACGCCGGAAGGGTACGCTTCCGGTTCGCTGGGGCCGACCACCGCCGGGCGTATGGACTCCTATGTGGATCAGCTGCAGGCCAACGGCGGCAGCATGATTATGCTGGCGAAAGGCAACCGCAGCCAGCAGGTGACGGATGCCTGCCATAAGCATGGTGGCTTCTATCTTGGCAGCATCGGCGGCCCGGCGGCGATCCTCGCGCAAAACAGTATCAAGAGCCTGGAGTGCGTGGCGTATCCTGAGCTGGGGATGGAGGCTATCTGGAAAATTGAGGTGGAAGATTTCCCGGCGTTTATCCTTGTGGATGACAAAGGCAACGATTTCTTCGCGCAAATCCAGTCAGGGCAGTGCGCCCGCTGTGTGAAATAAGCAAAAGGGCCGTGATGGCCCTTTTTGCCGTTTGATGCCTCTCAATAAGCGCAGCACGTAATTAAAAGCGCAAAAGAAGAGAACACTACTTACACTTATTTGCAAGTGAGCAGAGCCGGTCTTAAACACTTTGTAACTAAGGAGAAGGTAATGACAACGCATCGCAGTGAGAAAGATTCAATGGGCGCAATCGACGTCCCCGCAGACAAACTCTGGGGGGCGCAAACCCAACGATCGCTTGAGCATTTTCGTATTTCGACAGAAAAAATGCCTGTCTCGCTGATCCACGCGCTGGCGCTGACGAAGCGTGCAGCCGCAAAGGTTAATCAGGATCTTGGGCTGTTGCCTGAAGAGAAAGCGCGCGCCATCATTGCAGCGGCGGATGAGGTGCTGGCCGGGCAACATGCGGGCGAGTTTCCGCTGGCTATCTGGCAAACCGGTTCGGGCACGCAGAGCAACATGAACATGAACGAGGTGCTGGCGAACCGCGCCAGCGAAATCCTCGGCGGCGTGCGCGGCATGGAGCGCAAAATCCACCCCAACGATGACGTCAATAAGAGCCAAAGCTCGAATGATGTGTTCCCGACGGCCATGCATGTTGCCGCCGTTATCGCGCTGCGTGAACACCTTTTGCCGCAGCTCAAGGCACTGAAAAATACCTTAAGCCAAAAATCAGCCGCTTTTGCCGATATCGTCAAAATTGGACGCACCCATTTGCAGGATGCGACGCCGCTGACGCTGGGGCAGGAGATCTCCGGTTGGGTCGCCATGCTTGAGCACAATCTTAAGCATATTGAGCTGAGCTTGTCGCATCTTAGCGAGCTGGCGCTGGGCGGAACGGCGGTGGGCACCGGGCTGAACACCCATCCTGAATATGCCAGGCGTGTCGCCCAGGAGCTGGCAAGCTTTACAAAGCAGCCGTTTATCACCGCGCCGAATAAGTTTGAAGCACTCGCAACCTGTGATGCGCTGGTGCACGCGCACGGTGCGTTGAAAGGGCTGGCGGCATCGCTGATGAAAATCGCCAACGACGTACGCTGGCTGGCGTCCGGCCCGCGCTGCGGCATCGGGGAGATTGCCATTCCGGAGAACGAGCCGGGCAGCTCCATTATGCCAGGGAAAGTGAACCCGACCCAGTGTGAAGCGATGACCATGCTCTGTTGCCAGGTGATGGGTAACGACGTCGCGGTGAATATGGGCGGCGCATCCGGTAACTTTGAGCTGAACGTTTACCGGCCAATGGTTATTCATAACTTTCTGCAATCGGTACGCCTGCTGGCTGACGGGATGGACAGCTTCAATACGCACTGTGCCGTAGGGATTGAACCCAATCGCCAGCGTATCAATCAGCTGCTAAATGAGTCGCTGATGCTGGTGACAGCGCTGAATACCCATATCGGCTACGACAAAGCGGCAGAAATCGCCAAGAAAGCGCACAAAGAGGGGCTGACGCTGAAAGCGGCGGCGCTGGCGCTTGGCTACCTGACGGATGAAGAGTTCAACAATTGGGTGCGCCCGGAATCCATGGTTGGCAGCATGAAACCCGCTTCTTAATCCACTCGCCACAGATGCAGCCGCGGAATAAGCAGTGTCAGCGGCTGCGCCTGCGGCTTATAACGGTGCTGAATATTTTCAGCGTTATAATCCAGCAGCTTGCCAATGTCCGGCACCGCTGCGCCATTTTCTTGTGAAATCAACGCAATAATCGGCGTCGGGCAGGCATATTGCACCTGTTTTTGCGATCCGGAATACCAGACGCGGGCAATCGGCTGCACTTTTACCGGTCGTTTGATTTTCAGCCGTGTATTTTCCGGCAAGGCGGCAACATCGTTGTACTCTTTTTCCAGACGCGACTGCCACTGTTCGCGGGTCCAGGGCGGCACCGCGCGGGGTGATTTCAGGCTTTTCTCAAGCTGTGCCAGCACCTCGTCGCGCGTGAGATTCTTGATGATATGCTTATTGGCCCAGCCAAAACGCAGGGTTGCCGGGGAGTGGAGCACGGTCAGCGTGCGGTAGGCATTCAGCGTGATAAGCCCGGGCAAATGGCGATGGACCCACTCGAAACGAGCAGCAGGCGCAAGCTCCGACTCCACCGTGACCATCTTTTCAAACGCCAGTTTCAGCGCATTAATGGTGGCGATACGGCTTTCCAGCGCCGCGCGGGTGTCCGCATCGGTCTGATAACAGAGCACGCCCGGTAGCCGAACGGCGGCTTTGCTGCTGCGGTTTTCCGACTGCTGCTGAATAAAGAGGTGCGTGTAATGGCGAAGCGCCAGCTCTGCAGCCTGCTTGCCGATATGCTGCTTGACATGAATGGTGGTGAGCGGATCGTGCTCGTTGCCTTTGGTGATGTCCGGCAGGGAAAACACGCGGCCTGCCAGCAAGCGGCACGCGTTAAGCTCCGTTTTCAATGCTGCCAGTTCATGCTCCAGCTTGCGGAAAGTGGTTGTCAGACGTTCTGTCAGGTCTAAAGCCGCCATTACAGGCTCCATTAGTTACAACATACTAAAATTTATAGCACAACACTGCTTCGGTGACCATAGCGCCGTTTGCGTTTTTCAGGGCAGGGAAACTGAATGATAGACAGGCCACTGGAAAGTGAATTGCGCGCCCCCCAACTCACTCTGCCCGCAGTGGACTTCGCCGCCAAAAGCCAGCGCAATAGAACGCACGATTGCCAGCCCCAGCCCACAGCCGCCGGTGGCGCGATCGCGGCTGGGATCAAGGCGCACAAAAGGCTCAAAAATGCGCTCGCGGGCGTCAGGCGCGATGCCCGGCCCGTCATCTTCAACAATCAGTTGCGCCCGTTTTCCGTGACGTTGTAACGTTACCTTCACCGTCTGCTGGCAGTAGCGCACGGCATTATTGAGCAAATTATCCAGAACGCGCTCCATCAGGCGCATATCCAGCGCGCCAAATGTTTCGCCCGCCTTGCCTGTCAGCAGCAGGTTCACGTGTGGATTGATATGGCGCGCATCGTCCATATAACGGCAAAGCCAGGCGGGAAGGTCGGGCGTGGTCAGCTGCAGTTCAGTTTGCGGACGATCGAGGCGCGCGTAGGTCAGCAACTCTTCGATTAACCCTTCCAGTTGCCCGATGTCACGGTTCAGCGCAGCGTGCTCCGCTTCGCTCAGGTTTTCACTCATCTCCAGCCGGTAACGCAGCCTGACCAGCGGGGTGCGCAGCTCGTGGGCGATACCGTCAATCAGCTGTTTTTTGCTGGCGATCAGCGCATTAATATTGTCCGCCATCTGGTTAAAGGCGATACCGAGGCGCTCAAAGCTGGAGGCGCTGTCAAAATGGATACGCTCCTGCAGGTGACCCTCGCCAAAGCGTTGTGCGGCTGACTCCAGGCGTAACATCTCCTGCCAGTGAGGCCGCATCCAGATAAACACCGGCACGGCAAGTGAGAACGCGATCAGCACCATCAGCGCCATATCCAGCAGGCGCATTTCGTGCATAAAAAAGAGGTAGGGAACCGGGCCGACCGCCAGCACATAATGGCTGCGGGGGATACGCTGGATAAAAGTGTACTCCTCATCCAGCGCCACGATATCGCCCTTGCGCAACCGTTCCCCGGCGGGAGGCGGCAGGGTGAATTTGCTCAGCGGTTCAATTCGCAGATCGAAGGAAAGATTGAGATCCAGCTCTTTCAGCGTTTTACCCCACTGGTGCGGGGGGATTTCATGCAGTTCACTGCGCATAAGATAGAGCGAACTTTTCATCAGATCGTCAAGCGACTGGCGACCCGCGCGCTCGGCGGTGAATTTATACACCAGGCCGACCAGCATCGTCATCACCAGGAAACAGACAAACAGCAGCAGGTAAAACTGAACAAACAGTTTTTTCATTACGCCCTCAACATTCGCCTGTCAGTTTTCCCACGCATGCGGAGCAAACAGGTAGCCTTTATTACGTACTGTTTTGATGCGGTAAGGTTCACTTGCGCTATCGTGCAGTTTTTTGCGCAGGCGGGAAATCGCTACGTCCACACTGCGATCCAGCCCATCATAGGTGACGCCGCGCAGATTTTTTAACAGCGCGTCGCGATCCCGGATTTGCCCGGCGTGGGTTGCCAGTTCCCAAAGCAGCTCAAAATCGGCCGTTGAAAGCGCCACTTCTTCCCCGGCGAGCAGCACCTGACGATTCACCGGATCAATAGTCAATGTGCCAAAGCGCAACGTTTTATGCTGAATAATCGTTGGGGAAGCAGGCTCAGCCGCCGCGGCGGGACGCTGGCGTAAGTGCAGGCGCAGGCGGGCGAGCAGCACAGCAGGCGGTGTGGTTTTAAGAATATAATCATTTGCCCCCATCTCCAGCGCCAGAATATGGTTCATATCACTGTCGAGCGAGGTGAGGAGCACGATTGGCCCGCTCCATTGCTGGCGCAGGTCGCGGCAGAGTGTCATGCCGTCTTTGCCCGGTAGCATTATATCGAGCAGCACCAGCTCAGGGTTCTCCTGAGCAATCAGCGCTTCGGCCTTATCGCCGCGCGGCTCAACAATAACATCCATATCGTGTTTGCCCAGGTAAGCGGCTATCAGTGCGCCTACCTCCGGGTCATCTTCTACAAATACGATTTTGCTCATAGGCCATCGCGAACGTTTAAAAACGTCAACATACACCGCCTTTTCAGGCGCTGCCATTAATCTTTTCTAAACAAGATGTGTTCCGCTATGCTGTAGTGCCTTGTTGTATAAGAAATAAAGGAAAAAGAATGGGATTGGTTATTAAAGCAGCGATCGGTGCGCTGGTGGTGGTGCTCATTGGGCTACTGGCGAAAACGAAGAATTACTACATCGCCGGGCTGATCCCGCTGTTTCCAACCTTTGCGTTGATTGCGCATTATATCGTTGCCACCGAGCGCGGCATCGAAGCACTGCGCACCACCATTGTGTTCGGCATGTGGGCAATTATTCCCTATTTTATCTATTTGCTCTCTTTATGGAATTTCACCGGCGTGATGCGGGTCTGGCCGGCGCTGGGCTGCGCGGTGCTTTGCTGGTGCCTCAGCGCCTGGCTGCTTATCTTTTTCTGGAGCCGCTGGCACTAACGCAGCGGGCGGCCTCCGTCGACGGCAAAACTGCGCCCGGTAACATAACAGCTGGTCAGCAGGTAATCGACCAGATCGATTATCTCTTTTTCACCCGGCGCAATTTTCATCAGGGATTTATTCAGCGCCGCTTTGCGGTATTCGGCATCGTCGTGTTCATTAAACAGGATCATCGCCGGAGCGATAGCGTTCACTTTAACCTCAGGCGCCAGCTTTTTAGCAAACGATCGCGTCATGTTATCCAGCGCTGCTTTGCTGGCGGCATAGGCGATATGTTTGTCGCTCCCGCGCTCCACCACATAATCCGTAAAGTGAATAATATCACTGGCGGCATGACCAAATCCGCGCAGTAAGCGCTCGAAGGCATGGTTTAGCAGATAGGGCGCGTGAACATGAACCTGGAGCATGGTGTTCAGCGTTTCGGCGAGCGGGGCAGAGCCGACCTCGCTGTCCCAGCAACTGGCGTTATGGATAACCGCACGCAGCCCGTCGCAGCGGGATACCACCTCGTCAGCAAAGGCAAAGATACCTTCGTCGCTGGAAAAATCCGCCTGTATGCAGGTGGCGCCCGCCTCCTGTAGCACTTCAATGGCAGGGTAGTACGAACGGTAGCTCACGATAACCGGCTGATGCAGGTTGAGAAAATGGTGGGCAAGGGCGAGGCCGATACGGCGGCCTCCACCGGTAATTAAGACTGGGCGTGGCGTGTGACCCATCGTTATCTCCTTATTTCTCAAACGATGGGGCGCACATTTCACCCCACCAGTATCCAGGTTGCCGGTACAGCGGCTATCAGCAGCAGCCCAATAAGCGCTTTCTCATGACGATGTAACCTGACCGTCTCATCATGCGTACGGCGGGCGTACATAAACACCAGCAGGCCGGGAGCATAGAGCACAACCGAGAGCAGCAGGTGCATGGGGCCGGACGCATACAGTAACCATAGGCCATAAAGACTTGCGCCAACCGCCACGGCCTTATGCAGGGGCCGACGGGCTATCTTTAAAAGATAGGCTCCCACCAGCAAATAGGGTACCAGAATCATCTCCGATGCGATGGTCAGCAGCGTATTGTAATCAGAACCTGTGAGCCAGATCAGCACCAGGCAGATCTGCACACTGATATTGGTTAACCACAGCGAAGCGGCGGGCGCGTTCTTTTTGTTTTGATGCGCGAAAATGCGCGGAAAGGCTTTATGCCCCGCAGCCAGCAGCGGAACTTCCGCCGCCATTATCGTCCAGCTGAGATACGCGCCGCACACCGAAACAATCAACCCGGCAGCGATGACCACTTCACCCCAGCGGCCCATTAACATCACCATCAGGCCCGCCATCGAAGGGTTACGCATCTGCGCCAGCTCCGGGCGAACGATCACCCCAAGCGACAAAAGCGTGACCAGCAGGTAAACGGCCAGCGCACAGAGCACCGCCAGCAGGGTCGCGCGGCCCACGTCATGTTTGTTGCGCGCGCGGGCGGAGACGACAACTGCGCCCTCAACCCCTATAAACACCCACAGCGTGATAAGCATGGTGTTTTTGACCTGCTCCCAGACGGGAACGCCGAGTGCAACGCCGCTAAAATCAAAGGTGAATTTGTCGAGATTAAACGCAATGGCGGCCAGCACGATAAACAGGCCCAGCGGAACCAGTTTTGCAAGCGTAGCCGCAAGGTTAATGCTTGCCGCCGTTTGTACGCCGCGCAGGATCAGCGCATGCACGACCCACAGCAGCACCGAAGCGCCAACGATAGACTGCCAGGTATTACCATCGCCAAAAAGACGCAGCTGCGGCGTATCGGTAAAAAAGCTCAGGGCAGAAAAAACGATAACCAGGTACGAGACATTCGCAATGACTGCGCATAGCCAGTACCCCCAGGCAGAACAAAACCCTACCAGTTCGCCAAAACCTTCACGCGCGTAGGTAAAAATACCGCCGTCCAGATCCGGGCGAATGCGCGTCAAAATCAGCATCGCAAAGGCGAGCAGCACAATACCCACGCCAGTGATAGCCCAGCCGATAAGTAAAGCAGCGGGACTGGCGACTTCGGCCATATTTTGCGGCAGGCTGAACACCCCTGCGCCGAGCATTGAGCTTAAAACCAGGGCAGTTAAAGCGCTAAGGCCAAGTTTCTTTTCCATCTCTATCCTGTCAAGAACGTCAACAATCCAGAATAATTATTTTGCCGCAGCGCATAAAAATGGTGGATCTCACTAAGGCGCGGGATTTTACGAAGAGTCGCCGGACCATGCAATGAGGTCATGAGAATTTTTTGAGAAATCAGAAAAGCGGCGAAAAAAAAGGCGGCCGTAGCCGCCTGAGTCATACGCTCACTTACTTGTAAAGGTCGGCGCTGATGGTCATGTTGCCACCGCGTTCAGACCACTGGCGGGTAATGTGATAATACTTCGCGCCTTTTTTCGCCGCGCGTTTGGCAACCTGATAGGAGATTTCCGTCATATTGCCGTAGTTACCGGTGAATTTAACACTATCAAACGGCACCATTTGTGCAGCCGTGACTTTATTCACTTCTTCGATTTTAGTGCCGTCAGGTAACGTGACACTGTAACGACCACCGGACGTGGATTGGGTTTCAAAGAAGCGGCCAATACCCAGCCCCGGTGTGGCGTCGCTGGCAACGCCCGGCAGCTCGACTTTCTTCGCCTCTTCGCCACCTTTAGCCAGCGCAGCGCGGCCTGCGTCCGAATCACGCGGGATAGCATCGGCGCTCTGAATCACGCGTTTTTTCGCATCTTTTTTATAGATAAAAGCGGTGATCATCTGGTTGCCGCCCTGGTTGGCATCCACCTGACGCACGATATAGAACGCGTCCGCACCTTTCGCTTTTGCCGCTTTGGTGATGGCATCGTTCACTTCCGGCTGCGAGCGGTAGAAACCCTGCACGGTCACGGTGTCGTAAGGTTCTAATTCGATAGCTTTATCTTTCGGCAGTTCAGTGACGCCGTTGATAACCCTAAAAGCGGCTCGTTCAGCTTTCGGGGCATCTTCTTTATACAGATCGGCGGTGACGCGCTGGTTACCGCTGTTGCCGAAATCAAAAGAGTCGACAACGTAGAATGCTGCTGCACCTTCTTTATCTGCGCGGTCAGAAACAGCCTTCACCACATCGCCGATTGCGTTAAAGCGACCGGTAATCACAATGCGATCGTAAGGTTTTACCGCCGCCGCTTGCTCCGGTGTTAGCTCTGTTGCTGCGTTGGCTGACAGCGCAGTTGCAGACAGGAGTGCTGACGCCAGGAGGGTGTACTTAAGCTTCATAAAAATAATCCTTCGCCTTGCGCAAACCATAAACTGGTGTTGTTGTTGATAAAACGTGGGTGATTATTGCATTTAAACAGAGCGACTGTCTGCGTCATTTTTCACTGACTGTGCGCTGGGAAGATGAATAACGATAACCTTTGGTGATATGTTGAAAAAACAGAGGCTTGATTGGCAAAACGCAAAATAGCGCTAACTTTGTAAGTTAATACATTGTTAAAAAGCGGATCTTGCGTGGAGAATAATCATGTTTTGCCGCTCCGCCTGAGCGTAATATCGGCCTGTGATGGCGATTTAAAGTTAAATTAGCCTGTCTGCTGCGGCAAATGCTTAGTTTTCACAGATAACCGCACAATTTCTCTTTTCAGACGGTGGATCGCAGGCGTTATTTTCAGTAGGTTATAGAAAGTTTGTTACTCTTTTATTTTCCGGGCCGCATTTCGTTTCTGTCGTGCAGATGCAAGGCTGTCCCGGTGACGACTGACAAACCATCATACAAAACCGATGGAAGGGAAAACTATGCGTATTGGTGTACCTAAAGAGCGGTTGGCCAATGAAACCCGCGTAGCCGCCACGCCGAAAACGGTCGGGCAGCTGCTGAAACTGGGTTTTACCGTCGCAATCGAAAGCGGCGCAGGCAAACTGGCCAGCTTTGAAGACGAGGCTTTCACCGCGGCTGGCGCGACCGTTGTCGACGGCGAGGATGTCTGGCATTCGGACGTTATCCTGAAGGTCAACGCGCCGCAAGACGATGAAATTGCGCTGCTCAACCCCGGCTGTACGTTAATCAGCTTTATCTGGCCGGCACAAAATCCGGCGTTGATGGAAAAACTCGCGGCGCGCAATATCACCGTTATGGCGATGGACTCGGTGCCGCGTATTTCGCGCGCCCAGTCGCTGGATGCGCTCAGCTCAATGGCCAATATCGCAGGCTATCGCGCGATCGTTGAAGCCGCGCATGAGTTCGGTCGTTTCTTCACCGGGCAGATAACCGCCGCCGGTAAGGTGCCGCCAGCCAAAGTAATGGTGATCGGCGCGGGCGTTGCAGGTCTTGCTGCCATCGGCGCCGCTAACAGCCTTGGCGCTATCGTGCGTGCATTTGATACGCGTCCTGAAGTCAAAGAGCAGGTGCAAAGCATGGGCGCTGAGTTCCTTGAGCTGGATTTCGAAGAAGACGCGGGCAGCGGCGATGGTTACGCGAAAGTGATGTCAGAAGCTTTTATTAAAGCTGAGATGGCACTGTTTGCCGCCCAGGCAAAAGAGGTGGACATTATCGTCACCACCGCGCTTATTCCGGGCAAACCGGCACCAAAACTTATCACCCGCGAGATGGTGGATTCGATGAATCCGGGCAGCGTGATTGTGGATCTGGCGGCGCAAAACGGCGGCAACTGTGAATACACCGTCCCGGGTGAAATCAGTACTACCGCTAACGGCGTAAAAATTATCGGTTATACAGACCTTGCAGCGCGGCTGCCGACTCAGGCATCCCAGCTGTATGGCACGAACCTGGTTAATTTGCTGAAACTGCTCTGCACGGAAAAAGATGGCAACGTAGTGGTGGATTTTGACGACGTTGTTGTGCGTGGCGTGACGGTGGTGCGCGAAGGCGAAGTGACCTGGCCTGCGCCGCCTATTCAGGTTTCAGCACAGCCGCAGGCCGCACCCAAAGCGGCACCCGAGGCACCTGTCGTTGAAACGCCTCCTGCCTCGCCGTGGCGTAAATATGCATTGATGGCGCTGGCGATTGTGCTGTTTGGCTGGCTGGCGGATGTCGCGCCGAAAGAGTTCCTCGGTCATTTCACCGTTTTCGCGCTCTCCTGCGTGGTGGGTTACTACGTGGTGTGGAACGTTTCACACGCGCTGCATACACCTTTGATGTCTGTCACCAACGCGATTTCCGGCATTATTGTCGTGGGGGCGTTGTTGCAGATTGGCCAGGGCGGCTGGGTCAGCTTTTTCAGCTTTATTGCGGTACTGATTGCCAGCATCAATATTTTCGGTGGTTTCACCGTCACTCAGCGCATGCTGAAAATGTTCCGGAAGAACTAAGGGGTAACACATGTCTGGAGGTTTAGTTACTGCTGCATACATTGTTGCCGCGATCCTGTTTATTTTCAGCCTGGCCGGGCTTTCGAAGCACGAAACGTCCCAGCAGGGGAACAATTTCGGTATTGCCGGGATGGCTATCGCGCTGATAGCGACCATCTTTGGCCCTGATACCGGCAACGTTGCCTGGATTCTGGTGGCGATGATCATCGGCGGGGCGATTGGTATGCGCCTGGCGAAACGCGTCGAAATGACCGAAATGCCGGAGCTGGTGGCAATTCTGCACAGCTTTGTCGGCCTGGCGGCGGTGCTGGTGGGCTTTAACAGCTACCTGTACCACGATGCGGGCATCGAACCGGTGCTGGTGAACATTCATCTGACGGAAGTGTTCCTCGGGATCTTTATCGGGGCGGTGACATTCACCGGTTCTATCGTTGCTTTTGGTAAGCTGCGCGGCAAAATCTCGTCAAAACCGCTGATGCTGCCCAATCGCCACAAAATGAACCTTGCGGCGCTGGGGGTCTCCTTCCTGCTGCTGGTGCTGTTTGTGCGTACCGAAAGCGTTGGCTTGCAGGTACTGGCGCTGCTGGTGATGACCCTGATTGCGCTGGCGTTTGGCTGGCACCTGGTGGCCTCTATCGGCGGGGCGGATATGCCGGTGGTGGTGTCGATGCTGAACTCCTATTCCGGCTGGGCGGCAGCGGCGGCGGGCTTTATGCTCAGCAACGACCTGCTTATCGTCACCGGCGCGCTGGTGGGTTCTTCCGGTGCGATCCTTTCGTATATCATGTGTAAAGCGATGAACCGTTCGTTTATTAGCGTGATTGCCGGGGGGTTTGGTACCGATGGGTCCTCATCGGGGAGCGATGAAGAAGTGGGCGAGCACCGCGAAATCACCGCCGAAGAGACGGCTGAGATGCTGAAAAACTCGCACTCGGTAATCATCACCCCTGGTTATGGTATGGCCGTGGCGCAGGCGCAGTATCCGGTGGCGGAAATCACCGAAAAATTGCGCGCGCGTGGCGTGAAGGTGCGCTTTGGCATTCACCCTGTGGCCGGGCGTTTGCCGGGGCATATGAACGTTCTGCTGGCAGAAGCGAAGGTGCCGTATGATATCGTGCTGGAAATGGACGAAATCAACGATGATTTTGCAGATACCGACACGGTACTGGTGATTGGCGCGAACGATACGGTAAACCCGGCTGCGCAGGACGATCCAAAAAGTCCGATTGCCGGTATGCCGGTGCTTGAAGTGTGGAAAGCACAGAACGTTGTTGTATTTAAGCGCTCAATGAATACCGGCTACGCCGGGGTGCAGAATCCGCTGTTCTTCAAAGAAAATACGCACATGCTGTTTGGCGATGCCAAAGCCAGCGTTGATGCGATCCTCAAAGCGTTGTAAACCACAACGCTTGCAGATACCGCTCTTCGGGGCGGTATTTTTTTGCCTGCAACGCTTTGATTTTAGCGTCTATACTTTTTCTTGATGTTTTTAAACGGAGGAGTAATGACGTTTTTTTCGCGATTCGATTTTTTATCTTTACTGATGCAACCTGCATTCTGGATAGGATTCGCCACCGTTGTGGTGATCACGCTGGTTGTCTACTGGCTTTTTAAGCATTTGCTCAATATGTTACTGAAAGGCGCAAAAGGCTGGGGGCAGAAACATGGCAACCAGGGAGCATTGCAGCATATTCTGGTGGATATGCTAAACCGGACCAGTAAATTTCTGCTCTTTATCGCGGCGCTATTATTCAGTCTCCGTTTTGTTGATTTACCTGACAGGTTATTTGCGACGCTCGGCCACGGCTGGTTTTTAGTCCTGACGATTCAAATAGCGATATGGCTGGACCAGGGCGTTGTTTCCTGGATGCGCCATTTGATGCATACCCCTGGCGGCAGCCGCAACCCGGTCACGATGGTGATTGCCGGGCTGCTGTTACGCATGCTGCTCTGGACCATCATGCTGTTGTCCATTCTGGCTAATGCTGGCGTGAATATTACCGCGCTGGTCGCAAGCCTGGGCGTCGGCGGTATCGCGATTGCGCTGGCGGTGCAAACGATACTCAGCGATGTGTTCGCCTCGCTCTCTATCGGTTTTGATAAGCCGTTTGAAATCGGGGATTTTGTGGTGTTTAACGATGTTGCGGGGACGATTGAGCATATTGGTCTGAAAACCACGCGCATCCGCAGTCTCAGCGGCGAGCAGATCGTCTGCGGGAACGCGATCCTTTTGCAGCAAACCTTGCATAATTACAAACGGATGCAAACGCGACGTATCGTCTTCACATTTGGTCTGGCGTTGAATACGCCGCCGGAAAAATTACGCAAAGTCGGGCAGATGGTTGGCGACATTATCACTGGCGTTGGCGAAACCAAATTCGACCGCGCGCATTTCCTGGGTTTTGGCAGCGATCGCCTGAATTTTGAAGTCGTGCATATTGTGAACACGGCGGATTACAACAAATATATGGATATCCAGCAGGAAATTAATATCCGCATCATGGAAGGGCTGGCGGAGCAGGATATCAATCTGGCGATGCCGGTCACTGTGCTTAAAGGTGGGCTGGCGTTTGAACGTAGCGCACAACGCGCAAGCGCATAAAAGAAACCCGCCGGAGGGCTAACACCGATCGGTTAAGCAAAATGATCGGTTGAACGATCCGGCGGGTAGCCGACAATAGCCTCATCAATTTTCTGATGGGGCTTTTTTATGCTTTCAACCTGGCTTGATGATACCCAGACCTGGGCCGAACCCGCTTCACTTTCCTGTTTCCAGAAGGCCATTCCTCTTGAATGGATTTCTCAGGTCCTTGAATCAACAAATAAAGCCAGTATCCGCAAGCGCAAGTTCCCCGCAGAGCTCGTCGTCTGGCTGATTGTCGGGATGGGACTGTACCGCGACCGCCCCATCACGGACGTTGTGACAAAACTTGACCTCGTCCTGAGTTCGCAGGAAGGGACACGCTTGCAGCCAGCTCCATCGCCCAGGTCCGTCAGAGGCTCAGCGATGAACCTCTCCGGGAGCTGTTTTCCCTGACGGCCAGCCACTGGATTCAGCAGGAAGATAAAGACGATCTCTGGCACGGCTTACAGCTTTTTGCCGTTGATGGAACGCTTTTTCGCACGCCCGATATGCCCGAACTTGCAGACCATTTTGAGTACATAAAGCATCGTCCGGACAGACACACTGAGTACCCGATGGTCAGGCTGTGCGCCATGATGTCACTGCGCAGCCGGTTGATCCATGACGTGAAATTCGGTCCGGCAAATACCGGCGAAGTCAGTTACGCGAAGCAGTTATCGCCGCAGGCGAAAAGCCTGACCCTGTTTGACCGCTGCTACTTATCAGCAGAGTTACTGATTAACTGGCAACGCAGACAGCATGATGCGCACTGGCTGGTTCCGCTGAAGGGAAACACGAAATATCGGGTAGTGGAAACCTACGGCGAAGGAGACCATCTTGTGGAAATGCAGGTCTCACCGCAGGCCCGAAAACAGGACAGCTCTCTGCCTGAATACTGGCGGGCCCGACTAATAGAATGTGAGGATGAATCAGGCGATTACAAAGGTTTTATCAGTTCTCTGACCGGGCCGGAGCAGTATCCGGCAGACTCGCTGCGTTATGTGTATCAGGAGCGGTGGAGCACAGAAAACGGCTACGGAGAGCTGAAGCAGTTCCAGTTGAGCACTGCCACGCTGTTACGCAGCCAGAAAGTGAGCGGTATTTACCAGGAAATAGGGGGTCTGTTGACGGCCTGTAATCTGATCAGGATGGAGATGAGTCAGATAGCGCGGGAAGCGAAGGTAGCCCCACTGCGAATAAGCTTCGTGATGGCGATGAGGCTGATCCAGGATGAACTTATCTGGTGCTCACTGGGTAAACCGGGGACGATCCCGACGAAGCTGAAGAAAATGCGGGAGAATGTGAAGCAATTTATCCTGCCGGAAAAGAGAAAACGGCCCAAAAAGAGGACCGTTCGAATATCAAAAACCCGGTATCCCGTTCACTCAAAACATCTTAAGTGAATGGTGTTAGCCGGAGGGCGGGTTTCTGCTTAATCGTCTTCCTCGTCATCAAGCTCGACAGGGGACTGAAAATCATCCGGCTTGATAACCAACAAGTCGCATCGTAAATGATCGATAACCTGCTCGGCGGTATTGCCCAGGAACGCGGCCGAAAGGCCGGTGCGACCGATAGTGCCGAGCACCACCACGCCCGCCTGCAAATGTTCAGCCAAATCCGGGATAACCTCTTCAGGTAACCCTTTTTCAACGTGAGTATGTTTTTCATCAATGGAAAATTTCTGCCGCAACGCTTTCATCGCCAGTAAATGCTGACCGCGGATCGCGTCGTTATACACGCTGGGATCGAATTCCGGCAGTTCGATAGCGATATTAATGGGCGTCACGGGATAGGCTCCCACCAGATGCACATCAGTATGGTTGACTTGCTCGGCCAGTTGCAGCGTCTCTTTCACCAGCTTTTCGTTCAGCGAGTTATGGTAAATCTCTTCACTGGCGAGATTCACCGCAACGATGGCTTTACCGCCTTCCGGCCACGGCTGATCTTTTACCATCCATACCGGGCAGGGGCATTTACGCAGCAAATGCCAGTCGGTTGGCGTAAATATTACCGACTCGAGTTTGTCGTGCTGATGGGCCATTTTCAACAGCAGATCGTGACCACCGGAAATAATTTCCTGAATAATGGCTTCGAAAGGGCGATTATGCCACACCACTTTAATATCAATTGGTACGCCAGCCTCGACGTAATATTTTGCCTGCTCGCGGATCCACGCGGTGCGCTGGCTAATAACGCCCTGGCGCATAGCGGTACGTTCGTCAGGAGACAGAAGGGTGGTCATTTCATATGAGAAATCATAGATGGGTAAAAAGGCTTTTATCCGGCCACCGATTCGTTGATGCAAATATACAGCACGCCGTAACGCTGGTTGATCGTCCTGATTCGGGTCGATAGCGACCAGCATATTTTGATACTTAGCCATACAGGGTCTCCTTACATCTGTCACCACAGTCTGTAATTAAAAGATAACCTATAAGAACGCAATGAAACAGGGAAAACCCTTTGCCGGATCAACAATTCAGAAAAAAGAGGATGTCCGGCAAAAGGTTATAAGGCAGGAAAAAAATCAGGCTATGTTGCGCGAATGACCGGCGAGCTGCCCCAGCATATCGCTGTTCTCGATGGTGATGTATTTACCTTTCACCGCCAGCATTCCGCTTTTCTGAAAACGGCCCAGCAGGCGGCTAATAGTTTCAACCGTCAGGCCAAGATAATTACCAATATCACCACGGGTCATGGTCAGGCGAAACTCGCGCGGAGAGAAACCACGCTGCGCAAAACGGCGGGAAAGATTATAGATAAATGCCGCCAGACGCTCTTCCGCATTTTTCTTCGACAGCAACAGGATCATATCCTGGTCGCCTTTGATTTCGCCGCTCATCAAACGCATCATCTGCTGGCGCAGGTTCGGCATTTTACCGGACAGATCGTCGAGCGTTTCGAACGGGATCTCGCAAACCATGGATGTTTCCAGCGCCTGGGCAAAACTGGGGTGGTGACCGGTGCCGATAGCATCGAAACCGACTAAATCGCCCGCCAGATGAAAGCCGGTGATTTGTTCATCGCCCTGCTCGGTAATGGTGTAGCTTTTAATCGTACCGGAGCGGATAGCGTAAAGTGATTTCAGTTCATCCCCAGCCTTAAACAGCGTCTGACCTTTCTGGATGGGCTTTTTACGCTCAATGATATTATCAAGCTGATCCAGCTCGTGTTCATTAAGGGTAAAAGGGATGCAAAGCTGACTGATGCTGCAATCCTGGCAATGGATTGCACAACCGCCAGACTGTATGCGTCGTATAATTCGCTTTTCCGGGATCATAAGTCTGCTCAAGCCGTAATTGATATTGGTCAATTTTACCATCTTTTTGCTGAGCACGTAAGCCTGGTAAAACGTCAATCCATGATTATCAAAACGACTAAGAAAAAACGCAGGGGCTGGGCGGGTATCATCTCGTTGAAATTCCTTCATTTCATCAGCGGACGTGATACGAAATACCTTGAAATGAATGGTAATTTAGCGGTTTTTCCTACAATAAAAAGTAGCCTTCATGCCGCAGCAACCACTCTTTACGGTGTACACCGCCCGCATAACCCGTCAGCGTGCCGTTATGGCCAATCACGCGATGGCAGGGAACAACGATACTGACCGGGTTTGCGCCGTTAGCCGCACCGACGGCTCGTGCAGCACCGGCACGCCCAAGCCGTTGCGCCAGTTGCCCGTAGTGCATCACCTGACCGCAGGCGATTGAGCGTAGCGCTTGCCACACTTCGCGCTGAAATGGCGTACCGCCGGTCGCGGTCGGCAGGGTATCGATAACGGCCAGGTCGCCGTCAAAATAATCCTGCAGCTTTTGGCTGAGTCCACCGGGGTTATGTGCCGCGACGCGCTGATAGCCTTCCTTACGGTAATGAATATTGAGCAACTGTTCCATACGGTCGCTGTGCTCTTCCCATTCGACCGCGCGCAAATGCAATGCTTCATCGCACAGAACCCATAACGGGCCAAGCGGGGTAGAGATTTTATCTTCAAGCAACGTCAGCATAGGGAATCCTTTCAGTAACAGGCTGCGCTAATTTATCACGCTGTAAAAGCGGGAGCTATACCCCAAAAGGGCATGCGCTGAGTGAGAAATTTAATCTTCAAATGTCGGTGATATTTAATAGATGATATATTTTCACAAATATTTAAAAAAATAGGGTCTGCCGACATCCGCCAGACCCTACAGTACACACAGCAATGCATCCTTTCGATTATTTGATAGAATTATTCCTTGCGCGGTTAATATAGTTATAGTGTTTTGCAGTAATATTTCAAATTCAATTTGGTGATTGATTTCACAATCATTTAACGCAAATCTCATATATTAATGCGGGTAAAGTTTAAGTTAAGTGTCATTAAAAACATTGCCATATTTAATGCATGATATGCTGTTGTGCAACTAATAAATCGGTCGAAGAGATTGTGGGAGCAGGGTACCCCGGCTATAGTATTTGCTCAGCAGTAGCCGGAGGACTGTCCCATGAACCCTGACGACAAATCTCTTTTTCTTGACGCCATGGAGGATGTCCAGCCCCTGAAGCGCAACACGGATGTGCTCTGGCAGCCGGGTCGCCAGGCCCGCGAGACGCAACGCGTTGATGCTTTGCAGCTGGATAATTTTTTAACCACCGGTTTTCTCGACATCATCCCGCTTGATACGCCGCTGGAATTTAAACGCGAAGGCCTGCAAAACGGCGTTATTGATAAACTACGCGCAGGCAAATATACCCAACAGGCCAGTTTAAATTTGCTGCGCCAGCCGGTGGAGCAGTGCCGCCAGATGCTGTTTCGCTTTATGCATGACGTCAGGCAATCAGGGTTACGTAATGTCCTGATTATCCACGGGAAGGGGCGAGAAGACACCTCTCACGCTAATATTGTGCGCAGCTACCTGGCGCGCTGGTTAGGCGAGTTCGATGATGTGCAGGCGTTTTGCACGGCGTTGCCGCACCACGGCGGTAGCGGGGCCTGTTATGTCGCGCTACGTAAATCTGCTCAGGCGAAGCAGGATAACTGGGAGCGCCACGCCAAACGCAGCCGCTAACCTGACTCAAGCCTGTCCACTCGCAAGCGCCAGCTGCCAGCGTAGCGATAGCAAGCCGCACGGGTCAGTGTACCGGCGGGACATCGTTCAGGCGCGTGGTCCAGGCCGGAGAGAGCATCTCGCGTTTCATCGCCCAGGCCGGGGTGATGCCCTGGCCGGCAAACCACAGCGTATTGCCGGTTTTATTTATTGTGTCGATCGCCTGCATTAAAGCATCGCTATTTGCGCGCGGTGAATAATCATCAAATAAATTAAGCTGGGCGACGCCCTGGCTAAAAAAATCGCCCAGTATGACGCCTGCTTTTTGATAACGCGGCCCTTGCTTCCAGATAATATCCAGGCAATGAGTGGCCGCGTGGATAATATCGCGGGTATCGTGGGTCGGTGTCAGTAAATAGAGTCCGGCACTGTTACTGTAATAAGGTTCCTGCGGATCGTGCGGGCTGCTCTTAATAAAGGTGCCGACATATCGGCAATATTGGTGCCCGGCCCGCAGTTTTTCTGCCGCTCTGGCTGCCCAGTGGCAGACACCTTCGCGTACCGAAGGGTAATCACTGATACGTTTGCCAAAAGAGCGGGAGCTGATTATCTCCTGCTTATCCGGCGCAAATTCATTAAACGCCAGGCAGGGCTCACCGCGTAATTCACGCACCGTGCGCTCCAGCACCACGCTAAAATTTTTACGAATAAACCACAGGTCGCATTGCGCCAGTTTCAGCACGGTGTCGATACCCATCGCGCAAAGCCTTTTACCCAGCCTGCGGCCAATTCCCCACACCTCATCGACCGGCAGGGCGGCCATCAGCTTGTGCTGCTGCGCCTGGCATGATAAATCCACCACGCCGCGACTTTGCACCGGCCACTTTTTGGCGGCGAAATTAGCCAGCTTGGCCAGGGTTTTGGTTGGCGCAATCCCCACGCCAACGGTGAGCATCGTTCGCTGGTAAACCGCCTTGCGCAGCTGGTGACCAAAGGCTTTCAGCGGCGTAATACCGTGAAGATCGACAAACGCTTCATCGATGCTATAAATATCCACGCGCGGGCATAGCTCCTCCAGCACGCTCATTACCCGGTGGCTCATATCGCCATACAACGCATAGTTGCTGCTAAACACCGCCACGCCACAACGCGCTATCGTCTCTTTTTGCTTAAACCATGGCTCAGCCATGGAGATACCCAGCGCTTTGGCTTCTGGCGAGCGTGAGATAACACAACCGTCATTGTTTGACAGCACTACTACCGGTTTACCGGTTAAATCGGGACGCCAGACGGTCTCACAGCTGGTGTAGAACGAGTTCACATCAACGAGTGCATACATTTTTTGCACCTCTCTATACTGTATATATAGACAGTATTATTAATGATTTTTTTCATGATGCAAGCTTTGCATACGCAGTGCGCGTATTTTTTCTTCTGCCTGGAGTACCAGGCTCAGGGAAACCGGCAGGACGGTGAGCGTCACCAGCGTGGCGGCCAGCAACCCACCGATGATGACAAAGGCCATTGGTGCCCAGAAAACCTGACCGGCAATCGGTAACATGCCAAGAATGGCCGCTGAAGCCGTGAGCATAATCGGCCTTGCCCGGTGCTCTGCTGCACGCATAATGGCGGTGTCGGTGCCCAGCCCGTCGCGCACGCTGTGGCCGACCTCGCTAATCAGGATCACGGCGTTGCGCATTATCATTCCGGCTACGGCAATGATGCCGAGAATAGCGGCAAACCCCATCGGTGTGCCGGTTGGCAGCATCAGCAGCACCACGCCCGGCAGGCAAAAAGGGGCCATAAACAGCGCCAGCAATACCAGCAAAACGCGTTGTAACTGGATAATCAGCAGCGTCAGGGTGATGGCAAACGCGAAAGGCAGCACGGCAAATACGGAGCGATTACCTTTTGCCGATTCCGCCACCGTGCCGCCTTCTTCTATGGTGTAGCCTGCGGGCAGCGCGCTCCGTAACGCGTCAACCGTCTGGACGAGCGCGTTGGATACCGTTTCTGCCTGCAAACCCGGCGCGATATCAGCCTGTACGGTGACCAGCGGCAGGCGCTGGCGTCGCCAGATCAGCGGGTCCTCAATGCCCCACTGGGGTGTGGCAATTTCGCTCAGAGGGATTTTGCGGTTATCGCCTGTAGTGAGGATAAGCGACGAAAAACTCTGCAGATCCTGGCGCTCCTCATCCTTCGCGCGCAGCGTGACATCCACTAAGCGGTTACCGTCGCGAATAGCCGTCGCGGTCGTCCCGGTCCATAGCGTATTGAGTTCGCTGGCGAGGCTTGCAGAGGAGATGCCCACCGCCCGCGCCGCGGTCTGATTGACCTTCAGGGTTATCAACCGTTCCGGTTCACCGGCGGTCATATTGACTTCGCGGGTATCCGGCTCGCGCGCAATGCGCGTGCTGAGTTCGCGGGCGTAGCGCTGAACGTGGGCGTAATCCGGCCCGCTGACGCGGTATTTCACCGGCCAGCCTACCGGCGGGCCAAGCTCCAGCGCAGAGACTCTGGCGACAATATCGCTAAACTGGCGGGAAAGCAGGGCGCTGAGCTGGTGCGCCAGGCGATCGCGCGCGGCTAAATCTTTCGCCACAATCACCAGTTGCGCAATGTTTTCGTTTTCCAGCGCGACGTCCATCGGCAGATAAAAGCGGATCGCACCGCTGCCAACCCAGGAGGTGAAATGTGCAATGTCGGGGTTATCCCGCAATATTGCCTCCAGCCTGCGGGTCTGGCGTTCCGTCTCTTGTCGGGAGGCATTGCCCGGTAGCGTCAGGTTAAGCAGCAGTTCCGGGCGATCGGACGGCGGGAAGAAACCGCCCTGCAAAAGTTGGGTAGCCGCACCGGATAACAGCAGAAGCAGCAGGGCGGTGGTCACCGTTGCTCCACGATGGCGCAGCAGCGTCTCCAGCACCCGGCGATAGCCCCGGCGCAGCCTGGAGGGCGGTTTCCCCTGTTTTTGTACATCGCCGGGTAAGATCCACACGCCCGTCAGCGGCGAGAAGAAAATAGCCACCAGCCAGGAGCAGCTCAGGGCTATCAGCACCACGGCAAAAAGGGTGAAGCAATACTCCCCGGCGCTGGAGGCGGCAAACCCCACGGGAATAAATCCGGCAATCATTACCAGCGTACCGGTCAGCATCGGGAACGCCGTCGAGCGCAGAGCATAAATCGCCGCATCCTGCTTGCTGTCGCCCGCTTCGAGCCGCGTCACCATCGCTTCTATCGTTATCATCGCATCGTCGACCAGCAAGCCAAGGGCAATGATAAGCGCGCCCAGCGAGATACGCTGCAGGCCAATATCGCACGCCAGCATCATGCTAAATGTCATGGCCAGCACCAGCGGAATCGCCGCCGCCACGACCAGCCCGGCGCGCAGTCCAAGTGAGACGAATGAGACCGCCAGTACAATAAGCACCGCCTCTGCCAGCACGCGAACAAAATCTTTCACCGCAAGCCTGACCACCTCCGACTGATCCGCAACGCGGATCATTTCAATGCCGTGCGGTAATGTCTGGCGAATATGTTCCATCCTTGCTTTCAGCGCCTGGCCGAATTCAAGCATATTCCCCGTGGCGGCCATTGAGATAGCCAGACCCATTGCCGGTTGCCCGTTCACGCGAAACAGCGGCGCGGGCGGCTCTTTATCTTCCAGACTGACGGAGGCGATATCGCGCAGCGGGATATAATTGCCGTCAATATGCAGGATGATATTTTGCAGGCTCTCAAGCGAGGTAAACGCGCCGGTGACGCGCAGGGCGATATTTTCCTGCGCGGTACGTACCGTGCCCGCAGGCGTGATGGCGTTCTGCGCCTCAAGCGCGTCGGTAATTTGCGCAAGCGTGATCCCCATACCGGCCATTTTGCGCGCAGAGAAGGCAATCACCACTTGTTCATCCTGCTCACCCAGCAGGCGAATTTTTCCGATGTCCGGTAGCGACATCAACTCGCGGCGCAGTAACTCCACACGGTCGCGTAACTCGCGGGCGCTAAACCCATCGCGGGTGAAGGCGTAAATCGTGCCAAACGTGTCATCAAATTCATCATCCACTTGCGGGCCAATGACGCCCTGGGGCAGCGTCGGGCCGATATCCTGCATCTTTTTACGTGCCTGATACCAGATGTCCTTTACCTGAGCCGGGGGCGTATCATCACGCAGATTAATGAAGATCACCGTGCGGCCGCTGCGGGTCTCGCTTTCAACAAAATCCAGCCACGGGATCGCCTGCAATTTTTTCTCCAGCGGATCGGTGACAAAATTTACCGTGTCGTGTAGCGTTGCGCCGGGCCACTGGGCCGAGATAACGGCGGTCTTGATGGTGAACTCCGGGTCTTCATTACGCGACAACAGCTGATAGCTTTGTACTCCGGTCGCCATAATCAGCAGAATAAAAAACACCACGCACTGCGGGTGCGCAAAAACCCAGGACGAAAAGTTAACACCTTTCATTCGCTCGCCTCTCCCGCCGGGACTTTTTCACCGGCGCGCAGCTTTATGACCCCGGCTGTCACCACCTTATTACCCGGCGCAAGGCCCCGGCTAACAAATATGTGTGTGGGCGAAAAACTGCTCAGTACGACCGGAGCCAGCGCAAGCTGCTGGCGCTGCTCATCAATAATAAATACGGCGGGGAGCGAGCCTGAACGGGTCAGCGCCGAGGCGGGCAAGGCGATGACCGGCGGCCCGGCGTCGCCCAGCGCAGCCTGCACGCTGACGCCGGGTGCCATAGCGGAAGGCGGCGATTGAAGCGTCAGCCGTACGCGCCAGGTCCGGGTTTTACTGTCGGCCTGGGGGCTGATATCGCGAAAAAGAGCAGAGGATTGCACTGCAGGCGATGCCAGCAATGACACCCTAAACCGCTTTGCGGGCGGGTTATGTAACTCATCTGGCGAGGCAATATCAAATACCGCGTCGCGCGCATCGCCTGCCGCCAGCGTGGCGACATTTTGCCCGGCGCTGAGCACCTGGCCGACGGACGCGCTGACGGTGGTAATGATACCGTCAGCCGGGGAAATGAGCTGTGACCAGTCAACATTTTCTTTGGCAATGCGCAGGCTGGCCTCGGCGCTTTTACGTTTTGCGGCGGCGGCTTGCCACTCAGCTTGCGCTTTGTCCAGTTCGGCAATGGCTATCGCGCCGGAGGGCATCAGCTGCTTCATGCGGCGTAGATTTGCCGCACTGACGCGCTCTTCGGCGCGCGCGCTGTCAAGCGATGCGCTGGCAGCCAGTAACTCATTATCGGTGGTCTTGCTTTCAAGGCTTGCCAGCACCTGCCCGGCCTTAACCCTGGCGCCAACGTCCACCGCACGCGTAATAAGACGACCGCCAACACGAAAGCCCAGCGCCACTTCGTCGTGGGCGTGGATCTCCCCGACGCGTTGCTGCGCATCCTGTGATGATGGCGGCGGCACCACCATAAATTTAACGGGGCGGGGCGGCGGAGCCTGTTCCTGATATTGCCCGCCGCAGCCGTGCAAAAGCATGGCGACCAGCAGCCCAAACGAGGAGGCTGCGAGTAACAGCAGCCAGGGTTTATGTTTTTTTAGCCTGGAGGTTAATGTGCTTGTCATAATGGTGATTCCTTACCGTAATGACATCAGTTAACGCAGGCTTTATGCAGATTCCTTGTAGATTGTATCAAGGGTTTGTTAAGGGCAGGCGCACCGTGATAGCCAGGCCCTGCGTTGCTATGCATGCGGCGCTAATTTCTCCCTGGTGAGCGGTGCAGATGGCGCGGGCGATAGACAGCCCCAGACCGCTGCCCCCAAAGTGGCGGGCGCGGGAGGTATCGGCGCGGGTAAAGCGCTCAAACATGGTCTCCAGAAACGCCGCAGAGACGCCGGGGCCGAAGTCGCGAAAAATAATCTCCACCGCACGAGCCTGCGGTGTGACGGTTATCAGCAGTTTTTTACCTTCGTGGGCATAGGAGAGGGCATTTTCGATAATAATGGCGGCAAGTTGGCCGATTCTGCCGGCATCGGCGGTTATCATGCAACAACTCCCGGCAAGCGTAATGTCAACCCCAGCCTGTTGTGCCCGCGATCGCAGCCAGCTCACTCTCTCCTGCAACAGCGCGGTGATATCAAAGCGGCTTTTATCGAGCGGCAGGTGGTTTGCATCCGCCAGGGATAACAGTTGCAGATCATCCGCCAGCCGGTTAAGCAGTTGCAGCTGCTTCATGATCATTGCCAGCTGCTGTGCATCGGCGGCAAAGATGCCATCCATAATGCCCTGTAAACGCCCCATCGCCGCGGTTAACGGCGAGCGGATTTCGTGCGCCATCGCCACATGCGAGGCGCGCAACTCCCGGTCATAACGGGCCAGTTGCGTGGTCATGTGGTTAAAGTCATGCACTAAATCCATCAGCTCGGCGGGCGCATTTTTTAACGGCTGCGCCTGAGCGGTAAAATTGCCGCTGGCAACATCGTGTGCGGCAGCGGTTAAGCGACTGAACTGCACGGCGAGGGGGTGAACGGTTTTCAGTCCCCAGAATATCAGGCACGGGATCAGGACGATTATCAGCACGCCAATGGTCATCCAGTCGCCAGAGGCGATATTCGGGTCGGCGTACTGCACGCCCCACCAGCGATCGACAATCTGATGAAAGCGCGTCGGATCCTGTGGCGGATTGGCCTTTATCAGCGCGTATTCCTCGCGAATGGCAGGCGGCATCTGTTGTTTGAGCCACACGGCCTGCAAGGCATAACGTAGCCAGATGGAAGCAACAAACATAAACACGGTAACGATGGAAAAGACCGAGAGGCGGATAAATATCCAGCGCCATAAGGAGTGATGAGCGGCTGTTTTCATGGCTGCCTGAACCTGTAGCCCACGCCGCGCACGTTCAGCAGCACGTCGGTTATGCCTGCCGCTTCAAGCTTTTTGCGCAGATTAGAAATATGGGTATCGACCACACGCTCCAGCGCATCGCTTTCCGGCAGACACTGTTCCAGTAGCCAGAGCCGGGAATGGGCGCGAAGCGGAGCGCGCATCAGGAGCGTGAGCAGGGAAAATTCTGTCGGCGTCAGCTCAAGGAGATGGGGCTTTGCGCCATCACGGGAAACCACGGCGGTGAACGCATCGGTGTCCACTTCCAGCCCCTGCCAGCGCAGGCGCTCCTCGCTCACGGACGGCATATGGTAGCGGCGCAGTACGGCCTGCACCCGCACCACGACTTCGCGCGGGTCGTAAGGTTTGACAATGTAATCATCCGCACCGTAGCGCAGGGCGCCGATTTTATCAGGCAGCCCGCCCATCGCGGTTATCATAATAACCGGCGTCTGCCCGTCGCGACGCAGGGCGGCCAGCACTTCCGTGCCGTTCATCGACGGTAACATGACATCCAGCAAAATAATGTCCGGCTTCCACTGGCGGGCTATCTCCAGCCCGGCGCGCCCATCGCCGGAGATAGCAATCGCGTAGTTTTCTCGTTGTAGATAAGCCTCAAGTACGCCTGCTGCATCGGCATCATCTTCTATTATCAACACCCGTCGTCTGCTCATAACGTGCTTTCCTGCAAAAATCCGGGGAAAACCACATCATACAGGGGGAATAAGACGGAGAGTTTGCACCAGCTCCCGCGCCGGAAAACGCAGTCACAATCATCGCGTGCGGCGCGGCATGGTGATAACAGTGGTGACGACACCGACGATATGGATGCCTTCTTCTTCATCAATATTAACCACAGGATGTGCCGGGTTATCCGCCACAAGCCTGGGGCGGGGCGACAGGCGCAGGCGCTTGACGGTAAAGCCGCTTAACAGCCGCGCAACGACGATATCGCCATCATTGGCTTGCAGGCTGGTATCCACCAGCAACAGCGATCCTGGCAGGATCGCCGCATCGCGCATCGCATCACTCGTGGCCCGCATCACATACGTGGCCGATGGATGGGCGATAAGGTGTTTTACCAGGTCAATCGCATCTTCGCTGTAATCTGCTGCCGGGCTGGGGAACGCGCTGGTGGTCATAATGGTTATGAATAATTTGTTATACTGTATTTATATACAGTATAGCTTAACCCCTTTCATGTTCAAGCATCCTTGCTTAAAAAATGCAGCAACAAGCGGCAACACACAGAGCCTTTATAAAACGCTTTCCCTCTGTTGATTAATCCTTGCAGAGAAATATCTGATGTTATTAGTCAGTGCAGGCAACTAACTGGAATAATTATAAATAAAATACAGTAAGTTAATTCTGCTCCGGAATATAGTTAATGTTTTTACAATCAATGGCTAAATCACTACACTGTACGATTATTTCACCACGGGACGGCTCGCATGACGACGCTTAGAACCAATAATTTTTTCTTTATCGTGCTGTTGTTACTGGTCAGTGCGGCGTTTTTTACGCTTATCCAGCCGTACTATTCTGCCATTATCTGGGCGGTGATCCTGACGCTCATTTTTTATCCGTTACGTATACGATTATCCGCAATTTTGCGTGGGCGTCATGGCCTGGCTTCGCTTATCACGGTGGTGTTGATATGCGTGATTGTGTTTATTCCTATGATGATGGTGCTCTCTTCGCTGGCATTTGAAATAAACAGTCTGTATCAACGTTTGCAAAATAACGCGACCAATTTGCCGCAATTGTTGAGCGATGGTATTGCACATCTTCCTGAGTGGGCAAAAGCCTGGCTACGTGATAATGATTTCGATTCAGTTACGTCTATACGTGAAAAACTTTCCGGCGTTGCGTTAAGCGTTGGCCGCTATCTGGCGGGGAGCGCGGTGATTATTGGCAAAGGCACGGTCGGCATTACTATCGGCTTTTGTTTGATGGTCTATCTGCTGTTCTTTTTATTAAAAGATGGTGCCGTGCTGGTGCGTAAAATTTTCGAGGCGGTGCCGCTGTCTGTGAAAATCAAGCGTCGCCTGTTTCTGAAATTTGCCGGTGTTGCGCGCGCGACGGTGAAAGGCACGCTGGTGGTCGCGATTGTGCAAGGGGCGCTCGGCGGTATCGGGTTCTGGTTTGCTGGCTTTAACGGTATCGTGCTGTGGGCTTCGCTGATGGCGGTACTGTCGCTTATCCCGGCGGTCGGTACAGCGATTGTCTGGGTTCCGGCAGTGATTTTTCTTTATGCCTCCGGCGAGCTGATGACCGCTATTTTGCTGACCGTTTACTTTGTGGTGGTGGTCGGGCTGGCTGACAATATTCTGCGCCCGCTGCTGGTGGGTAAAGATACGCGGATGCCGGACTATTTGATCCTGTTAACAACGATTGGCGGTCTGGAATTTTTCGGTATTAACGGTTTTGTGTTAGGGCCAATGATTGCAGCGCTCTTTATATCGTCCTGGAATTTACTGGCAGAGGCCCGGATCAGTTCAGATAATGCTCAACGGTAAAAAGATTAAAGGCCGCCGCAAATAAATGGCGGCCCGCTATTACGGCGTAAAGAATTGAAAATTCTTTGAGTTCATTCGGTGCCTGTGCTAAAAATGAAATACGTTTAGCTACCATGAGCAGTTTTAATCCGCCACGATGAGAAGCAATGCGCGGATAATAATTGTAAGAATATGGACATTTCGTTCGACACCTTCATCTCAGTTTTAAATCTGCACGTCTCTTGCTGCCCGCCGACAGACGATCGGTACTGGCGCTCCGCACTTTAGTTTTCTCCGGCTTTGTAACATCTGCGCTATGCGCGGTGCTCATTATTTTTCGGTTTACGCCATGGTAAGCCGTAACGCGTGCTATTTTTAAGCTGGAGAAACAAATGTTTTATTGGTTATTGTTAGCATTAGCGATTGTTGCTGAAATTACCGGTACGTTATCCATGAAATGGGCAAGTACCAGCGATAATCACTCAGGTTATATTTTTATGCTGGTGATGATTGCCCTTTCTTATATTTTGCTGGCATTTGCCGTTAAAAAAATAGCGCTCGGCGTAGCCTATGCATTATGGGAAGGTGTCGGTATTTTGCTGATTACGTTATTTAGTGTGGTGTTATTTGATGAGCCGCTCTCCTTAATGAAAGGAGCGGGGCTGGCAGCGCTGGTAACCGGGGTTTTGCTGATTAAGTCGGGAACCTGTAAAGCGCCTGGCCAGGAGCATCATCATGTCTCAGTTTGAGTGGATGCATGGTGCATGGCTGGCGTTAGCCATTGTGCTGGAAATCCTTGCCAATATCTTTTTGAAATATTCCGACGGCTTTCGCCGCAAGCGCTATGGTTGCGGGTCGTTACTGGCGGTGCTGGCGGCATTCAGCGCGCTCTCGCAGGCGGTAAAAGGGATCGATCTGGCCGTGGCGTATGCGCTCTGGGGCGGTTTTGGCATTGTCGCCACGCTTGCCGCGGGCTGGATCCTTTTCAATCAGCGCCTGAATGTGAAAGGCTGGGCAGGGCTGCTGCTATTACTGCTGGGAATGATGTTGCTCAAGTTCGCCTGATCCGGCGCAGCGAAATTTGCTGGCTGTATTACGCTTAGGAATAATCACCCAGTCAATTTCGGGACAAACAGTAACATGTTAAATCCATTTAGCTGGAGAAACATCCCGACGGCACGAACATTGTTCGTTATGATCTTTCTGGCAGGCAGCGGCCTGATTATTTCTATTATTGCACTGCTTTATCTTTCGCTGCATTTAATCAGCACCCGTGCCAATGAAATAGACGCCCAGCGCAGCGCATTATCTGTGCAGGGCGCTATCCAGACATCGGTTAACCGTATCTGGTCATTAGTCATTGATAATTCAGTGTGGGACGATGCGGTCGACAAACTTTATCGCCCGCAGATTGATCGTGAGTGGCTTTATTCTACCTGGGGCGCAGATTATAAAGTTAACAATCTTTATGACGGGACGTTTATTCTCGACGAACATTTTACCGTGCTGTGGGGATCATTTCGTAGCGAGAACTTTACCGAGCGCAACCTGGGCTTTTTTGGCGAGGGGCTGGCCGCGCTTATCCGTAATAATGCCGGGAGCCTGCCTTCCGGAAAAAATATTTACGCAGGCATGACCCGTACGCGTGAAGGCGTGGCCGTTGTCGGTATTGGATTGATTCGCCCGATGCTTGACCGCCTGCCGGTGCACGATGGTATGCGCCGCTATCTGGTTATCACCCGTCATCTTAGCCCGCAGCTAATTCGTGAACTTGGGGACATGTTTCAGATTAAGAATTTGCACTTTTCCGCGAAAAAAATCAGCCAGTCCAGCGTGCCCTTGTACGATTCCGCCGGGGAGTTGCTCGGTTATCTGAACTGGACGCCGCAGCTGCCGGGAGCCGAGGCGGCACGTGCGGCATCGGGAAATATACGCCAGATAGCCTTGCTCGCTGCGGGATTAATTCTGCTGTTTATCACGCTAAGCAGCGCCGGGTTATATAAGCTGGCAAAAGGGGAAAAGAGCGCGCGCCGGATAGCCTTTACCGACTGGTTGAGCCGTTTACCTAATCGCCGCGCGCTCATTGAACATCTGAATACAATGAGCGCGACAGGCAGCAAAGATGTGATAAGCGTGGTGTTTATCGATCTCGATGGCTTTAAAGATGTCAATGATATTTATGGCCATGATGTTGGCGACCGCCTGATTTCCAGTATCGCGCAAACCCTGCGCGAAATGGTGCCGCGTGACGGCATGCTGGCGCGCATGGGGGGCGATGAATTTGCGCTCACGCTCGGCGGGCCGTGGTCGCAGGAACAGGCGACGGACTTTGCCGGGAAAGTGCTGCAATACCTCAGCGCTCCGCTGCGTATCGGTAAACATACGATTCATATCGGCGCCAGCATTGGGATTGCCAGCGGGACGCTGCAAGCGTGCTCCAGCTCAGAGCTGTTTCGCCGGGCGGACATTGCAATGTATCACTCAAAAACCAACGGTAAAGCCCGCATCACCCACTATGATGCAGAGCTTAACCGCGTGCGCGAAAGAGAGCTGCGTATTGAGAGCGATATCCGTGACGGCCTGGAGCGCCAGGAGTTTGATGTGTGGTATCAACCGATTGTTGATGCGCGCACACAGTCGATGTCCGGCGTCGAGGCGCTGGTTCGCTGGCCCCGGCGCGCCGCCGGAGAATTAAAGCCGGATGAATTTATCCCGATTGCGGAAACCAGCGGTCTTATTTATGCGCTGGGGCAGTTTGTGCTGCGCCGCGCCTGTGATGATTTACAGGCATTGAGCGATCTGAAGTTATCGGTGAATATCTCCCCGGCGCAATTTCGCGATCCGGAGTTTGAAAATAAAGTGGCTGAAGTGCTGGAAACCAGTCGCTTTCCGGCGTTTCGCTTGCAGCTTGAAGTGACGGAAACTTACGTGCTGGAAAACCCGGAACGCGCCCGCTCGGCAATTGCTAATTTAAAAGCGCTCGGTACGGCGGTCGCACTGGATGATTTTGGTACCGGTTATTCGAGCATTGGCTATCTGCGGCGCTTTAATTTTGACACCATTAAAATCGATAAATCCCTTGCGGGCCTGGTGGATGATAACGCCCAGGCTGCGGCGCTGGTGAGCGGTACGATTCGTATTGCCAGCGCGCTGGGCATGCTGGTGGTGGCGGAAGGGGTGGAGAACGAAATACAGATGCGCCAGCTTCGCCTCGCCGGGTGCGACCAGCTACAGGGCTATTATTTTAGTGAGCCGAAGCCGCTGCATGAAATATTGAAGCGGCGGCAGTTTTAACTCACTCCACTTCTGCGGCCAGTGCTTCCAGCTTGTCGCGAAAACCGGTCACCGCAATGGCACGGTTATCGGCACGCCAGCGATCTTTTGCGGCGGGCGCAGAACTCTGCACGGCGATGAGCTGCCACCCATCCGGGGTGTGAAGCATCAATGGCGAGCCGCTGTCGCCAGGAAGGGTGTCGCACTGGTGCGACAGCACGCTGTTTTGCGCCCAGCCGGTGACGATGCACGCTTCGTGGCGATAGAGCGTTTGCAGGTGATCCAGCGGGTAACCGGCCTGGGTCACTTTGCGGTCGGCTGTTTTCAACGCGGCAGTCAGCGCCGCTTTGTCCCCGGTAAAAATGGGCAGGGGCGTTATCCCGGAGGGCGAGTAGCGCAGCACAATCAGACCGAAATCCCACGGTGCGGCGGCAGGGGGCACAATCCAGCCATCACCGTCAGGTTTGAGGCGACGCCCAAGCGACGGTTCGACCCGCCCTTCAATACCATGAATTTCATAGCGCCAGATGCCTTTTTGCGAGACAAACCGCAGCGCGATGGCTTTATCGATTTTGCCCTCTGGCGGAGTTAACAAACAGTGCCCGGCGGTGAGCGCCAGGTGCGGGGAGATCAGGGTTGCCGTGCACAAATTGCCGCTGGCCGTTTCCAGCTGGCCGATAGCATCCCAGGGTGCCTGTGTCGGGTTCGTTACCGGCGTGCGATCGTCGCTACCGAAAAACAACGTTTTCACCTCGGCGGATTCATCAGCATGACCCGGTGCGGAAAACATCAGTAGCGATCCCAACAATACAACAGTTTTTCGCATATCACACTCTGGCGGGGTAATTATGGTTATTAAAAGTAAGCCCAGGTTAATAAATATAGACGGGACGAAAGGAAAGGGGGAGTAAAATCAGCGTGCTACATTAGTAAAAGTAAAAACCCAGGGCGATAATAGCGCAAATAATCAGCACCATCAGGATAGCCTCAAAACGATAACGTCGCATCACAGCGCCTCCGGATAAAAAAGGCGCTTCCCCCGCAGGTTCAGCGCCGAGTGTCGACGGCATCATTTCACGCCGCAGGCCAGCTAAAACTTAAGCTGCCGGTTGCGCAGCCGGTTTGCTTGCCGTGTGTTTGGCGTGTTTCACCTGTTTTTTGGCCGCCTGGGCTTTCTGTTCAACAGCCGGTTTGGCGGCTTTGTGGTGTTTTTTCGCTTTCGCCGCCTGGGCTTTTTGCTCAGGTGCTGCTTTAGCGGCTTTGTGGTGTTTTTTCACTTTCGCGGCCTGAGCTTTCTGCTCAACTGCTTTTTTATGATGCTTATGCACTTTCTTCGCCGGTGCGGCTTGCGTGGTGGCTGTCGGTGCTGCAGACGGAGCCTGAGTCGACGTGGCCGCATCAGCAGCAAATGCAGCAGAAGACAGTCCCATAGCAGCGGCAACCACCAGAGCTAATACTTTTTTCATTGCAGGATCCTCGAATTGGTTTTCATGTAACCCCACTGCGGGGCCGTTGAAAACACTATATCCGGGGCAAAGACGCGCTTCCGTGAGTGATTGGTGTCGGCGTGTAACACAATGTACAAAACCGCCGGGCAGCGCAGCCCGGCGGCAGGGGATTACAAATAGCGGCGGGTCAGATGCTGGCGGAAGTAGTCCGCATTCAACGCTTCGCCGGTAGCGTTGGTAATCAGCTGTTCAGTGGTAAACCGGCTGCCATGCTGCCAGATATTTTGCCGCAACCACTCGAACAACGCACTGAAATCCCCTGCGGCGATGGCGGTGTCCAGACCGGGCAGCGCGTTACGCGCCGCGTTGAATAACTGTGCGGCATACATCGCGCCCAGCGTATAAGACGGGAAGTAGCCGAAACCACCATCGGTCCAGTGAATATCCTGCATACAGCCATCACGGTAGTTGCCTTCGGTAGAAAGCCCCAGCCACGCCTGCATTTTTTCATTCCACAGCGTGGGAATATCCTCGACTTCAATCTCGCCATCAATCAGCGCGCGTTCGATTTCATAGCGCAGGATAACGTGCGCCGGGTAGCTGACTTCGTCGGCATCGACGCGAATAAAGCCTGGTTTAACACGCTGATTCCACGCAATAAAATTACTTTCTTCAAAAGCGGGCTGCATACCAAAGCGTGCGATAATCGCCGGTTGCAGGCGGCGCAGAAATGCCTCGCTACGCCCCAGCTGCATCTCAAAAAACAGACTTTGCGATTCATGAATCGCTGTCGAGCGCGCCTGCGCAATCGGCTGGCCTGGCCAGGTGCGCGGCAGGTTCTGCTCATAGCGCGCATGACCGGTTTCATGCACCACGCCGAACAGGGCGCTCAGCAGTTCGTTCTCGTCGTAACGGGTGGTTATTCGCACATCCTCGGGCACGCCGCCGCAAAACGGGTGCGCGCTGACATCCAGGCGCCCGCCGTTAAAATCAAAGCCCAGCGCCTGCATCGTCTCAAGCCCCAGCTCGCGCTGAAGTGCGATAGGGAACGGGCCTTGTGGCGGGAGAAGGGGGTGCTGCGCCTGCTTTTCCACCGCCTGTCTGAGCAAGTCCGGCAGCCAGGTTTTGATATCGCCGAACAACACATCAAGCCGGGCGCTGGTCATATCCGGTTCGTATTTATCAAGCAAGGCATCATACGGCGAACAGCCTTTGGCTTCGGCGCGCAGCCTGGCCTCCTGGCGGCTGAGTGCGACGACCTCTTTCAGGTTGGCGCTAAAGCCTGCCCAGTCATTATTTGGCCGCTGGGTGCGCCACGCATGCTCGCATTTGCTCCCGGCAAGCGACATCGACTCGACCAGCGACGAGGGGAGCAATGAGGCTTCCTGATAATGGCGCGTCATCTCGCGCAGGTTGGCCCGCTCGATATCGTTAAGATCTTCCTGCTGCGCAGCTTTCAGCCACTGACCGACCTGTTTGTCGGTCAGGATCTGGTGGTGCAACACGCTCAGTTCAGCCAGCGCTTCGCCGCGCGCCGCGCTACCGCCGGGCGGCATCATGGCGAACATGTCCCAGCTGGCGATAGCCGAGAGATGGGAAAAGCGCGACAGGCGCAGGAAGGTACGGGCAAGTTGCTGATAGTTTGCGTTGGAGGTCATTATTGTTCTCGTCTGTTTGCCATTTGTCTTATTTAAACAGATTTCACGCCTGTCGTGGTGAGCATTGCGCGCACTGTTAACCGGGCATCAGGCGACGGCTAAGAAATAAATTACTAATATCTTTTAAAACAAACATATATCTTTCACAAATGCAAAGTCTTAAAAAACAGGCCAAACCTGCGGCGGGTTTCTCTCTCTCTGGCTGCAAAGCGTGATCTCTGCGACACCTTGCTGATTTATTTATCTTTTCAGTAAGTAAATACGCTAAAAGTTGCTATGCTGCTTAAGTGTGATTTAAGCCATGCTTTATTAAATCGGTCCGTTTCCATCACGAAAACTTTACAAGCATCGATTATGAATCCGTTTATCTGGGTCATTTTTGCGCTGTTGGTGATGGATGCAGCGCGTGAATTTATAGGGGCTGCGTCCATTGGTGCCATGTTTTAAGGCTCGCTAGCGGGCAAAACAGGCCCCGCATTATGCGGGGCACCTTCCCTTGTTACGGCGTTACCTGTGCCTGATGACCAATGGTGTTGCATAAATATCTGGCCAGCAGGTCGCGGCTAAATACCGGTTCGTGAATATCGCTGCCTTGCAGGAAGTGCTTCACATTATTGCAATCACCGAGAAATCCCCCCTGATACAACTGCACCGCAGACAACCCTTCCGCCAGCTGATCTTTAAACCAGCCAAGCAGCGGGTAGAGCGGAGCGCTGGTGTTGCGATCCCATTGCGCTAACCATTCGCGAAACGGTAGCGGCAAAAAGTGAAAGCCGAAATAGTGCTCCAGCAACTGAAAGAAGGCGCTGAGCGTCAGGTTGTTTTGCCCCTCATGCACAAGATTAAATTTATGGCCCACAGCCTGCGGGTTGCGGCTGATATGGCTGATAGCATGGGTCACATAATCGACAGTAGTCAGCCCTTCGCGCAGATCTTGCAACTGCGGCGTGCTGCCCGTATCAATGCAGGTTTTCACCAGCCCCGCCCACCACTGATCCCAGGCGCTGGCACCGGTCTGGCTGTGGCAGATGGCATAACCCAGCCGGAACGTCATCAGCGGCAGTCCCTGCGCGGCCGCTAAATCCGCCATTTTTTCCATCACCCATTTACTGCGCACATAGCCGCTATCGCTGATGACCGCTGGCAGGTTGTCATCAATATTGTCCTCTTCTCGCATGACACGCTTGCCGGTATGCAGGTAATCCCAGCTATACACCGACAGCGATGACAGCAAAATGAGGGGTTTTGTCCGCACATTCGCTGCAAAACGTAGCAATTCGCGCAGCCCCAGCACATTATCGCGCTTCATCGCGGAGTAGGGCTGCGCCAGGTTGACGGCGCCGGCGCAGTGATAAAGGATATCGATATGGCCACTGATACGCTGCCAGACATCCCAGGGCAGGCCGAAACAGGGTTCGGCAAGATCGCCCGCCAGCACATGAATGCGGGCGAGAGACTCATCGCTGAGTGAAATAAAATTTTGTGCAAGCTGGTCATGGAGCTTTTTCCTGCCATGCACGGCATTTTGGCTGCGCACCAGGCAATAAATATGTGCCTGGGTGCTGTGCAATAAATCGGCTAATAAATGCGATCCGACAAATCCCGTCGCGCCAGTGAGAAAAATAGCGTGCGGCGCTCTGATTTGATACTCATCGAACCACGGTTTAATTGCGATATCGCGCGCCAGATAAATATCGTCTTTCAGCGTGCGTAATAACCGGCTGTCGGCAACCGGTGGGTGAGGGGCTAACATCAGTTGAGTATTAATATGCCCCAGATATTGCACCCGGCCATCCGCTAACCAGCGTGCGCGCTCGCCGCTGCGATAAAGCCTTTTTCCCTTCGCGCAGGCTGGCATAATAAATTTTTCATTGGTCAGTCCGTTATTATTTAAATAACCAATAGCCAGCCCCGGCCCGGCAATAAATATTTCGCCGGGCGTATCATCCGACACCGGTTGTAATTGATCGTTAAGAATATAAATTTCAGCACCGGCGATCGGTAAACCGATACTTTCCAGCGGATTTTTGCTGGCGCAAACGAGCGGATTACAGGTGGTAAAATGTGTTGTTTCCGGCGGGCCATAATAATTAATCAACTGAAAATTGACGTGCTTAAGATTCACCGGTTTCCATCTCGCCCCCACGGTAAACATATAACGTAGCGCCAGGTTAACGGGCTGCGGCAGGCTGACCATTTGCGCGACGAGCGCACCGGGAACAAAGGCATGGGTGATAGCGTGATCGGCCAAAAAATGGTGCAGGGCGCTGGCTTGTAAACAGACGGTGTTATTTTGCGGCAACACAAGCGTTGCGCCGCAGACCAGCGGCGACCAGACTTCGCTCTGGGCGACATCCACATCGGGCGGGTTGCAGAGCGCGCCACGGCTCAGATTATCCAGATCGAAATGCTGGTTATGCCAGTTAATCATATGGTGCAAAGCGGCATGAGAAATCATCACCCCATGCGCTGAACCGGTGCGGTCAGAGCTAAAAATAACGTAAGCAACGTGGTGAGCGCCGGGCAAGTTATACGTCACGGATACCGTGGGGCTGGCTGTCGGCTGGTCAACCAGCACCACGCGCTGGCCGGGTGAAACAGCGCGCATGGCCCCCTCTTTATGGCAGCAGACAATCGCCGGAGAACCGCTTTGCCCGATAATGTACGCCAGGCGTTTTGGCGAGGAGTGACTATCCAGCGGAATATACCCGGCGCCGCTTTTGCTTATTCCCAGCAAGCCGATAATAAATTCTGGCGTCAGTTGCGCCAGTAACGGCACATTATGCCCGGGACCAATACCGGCTTGCTGTAATTGCCAGCACAACCGATCGCTGAGTCTGTCTAATTGATGGTAAGTTATCTGCCGGTTGCCATATATTATGGCTGTATTATCAGGGTGATTAATTGCCTGATGAATAAACTGATGCAAAACGCTACACATTACCTTCTCCTTATAGTGCGATTCCTTGTTGTGTTTGCTTTGATGCGCGTTAAGTATAGTGAAGGAAATAATAAACGAGCGGCGGAATAAAAGAGGGAGAAAGATATATATATTCTCAGTGAATCATTTTCGTGAATATATATTAATTGTGAATGTAGCCCCGCCTGAACGGGGCCATGGATTACGCGTCGTCTTTATTGTAGGCGGGTATGAAGGCGGCCACCGACCACCAGCGCCAGCAGCAGCAGCAGGGCAATAAACCCGCCGACGCCGTTCCAGCCGTAGCTGTGCCAGAAGACGCCGCCGAGTGTACCGGCCACGCTGGAACCCAGATAATAACTGAACAGGTACAAAGAAGAGGCCTGGCCTTTCGCCCGACGGGCGCGTGGGCCAATCCAGCTACTGGCCACCGAGTGAGCGGCAAAAAATCCAGCGGTAAACAGCAGCATGCCAATAAATATCAGCCACAGCGCGCTAAACAGAGTCAGCAGCAGGCCCAGCAGCATAATGGCGGTGGAGGCAACCATTACCGGGCCACGGCCATATTTACTGGTCATTACGCCAGCTTTCGGCGAACTCCAGGTGCCGGTTAAATAGGCCACCGACAGCAAACCGACGACGGCCTGGCTTAACAGCCACGGGGATTGCATCAGGCGATAACCAATATAGTTAAACAGCGTGACGAAAGATCCCATCAGCAGAAAGCCTTCCAGAAACAGCATCGGCAGGCCTTTATCGCGCCAGTGCAGGCGAAAATTGATAAATAACGTTTTAGGGCGTAGCGAGGAAGGGCGGAAGTGGCGCGACTCTGGCAGAATTTTCCAGAACATCAGTGCCGAGGCGAGGGAAAAACAGCCAATCGCCCCCAGCGCAATACGCCAGTTAAAAAAGTCGGTAAAGACGCCGCTGATTAACCGCCCGCTCATCCCGCCAATCGAGTTACCGCTGATATAAAGCCCCATCGAGAAGGCGACAAAACTGGGGTGGATCTCCTCGCTCAGGTACGTCATACCGACCGCCGCCACGCCGCTGAGCGCCAGACCAATCAGCGCGCGCATCACCAGGATGCCGTGCCAGCTGGTCATCATCGTGGACAGCAGAGTACAACAGGAGGCGAGCAACAGAGCGGCGACCATCACTTTTTTGCGCCCGATAGCATCTGACAGCGGGCCGGTGAACAGCAGGCCCAGTGCCAGCATCGCCGTAGAAATGGAGAGCGAAATACTGCTACTGGCGGGCGAGACGCCGAACTCATGCGACAGCACCGGCAGGATCGGTTGCACGCAGTAAAGCAAAGCAAAGGTCGCCAGCCCGGCGGAGAAGAGCGCTAAGGTCACGCGCATAAACTGGGGGGTACCACGTTTAATATATTGTCCCGGCAATACAGCAGGTTTCTCGTTGACGACGCTTGCCAGTTCTGCATCAACGGTAGTTGTACGACTCACTCGTTATCCTTTCATTAAAGACCCGTGATTCTGGTGACGGGCTTACCACTCAGTCAGGGTATGAAAAGTGAAATATTCTGTCTAATATATTAATAATCTCAAATGATATGTGATAAATATGAATATCGAATTGCGTCATCTGCGCTACTTTATCGCGGTCGCAGAAGAGCTGCATTTTGGCCATGCAGCGGCGCGGCTGAATATCTCCCAGCCACCGCTCAGCCAGCAGATCCAGATACTTGAACAACAGGTAGGCGCGCGTTTGCTGGCGCGCACCAACCGCAGCGTATCGCTGACACCGGCAGGCAAGCAGTTTTTGGCCGACAGTCGCCAGATACTGAGCCAGGTGAACGATGCCGCCGCTCGCGCTGCCCGTTTGCATCAGGGCGAAACGGGTGAGCTGCGCATTGGCTTTACTTCGTCTGCACCGTTTATCAAAGCCGTCTCGGATACGCTCTCTTCGTTTCGCCAGCGCTACCCGGATGTCCATATCCTGACGCAGGAAACCAACACGCGTGAGCAGATTGCGCCGCTTAATGAAGGCACGCTGGATCTCGGATTGATGCGCAACACCCAGCTCCCCGATACGCTGGCCTGGCAGCGGATTTTACGCGAGCCGCTGCTGGCGCTGATCCATCGCGATCATCCGTTGGCGGCGCAGGCGGCGCTCTCGCTGGCAGAACTGGCGAGCGAACCGTTTGTATTTTTTGATCCCCATGTGGGCACCGGGCTGTATGACGACATCCTGGGGCTGATGCGCCGTTACCAGCTCGCACCGGTGATAGCCCAGGAAGTGGGTGAGGCGATGACCATAATCGGCCTGGTCGCCGCCGGTATGGGGGTCTCAATTTTGCCGGCCTCGTTTCATCGCGTGCAGCTTAATGAAATGCGCTGGGTTCCCATTCGTGAAGCGGATGCGGTGTCGGAAATGTGGCTGGTGTGGTCAAAACATCATGAACAGAGCGCGGCAGCGGCGCGCTTTCGCCAGCAGCTTCTGAGCAGCGCAGCTGAGTGAATTTTATCCATAAGTCATTGCAAAATGTGCGGTAAATCACAAGCCTGGGTAAATATTTGACGGCGACCGGCGAAGTGCTTCACCATAGCCGCACGATTATTTCGAAGCGCGAAAATAAGGGAGTCAGGGGTGGTTGCTGATAGTCAGCCTGGGCATATTGATCAAATAAAGCAGACCAACGCAGGAGCGGTTTATCGCCTGATTGATCAGCTTGGCCCGGTTTCGCGTATCGACCTCTCCCGACTGGCGCAACTTGCCCCGGCCAGTATCACCAAAATTGTGCGTGAAATGCTCGAAGCGCACCTGGTGCAGGAAACCGAAATTCAGGAGCCGGGCAGCCGGGGTCGCCCGGCGGTCGGGCTGAAGGTGGAGACCGAAGCCTGGCATTATCTCTCGCTGCGCCTGAGCCGGGGCGAGCTTTTTATTTCTCTGCGCGATCTGAGCAGCACGCTGGTGGTGGAGGAGTGCCTGCCGTTAGCGCTTATCGACGAGCAGCCGTTGCTGACGCGCATCATTAACCATATCGACAGCTTTTTTACCCGCCACCAGGCGAAACTGGAACGGCTGACCTCCATTGCTATCACGCTGCCGGGCATTGTTGATACCGAGCATGGTATCGTTCATCGCATGCCGTTTTATGAAGACGTGAAGGATATGCCGCTGGGAGAAGTGCTGGAGAGCCACACCGGCGTGCCGGTTTTTTTACAGCACGATATCAGCGCCTGGACCATGGCCGAAGCGCTGTTTGGCGCGTCACGCGGCGCGCGCGACGTTATCCAGGTGGTGATCGATCATTATGTCGGGGCCGGGGTGATCACCGACGGGCGCTTGCTGCATGCGGGCAGCAGCAGCCTGGTGGAGATTGGTCACACCCAGGTCGATCCTTATGGCAAGCGTTGCTACTGCGGCAATCATGGTTGCCTGGAGACCATTGCCAGTATCGACAGCGTGCTGGAGCTGGCGCAGCTGCGCATGAGCCAGTCGATGAGCTCGATGCTGCACCAGCAACCGTTGAGCGTCGAATGGCTGTGTCAGGCGGCACGCCAGGGCGATTTGCTGGCAAAAGATATCATCAGCGGTGTAGGGGCCAATATTGGCCGCATTCTCGCGATTATGGTGAATTTGTTTAATCCGCAGAAAATCCTGATTGGCTCGCCGCTGAGTGCGGCGTCAGAGGTGCTGTTCCCGGCCATTCTTCAGTGCATTCGCCAGCAGGCGCTGCCCGCGTACAGCCAGCATATCAGCGTGGAAAGCACGCAATTTCCCAATCAGGGCACGATGGCCGGAGCCGCGCTGGTTAAAGAGGCGATGTATAACGGATCGCTGCTGATTCGTTTGTTGCAGGGTTAACATTTTTACACAGTTACCGCAAATATTGCGCTACCTCAAGCCGGAGCACCGGCACTTCTTTTAGACTTTCCCGACTGAATTATTTTCCAGGCTTATATTTTCGTAGAATAACGGTGGGATCGTGATGCTAAAGCGTTTCTTTGTTACGGGTACAGACACTTCTGTTGGCAAGACAGTAGCGTCCCGCGCGCTGCTCCAGGCGCTGGCCGCCAGCGGCAAAACGGTCGCGGGTTACAAGCCTGTGGCTAAAGGCTGTAAAGTGACGCCGGAAGGGTTACGCAATAAAGATGCGTTGGTACTGCAAAGTGTTTCCTCCCTTTCTCTGCCTTATCAGGCGATAAATCCGGTCGCTTTCAGTGAAGAAGAGAGCAGCGTCGCGCACAGCTGCGCCATTAATTACTCCCTGTTGTCAAACGGGCTGGCGAACCTTTGTCAGAGCGTTGACCATGTGGTGGTCGAAGGGACGGGCGGCTGGCGCAGTTTGATGAACGATTTGCGCCCGCTCTCGGAGTGGGTCGTGCAGGAGCAAATGGCGGTCGTGATGGTGGTGGGGATTCAGGAAGGCTGCATTAATCATGCGCTGCTCACCGCGCAGGCCATCGCCAGCGACGGGTTACCGCTGATTGGCTGGGTGGCAAACCGTATCAATCCGGGGCTGGCGCACTATGCTGAAATCATCAATGTGCTGAGCAAAAAGCTGCCCGCACCGCTGGTGGGCGAGCTGCCTTATCTGCCGCGCCCGGAACAGCGCGATCTGGCGAAATATATTAATTTGCAGATGGTGACCGGTATGCTGGTGGCCGAGCGCGTCACCGCATAAAAAAATCCCCTCCGTGGGAGGGGATAGCCTTAGTTATCGCTATGAATGTTCAGTACCCGGCGCGTTCTGCCGGAGCTTAAGTATTCAGCAATGTAATCCTGGGAAATCTCGCCGTTGTAACGCCCCTCTTCATCAACGATAGGCATCCAGCTGGTATTGCTTTCATAAAGCCTTGAGAGCACCACGCGCAGATTATCTTCGGCTTTGCCGGTAATGCGAAACGGGTGCAGCAGCCCGGCGCAGTCGCCTTGTGCATTGCGCGCTTCCCGGCGCTTCACAAAACCGAGCGGCTTGCCGCTACCATCCACCACGGTGATGGCGCGGATATCGTTATCATCCATCATCATAAAGGCTTCGGCGGCGGCGGTGGACTCCCGCACGGTATGGGTCGGTTGCTGATCGGTCACGTCACCTGCAGAAACCAGCAGCAGGCGTTTGAGCGTGCGGTCCTGGCCGACAAAACTGCCGACAAACTCGTTGGCAGGTTTCGCCAGTAGCTCGTCCGGGCTTGCGCATTGCACGATCCGCCCCTGGCGGAACACCGCGATACGATCGCCAAGTTTCAGCGCTTCATCAATATCGTGGCTGACCAGCATCACGGTCTTTTTCAGTTTCCGCTGCATCTCTAAAAACTGATTTTGAATAACCTCACGGTTGATCGGATCGACAGCGCCAAAAGGTTCATCCATCAGCAACACCGGCGGATCGGCGGCCAGCGCGCGAATCACGCCGATACGCTGCTGTTGCCCACCGGAAAGCTCGCGCGGGTAGCGCTGGAGGAACTTTTTCGCATCCATCGCCACCATCTCCATCAGCTCTGCCGCGCGGTTTTTACAGCGTGCTTTATCCCAGCCCAGCATACGCGGCACCACGGTGATGTTCTCTTCGATGGTCATGTTCGGAAACAGACCAATCTGCTGGATAACGTAGCCAATATTGCGCCGCAGGGTCACCGTATCCATCCCGCTGGTATCTTCACCATTAATAAAAATCGAACCGCTGCTCGGCGTGATAAGCCGGTTGATCATCTTAAGTGTGGTGGTTTTCCCGCAGCCGGACGGGCCAAGCAGCACGCACATTTCGCCTTCCGGCACGTTAAGATTGACATTATCGACGGCCTTCATCGTCTGGCCGCTTTTCTGGGTAAATTGTTTGGTCAGATTTTCCAGTTTTATCATTATCGGATCCCCTTCGGCGTCAGCACAATTTGTAGGCGGTTGAGTAACCAGTCGAGCACAATAGCCAGCAGACAAATCAGCAGCGCGCCGGCAATTAACATACGGATATCGCTACCGCCGATACCGTTAAGTAGCAGTAACCCCAGGCCACCGGCACCAATCACGGCGGCAATTGCCATCACGCCAATATTCATCACTACGGCGGTACGAATGCCGCCAAAAATCACCGGCAGCGCCATGGGGATTTCCACCCAGCGCAGGCGCTGCCAGAAGGTCATGCCAATCCCGCGACCGGCTTCGCGAAGCCCCGGCGGCAGACTATCCAGCGCGGTGTGCGTGTTGCGGACAATCGGCAGCAGCGAATAGAGAAACACCGCGGTGATTGCTGGCAGGGCACCGATGCCCTGACCAATCATGGAAAACAGCGGGATCATCAGGCCAAACAGCGCGATGGACGGAATGGTCAGTACCAGCGTTGCCAGCCCCAGCACCGGGGTTGCCAGCCACTTGTGGCGGACAATTAAAATCCCCAGCGGCACGCCAATCACTATCGCCAGGCCTACCGCCAGCAAAACCAGCCACAGGTGCTGAAAGGTCAGGCTCGCCAGATAGCCGGTGTTTTCCATCATGTAATGCAACGTGTCCATAGGCTCTCCTTACAACAACCCTTTTTCGCGCAGAAAATCGTTGGCGACTTTCTGCGGCGACTGGTGATCGATATCGACTTTGGCATTCAGCGTGGAAATAACATCATTGCTGAGCAGCCCGGAGAGGGTGTTGAGCGCGTCAGCCAGCCCCGGGTTCGCCTGCAAAATTTCCTCGCGCACCACCGGCGTCGCCTGATAGCCCGGGAAGAAACCTTTGTCATCTTCCAGCACTTTTAAATCGAACCCTTTCACGCGCCCGTCGGTGGTGTAGACAAGCCCGGCATCGACAAAGCCATCACGCAATGCGTTATAGACAAGACCCGGGTCCATCTGGCGGATTTGCGCGCGATCAAGCTGCAGGTTGTAGGCTTTTTGCAGCGGTTTCATGCCATCGCTGCGCCCGGAAAATTCCAGATCCAGACCCAGTAGCCAGTTGTTTTTCGCATCGGTCTGGCGGATGTGTTCAATTTTCGCCACCATCTCAGAGACAGTGTTGATATTCTCCGCTTCCGCCCGCTTGCGCTGCATCGCAAAGGCGTAAGTGTTGTTCATGGCTGCAGGTTGCAGCCAGACCAGACCATGCTTAGCATCAAGGCGTTTTACCGTTTCGTAAGACTCCTTTTCCGACATGCGTTTGTCGATGTGGTTATAGATAATCAGCGAGGTCCCGGTGTACTCCCAGGTCATATCTATCTGTTTATTGACCATCGCGTTGCGGGAGATAACGGCAGCGATATTGGTGCGCGGTTCGACCTGAAACCCTTTCTTTTGCAAATACTGCACGGTCATGGCCGACAAAATATGCTGCTCGGTGAACCCTTTGGTGGCCAGAATCAATGGTCTGGCGTGGGCGCTGGCACAAAACAGGGCGGCAAAAGCCAGCGCGCCGAGCCAGCGGGATAAATGTTTCATATGGTTTCCTTATTATTGTTATCAGCTTGCGTGTGGGCTAAGCAGGCGGCCAAGCGCGGCCAGCAGGCTATCAAGGATCAAGGCGAATAACGCGGTCGCAGCAGCGCCCAGGATTAGCGTCGGGAAGTCATTGAGATAGATACCGGGAAAAATCATCTCGCCGTAGCTGCTGGCACCGATAAGAAACGCCAGCGGCGCAGTACCCACATTGATGGCGGTCGCTATCCGTACCCCGGACAGGATAACCGGCATGGCATTGGGCAGTTCGACCTGGCAAAGCCGCTGCCATTTGGTCATGCCGATACCGTTGGCGGCTTCCAGCATCGCCGGGGGAACTGAGCACAGCCCGGCGTAGGTGTTGCGCACAATCGGCAACAACGAGGCGAGGAACAGAGCGATAATTGCCGGCGTGTCGCCGATGCCAATCACCACCATCGCCAGTGCCAGCACCGCCAGCGGCGGCAGCGTATTGCCGACGTTAAAGATTTGCATGATATGTTCGGCGAATCCGCGCGCTGCGGGACGGCTTAACAACACGCCGCTCGGTATACCGACCAGTAAGGCAAAAAACATCGAACTAAAGACCAGAAACATATGCTGCTGGCCCAGATAGACCAAATCAACTTTGCGCTCTTTGAGCGTTTCCGGCCCAACTCCCCAGACAATAAGCGCCAGAACAGCCGCGATCCCGATAATAAACAGCAGGACGCGTGTTAGCGTAGATTTATGCATTGCAGTGTGTCTCCCTGTTTGCATGTGTTATGGCAACCAATGTTGCGTGTTGTTATGCCATGTTCGGCAGGGTGCACTGTTCTATAGCAAGCGGGCGGGAAGGATACCAGTTTAGACGGGCGCTTTTGCGTGAGGTTTTTTGCCCGCAGGCAGAGGTTAGCCCTTATGGTGTAACGGCTGTATACCGATACTGCAGAATTATCTTAAAAAGGCAGGGATGAGGTGACGTTGTCACAGAAACGTAGGGTTAATCCCGGCAATGGTTACCGGGAAAATGCTCAGCGAAACAGAGGCTTTTGCGCGACGGGCATCAGAAGTTGCGATTGCCACTCGCTAAGCGTGAGCTGTGCCAGTTGCCCCAGAGAGCGCCAGAAGGGGTGCTGCGCATTCCCGGTAAATACCTCAAGAAAACGCGCGGACCACGGTAGCAGGTGCCAGGCCAGCAGGGCGTCGCGGGCAGCCAGGTTACCCTGTTCCGTAAGCCAGGCGACCATCAGCAACAGCGCGCCGAAGTGGTCTTCCGGCTCATTCTGTCGGGTGTCGAAAACAATGTTGTGTTCGCGCATCCACTGACGCAGCGCCAGGGTGGACTCGCCAAACAGCACGCTCTCTTTATCAAGCCACACGGAACCCCACGGCGGAGCCGGTAGCGCCCAGGGGCCGATAAACAGGCGCTGCCAGGCCTCTTCCAGCGATTCGTCACTGTCGGCGCAAAACCCTGCACGCAGCGGTGCCAGCGCTGGCCCGCCGGGCTGCCAGTCGTCGGCCCAGCAATTGTTGCGAAATGCCGCCACCAGCGACGCAGCTTGCGGGCTATCCGGTGGGTAGTAAAACAGCGCGCCCAGCACACGGGCGGTGACTAAAAAGGTTGCATCAGACATGTTTACTCCAGAAACACGCGGGTTGCCCCGCGTGGTAAATATTTTATCCTGCCACCGCCATGCCGACGGTCATATGCAGCCCGTAAAACAGACCCCGGCCAATCACTTCGCCTGCGCCCACCAGCACGAAACCGGCCAGAAGCGCTAGCGCATGCGGCTGCTTGCGCAGAACAAGCGGGCAAATCCAGCAGCCCAGGCCGAGCACAATAAGCAGCAAACGCAGCGCCTGCAGCAGGCCGTAATCCGCCACCAGCGCGCTTGCCTGCTGCACCGAACTGTGGATATCCCCCAGAGCGGCGCTTTGCAGGATAATCAGCGCGATGCAGATAAGCAGCGCAATGATGCTTATCGTCGCAAAACGCGTAGCGTTAAACGCGCAACCCGCCAGGCGTAGCAGCAGGGCGGCCAGTACCGGCCCGCCAAGCAGCATGGTGAGGAAAAAGCCCCAGGTGGTGTAGGCGTTGTGCCAGGTCGGGACGGTGTCTATCTGATAAACACGCGTCATCGCCAGCACAAACAGCACCCCGAGCACCATGCTGATAGCCAGCCAGACCTTGCTCAGCGTCGCAGGCATTTTGTTCAGCACCGTGAGTAACCACCAGAAGCCGCCGACGGCGAAAAAGAGCGAACCGGCAGCAATCTCATTACTGAGCGCCGACGCGCCGACGCGGTTCAGGGAGTTAAACGCGCGCAGCGGCGAGCCGAGGTGCATCATGGACGCAATAAACCCTACGCCCATTAATACCCAGAGGAAGAACATACTGCGCGCAATGCGCATTTGCCCGGCTTTGTCATCCTTCGCTGCCATCCAGGCAAAGCCGGTGACAAGTAAACCGCCCGCCACGCACTGGCCCAGCACGGTAAAAAGCACCAGCGGCCATTCATGCCATCCGTTTCCCATCTCACACCTCCTGCGGGTTTGCCAGATAGCCGGTGGTATCACCCGTCGGGCGGCTGTTGGCGTTAGGTTTGATAACAATATTCGGTTGGGTAAAGTGCGAGGCAGGGAGAGGCGCGACCTGAGCCAGCGAACCGTGCTGTTTGCGCAGCTCTTCTATTGGGCCAAAATCCAGCGCCCGCAGCGGGCAGGATTCCACGCAAATCGGTTTTTTGCCGTCCGCTACCCGGTCGTGGCAGCCGTCGCATTTTGTCATATGACCTTTCGCTGCATTGTATTGCGGCGCGCCGTACGGGCAGGCCATATGGCAATAGCGACAGCCAATACACACCTCCTCGTTAACCACCACAAAGCCGTCTTCGCGTTTATGCATGGCACCGCTTGGGCACACTTTTGTGCAGGCCGGATCTTCGCAGTGGTTGCAGGATATCGACAGATAGTAGGCAAAAACATTTTGCCGCCAGACGCCGTTATCCTCCTGCCAGTCACCGCCCGCATATTCATAAATGCGGCGGAAGCTGACCTCCGGGGTTAAATCTTTATAATCTTTGCAGGCCAGTTCGCAGGTTTTGCACCCGGTGCAGCGAGCCGAATCGATAAAAAAGCCGTATTGGGTTGTCATCGGCTACTCCTTAAACCTTTTGAATGTCGACCAGATTGGTGTGTTGCGGATTGCCTTTCGCCAGCGGCGATGGTCGGTGGGTGGTCAGGGTATTGACACAGCCGCCGTGATCGACGCGATCTCCGTCCATATTCGCCTGGTGCCACGCACCCTGGCCCATTGCACTGACGCCTGGCATAATGCGCGGCGTCACTTTTGCCGGGAGCCGCACTTCGCCGCGATCATTAAAGACACGCACCATATCGCCGTTAGCAATGCCGCGCCGTTGCGCATCGACCGGGTTGAGCCACACTTCCTGGCGGCAGGCTTGCTTGAGCACATCGATGTTGCCATAGCTTGAGTGGGTGCGGGCTTTATAGTGGAAGCCAAAAAGTTGCAGCGGGTAGGTACGGCGCGCCGGATCGTCCCAGCCTTCGGGCGTAGACGCATAAACTGGCAAGGGGCTGATAACGTCATGCTCGGCAAGTTCCCAGCTCGCGGCAATTTTCGCCAGCCTGTCGGAGTAGATTTCAATTTTGCCTGACGGCGTTTTCAACGGATGCGCTTGCGGGTCTTCGCGGAATTTTTTATAGGCGACAAAATGGCCGTTCGGATCTTTACGCTTATAGATCCCCATCGCTTTCAGCTCTTCATAAGCGGGCAGCGCAGGATCTTTTGCCACCATTTTGGCGTACAGATATTTCAGCCACTCCTCCTGCGTGCGCCCTTCGGTGAACTGTTGGTAGATATCCGGCCCCAGGCGGCGGGCTATTTCGCTCATTACCCAGTAAATCGGTTTGCGCTCGAATTTCGCCTTCGTCACCGGTTGCAGGAATATCAGGTAGCCCATATTCCCGGCATAATCATTCGGGATGATATCTTCCTGCTCAACGGTCATCAGATCCGGCAGCAAAATATCCGCATACATGGCGGACGAGGTCATAAAGTTTTCAATCACCACGATCATTTCGCACTGTTTATCATCCTGCAAAACATCGTGCGTACGGTTAATATCGCCGTGCTGATTGACGAGGGTGTTACCGGCGTAGTTCCAGATAAACTTAATCGGTACGTCCAGCTTCTCTTTACCCCGCACACCGTCGCGCGTGGCCGTCATCTCTGGCCCGCGCGCAATTGCGTCAGTCCAGGTAAAACAGGAGATCGCCGTTTTTACCGGGTTTTCAGGAACGGGCATCCGCTCAATGGTGATAGTGTAAGTGGATTCCCGCGCGCCGCTGTTGCCGCCGTTGATGCCGACGTTGCCGGTAAGGATGGGCAACATGGCGATGGCGCGGGAGGTCAGCTCGCCGTTGGCCTGGCGCTGCGGCCCCCAGCCCTGGCAGATATAAGCAGGTTTGGTGCTGCCGATTTCGCGCGCCAGCTTGATGATTTTATCGGCAGGAATACCGGTGATTTGCGACGCCCACTGCGGCGTTTTGGCAATACCGTCATCGCCGTCGCCGAGAATATACGCTTTGTAATGGCCGTTGCGCGGCGCGTCGGCGGGCAGGGTGGTCTCGTCGTAGCCAACGCAATAGTTATCAAGGAAGGGTTGATCGACCAGATTTTCAGTGATCAGCACCCACGCCAGACCTGCCACCAGGGCGGCATCTGTACCGGGGCGAATCGGTAACCACTCGTCCTCGCGCCCGGCGGCGGTGTCCGTATAGCGCGGATCAATCACCACCATGCGCGCATTAGAGCGCTCCCGCGCCTGCTCAAGATAATAAGTGATCCCGCCGCCGCTCATCCGGGTTTCGGCAGGGTTGTTGCCAAACATCACCACCAGTTTACTGTTTTCAATATCTGAGGTGCTGTTGCCTTCGTTAGAACCATAGGTGTAAGGCATTGCACAGGCGATTTGCGCGGTGCTGTAGGTGCCATACTGACCCAGGAACCCGCCATAGAAATTCATCAGGCGGGCAATCAGTGAGGCGGAGGGTGAGGAACGGGTGATATTGCCGCCAACAATCCCGGAGGAGTAGTTGATGTAGACCGCTTCGTTTCCGTATTTTGCTACCACATCTTTCAGGCTGTTGGCGATGGTGTCCAGCGCTTCTTCCCAGCTAATGCGGGCAAATTTGCCTTCGCCACGTTTGCCCACGCGCTTCATTGGGTAATTCAGACGATCCGGGTGGTTGATACGGCGGCGAATGGAGCGCCCGCGCAAACAGGCGCGCACCTGATGGTCTCCGTACCGGTCGTTGCCGGTATTATCGGTTTCCACCCAGTAGACTTCCTCATCACGCACGTGCAAACGCAGGGCACAGCGGCTGCCGCAGTTAACCGAACAGGCGCCCCATACCACTTTATCTGCCGTGGGTTGCATCGCCTGCTGGACAGCCGCGGCAGCGCTACGCATACCGAATGGCAAGGAAAATTGGTTTGCCATCAGCGCCAGCGACCCGAGCGCGGTGGTTTTTACCAGCGTTCGTCGGCTGATGCCGCCGCTGTTTTCGGTCTCAGACATAGCTCACTCCATTATTATTTATAATAAAAAGAAATTACCCACGAAAATTAAAAGCGGGCTAACAATAGGAGTATGCTAATCATTAGGGAGTAAAATAATATTATCTTCGATCAATGAGAGGCGTATCCCCCTAAAAAACGGGGGATATCGTTATTGTGCGTCGGTGTTTTCGCCTGGGGTGGCACCGTCGTTGCGGGTATAGAGGATTTTATAGCTGTCATTGGCGCAATGCCCAACCACCTGTGCGCCCGGCTGGTCGGCCTGATCATTCGGCACAATGGTCAAACTAAAGGCGGACTCAGGGACGCCATTTTGCATAATTTTCTGCTGGATATCGGCTCTGATGCGTTCGCACGAGTCCGGTGCTGCGAACGCGGGAACCGATCCCACCAGCAGTACTGCGCATAACCAACGTGAATAATGCATCGTTTTCTCCTTTCTCTTACTCTTTTTTAAGCTTAGCAGCCTTACTGTAAGCAAAGGTCAAGGGGGATGACTATCGGAATTGTGCCGTTCCGAATGACATGACCTGTTAGTGAAATTAATAACTCATTGTCCTAAATACTTAAGGATTTGCTAATATAGGCAGCGTACAAAAGAAAAATCTGGTGAACCCTTTGAATAAAAAGATATTCCTTCTCTCTGCGGCAGTTTTGTTGGCCGGGTGTGATGATGCGAAAGAACCCGTTTCGTTTACCCCCGAGATGGCGAGTTTTTCCAATGAGTTTGATTTCGATCCGCTGCGTGGGCCGGTAAAAGATTTCAGTCAGACCCTGTTAAATGAAAAAGGCGAAGTGTCGAAACGTGTGACCGGTTCGCTGTCAAAAGAGGGCTGCTTCGATACGCTTGAGCTGCACGATCTGGAAAATAATAGCGCGGTATCGCTGGTACTGGATGCAAACTTCTATCTTGACGCCGAGTCTTCGGAAAAACGCCTGCGCTTGCAGGGCAAATGCCAGCTGGCGGAATTCCCGGCTGCCGGGGTAATCTGGGATACCGATGACAACGGTTTTGTGGTACTGGCGCGCGGTAAAGATATGGAAGTGAAATATCTTTATGACGCCGAAGGTTATCCTCTGGGTAAATCGACGACCTCGAAAGACGATCATTTAACCGTCTCTTCCACGCCGTCGTCTGATAAACAGAAAAAGCTGGATTACACGGCGGTGAGCACCTTAAACGATAAACCGCTGGGGAACGTAAAACAGACCTGTGAATATGACGGGCATGATAACCCGGTAACCTGTAGCCTGGAGATTGTGGATACCAGCGTTACCCCAACGGTTGCTCGTAAATACAGCATCAAAAATACCATCGATTATTATTAATGCTGCATACCATCGCGCTTATTGCGCGGTGGGTTTCAGCAGTGAGCTACCGCCGGGTTTTAAATTATCCAGGTACTGCTGCTGGAAAATACACATGCGAATAGTGTTGCGGTACTCACCATTAATAAAGAACTCATGTACGAGTTCACCTTCCACCATAAAGCCCAACTTGCGATAAATATGAATCGCTTTGGCGTTCTCTTTATCGACAATCAGATAGAGCTTATACAGGTTAAGTACCGTAAAACCATAATCCATCGCCAGTTTAGCCGCTTTTGACGCGAGGCCTTTGCCCTGATATTCCGGTGAAATAATTATCTGGAATTCAGCGCGGCGGTGTACGTGGTTTATTTCAACCAGCTCCACCAGACCGGCTTTTTCGCCGTCGCACTCCACAACAAAGCGCCGCTCGCTCTGGTCATGAATATGCTTATCGTAGAGATCCGAGAGTTCGACAAAGGCTTCGTACGGCTCTTCGAACCAGTAACGCATCACGCTGGCGTTGTTATCCAGCTGGTGGACAAAGCGCAGATCTTCGCGCTCAAGGGGGCGAAGGCGCACAGTATAGGCATCACTCATAAAAATCCTTTTGATGTGGTGAACGCGGGCGCATTGCGCCCGTCAGCTTACTGAATTTCGCGACCGGTACGGCGGTCAAGGCAGCGCAGGGTGTTCGGCTCCCAGTAGGCATTGAGATTGCTGCTTTTCAGGCAGTTATCCTGCGCGTCAAAGGCGACGTCTGCCTTATCCCACTCTTTTTCCGTACGCTTATTGATTTTATGGCGCAGGGTGCGGGTGTCATCCCACTGCTCTTTTTCCATTGCCGCATGCTGGCGGGTTTGCGCGGTATCGCCGGATTCAATCACCAGGCGATTGGTTTCAGCCTGTGCACAAGCGGTGTACACGATGGCACCCAGCGTCAGCATTGCGGTCAGGCACAGGCGTTTGCTCAGTGAGTTAATCATTGTGATTTCCTATGGTTCAGGGGTAATAAATAGCCAGACTATTCTAAGCGAACTCTGCCCGCCAGGATACTGCAAGCCGCATTTACGTCCACCGTATCGCCTGTTTTGCTACGGTGATGATTTGCCCAAAGGATTGCCTTTTTCATCCACCACCTGTTCTCCATCTTCTTTGATAAACGCGCCACGCTGCTTATCCGGTAAAATCGCCAGCACTGCTTCGGACGGTCTGCATAAGCGAGTGCCGAGCGGCGTCACCACAATCGGGCGATTAATCAGTATCGGGTACTGCAGCATAAAATCAATAAGTTGCTCGTCCGTAAACCTGTCGTCCTCAAGATTGAGTTGTTCGTAAGGCTCGACATTTTTGCGCAGCAGTGCGCGCACCGATATACCCATATCAGCGATAAGCTTCCTGAGCGTTTCGCGCGAGGGCGGCGTCTGCAGATAATAGATAATGGTTGGTTCCGTGCCACTGTTACGGATAATCGCCAGCGTATTGCGCGATGTGCCGCAGTCTGGATTGTGATAAAGGATGATATCGCTCATCGTATTCGCCCACTATAAGGTGATGGAAAGCCGCAGCGCCAGCGCCGCCAGCGTGACAAACAGAACCGGCAACGTCATGATAATCCCGGTCCGGAAATAATAGCCCCAGCTGATGGTCATATTTTTCTGTGCCAGCACATGCAGCCAGAGCAGGGTTGCCAGGCTCCCGATAGGGGTAATTTTCGGCCCCAGATCGCAACCGATCACGTTGGCATACACCATCGCTTCTTTAATCACGCCGGATGCGCTGCTGCTATCAATGGAGAGGGCGCCAATCAACACGGTGGGCATATTATTCATCACCGAAGAGAGGAACGCGGTCAGAAAACCTGTTCCTAACGTCGCACTCCAGAGTCCTTTCGTTGTAAGCCAGTTCAGCACGCCGGAAAGGTAATCCGTCAGTCCCGCATTGCGCAGCCCATATACCACCAGATACATGCCCAGCGAGAAAATCACAATCTGCCACGGCGCGCCGCGCAGTACATTACCGGTATTGATGGTTTTACCTTTTTTGGCCACCGCAAACAGTACGGCGGCAGCCGCAGCAGCAATCGCGCTGACTGGAATACCGAGCGGCTCCAGCACAAAGAAACTGACCAGCAAAAGGATAAGCACCGCCCAGCCTGCCTTAAATGTGGCGCGGTCTTTAATGGCGTCAGCAGGTTTTTTCAGACGGGAGACGTCGTAGGTCGCCGGGATATCTTTGCGAAAAAAGAGGTGCAGCATCACAAGCGTTGCGGCTATCGCGGCAATATCGACAGGCAGCATCACGGCGGCGTACTCAGTAAAGGCGAGATGGAAAAAGTCCGCAGAGACAATGTTCACCAGATTGGAAACGATTAACGGAAGGCTTGCTGTATCAGCAATAAATCCGGCGGCCATCACGAACGCAAGCGTTGTGTTTGTACTGAATCCCAGCGCCAGCAGCATGGCGATAACAATGGGCGTCAGGATAAGCGCCGCGCCATCGTTGGCGAAAAAGGCCGCCACTATCGCTCCCAGCAATATCATCCAGGTAAATAATAGCCGCCCGCGCCCTTTCCCCTGGCGGGCCATATGCAACGCCGCCCACTCAAAGAAGCCTGACTCATCGAGCAACAAGCTAATAATGATGACCGCGACAAAGGTTGCTGTCGCATTCCAGACGATATGCCAGACCGCCGGAATATCGCTAAGCTGAATCACTCCGCACACCAGCGCCAGCACGGCCCCAAGAGTTGCACTCCAGCCGATACTCAGCCCTTTGGGCTGCCAGATAACGAGGGTCAGCGTCAGTAAAAATAGTGCTCCTGCCAGTAACATCCTTTACTCCATCACATATGAAAAATTATATATGTTATCTTATGCGCAGCTGCCACCGCGCGAGTTGGCCAGCGTGCTGCGCACCTCGTCGCGTAAGCAGCGCCACGCAGAATCGATGGCATCTGCCGCCCAGGCGGGCATATGGGGTGAGAGACGATAGTGCACCCATTTCCCTTCACGGCGGTCGAGCACCAGCCCGGCTTCGCGTAAAATAGCCATATGGCGGGATATTTTGGGTTGCGACTGCGCCGTGACCGCACAAATATCGCACACGCAAAGCTCGCCAGCTTCTCTGAGCAGCATAATGATGGAGAGCCGGGTCTCATCGGAAAGCACTTTAAAAAGTTGCACAGGATGTCGCATATTTATCTCGGGCCGCGTTAAAATACATATGCTAAACCATATGTATTGAGTTTAAAACACCAAGATGCAAACAGAGGAATATGTTGTGGAAAATTTTCCGGCCCTGAGTGCTGAACATTTCGATAATCACATCGCCGGGCGGCTTAATGCAGACAGCGCGCCACGGATATTGATTCTGTATGGTTCCGTGCGTCAGCGCTCATTCAGCCGCTTTGCGGCAGAAGAAGCAGGGCGACTGCTGACAACAATGGGGGCGGAGGTGCAGTTTTTTCACCCGTCCGGCCTGCCGCTGCCGGACGACGCCCCCGACACGCATCCGAAAGTGCAGGAACTGCGTGAGCGAGTCAGGTGGTGCGACGGGATGATCTGGAGTTCACCTGAACGGCACGGGGCGATGAGTTCGGTGATGAAAGCGCAAATTGACTGGATCCCGTTAAGTGAAGGCGCCGTGCGCCCGTCGCAGGGAAAGACCCTGGCGCTGATGCAGGTGTGCGGTGGTTCACAGTCGTTTAATGCGCTAAATCAGATGCGGATTCTGGGGCGCTGGATGCGTATGTTTACCATCCCTAATCAATCGTCCGTGGCCAAAGCCTGGCAGGAATTTGATGAGGAGGGGCGGATGAAACCGTCTGCTTATTACGACCGGATTGTTGATGTCGCCGAAGAGTTATTCAAAATGACCTTACTGTTGAAAGGGCATACGGACTACCTTGCCGACCGCTACAGTGAAAGAAAAGAGAGCCATCAGGCGTTGTCGGCACGGGTCAATCAGGCAAAGATTTAAACCAGGCAAACAGGCGTAATGAGACCCTGTTGCGCCTGTAATCAGGTAAGATGGCGAAAAGGTTATGTAAAAAGTGACATCTATGTTTAAAACCACGCTGCTTTTCTTCGCTACTGCACTATGTGAAATCATCGGTTGTTTCCTGCCCTGGCTGTGGCTCAAACGCGGCGCCACGCCGCTGTTATTGATCCCGGCGGTGCTTGCGCTGGCGATGTTTGTCTGGCTGCTCACCCTGCATCCTGCGGCCAGTGGCCGGGTGTATGCGGCTTATGGCGGCGTCTATGTCTGCACTGCGTTGATTTGGCTGCGTGTGGTTGATGGTATAAAGCTCAGCGTTTATGACTGGCTGGGAGCCGCCATCGCAATATGCGGCATGCTGATCATTGTTTCCGGTTGGGGACGCGCCTGAGCGTCCGTTAATTTTTTGTGATCAAAAGCGCCTTTTTTGTAATTTATACTTGTATGGTAGTGACTCGGATGGGTAAATTTCCTTCATCACATTAAGCAGATGCAAGGAATATCGCATGAAGATCGTAGGCGCAGACGTTTTTGTTACCTCTCCGGGGCGCAACTTTGTCACCCTGAAAATCACCACCGACGACGGGTTAGTGGGGCTGGGCGATGCAACGCTCAATGGTCGCGAACTCTCCGTTGCGTCATACCTTAAAGATCACCTCTGCCCGCAGCTGATAGGCCGGGACGCGCAGCGCATCGAAGACATCTGGCAATTCTTTTATAAAGGCGCGTACTGGCGGCGCGGCCCGGTGACGATGTCAGCCATTTCCGCCATCGATATGGCGCTGTGGGATATCAAGGCCAAAGCCGCGGGGATGCCGCTGTACCAACTGCTCGGCGGTGCTTCGCGAGAAGGCGTGATGGTTTACTGCCACACCACCGGACACACCATTGATGATGTGCTGGAAGATTACGCCCGGCATAAAGAGATGGGGTTTAAAGCTATTCGCGTGCAGTGCGGCGTGCCGGGAATGAAAACCACCTACGGTATGGCCAAAGGCAAGGGGCTGGCTTATGAACCGGCGACCAAAGGCCAGTGGCCGGAAGAGCAGTTATGGTCGACGGAGAAGTATCTCGATTTCACGCCGAAACTCTTTGCTGCCGTACGCGATAAGTTCGGTTTCCACGAACATCTGCTGCACGACATGCACCACCGGCTGACGCCCATCGAAGCGGCGCGTTTTGGTAAGAATATCGAAGATTACCGCCTGTTCTGGATGGAAGATCCGACCCCGGCGGAAAACCAGGCCTGTTTCCGGCTGATCCGCCAGCATACCGTGACACCCATTGCCGTTGGCGAAGTCTTTAACAGTATCTGGGACTGCAAACAGCTGATTGAAGAGCAGCTCATTGATTATATCCGCACCACCATTACCCACGCCGGAGGGATCACCGGTATGCGCCGCATTGCGGATTTCGCCGCGCTCTACCAGGTGCGAACCGGCTCGCATGGCCCGTCGGATTTGTCGCCCATTTGCCACGCCGCCGCGCTGCACTTTGACCTGTGGGTGCCGAACTTCGGCGTGCAGGAGTATATGGGCTACTCAGAACAGATGCTTGACGTTTTCCCGCACAGCTGGCGCTTTGACAACGGCTATATGCACCCTGGCGACAAACCTGGCCTTGGCATTGAGTTTGACGAAAAACTGGCGGCGAAATACCCCTACGATCCTGCCTGTTTGCCGGTCGCCCGACTGGAAGATGGCACGCTGTGGAACTGGTAATAAAGGAAGAAGCGATGAAAAGTGTTGTGATTGAACACCCCAACCAGCTGACGATTGCTGAACGACCGCTCCCGGCGCCTGCTGCAGGTGAAGTGCGCGTTAAGGTTAGCCTGGCAGGGATTTGTGGCTCCGACAGCCATATCTACCGGGGGCATAACCCCTTTGCCCGCTACCCGCGTGTTATCGGCCATGAATTTTTCGGCCTGATTGACGCCGTAGGCGAGGGCGTCGCACCGTCGCGCCTGGGAGAACGTGTTGCGGTTGACCCGGTTATCAGTTGCGGTCACTGCTACCCGTGCGCCATCGGCAAGCCAAACGTCTGTACCGAACTGGTGGTGCTGGGCGTACACCGGGATGGCGGGTTCAGCGAATATGCGGTGGTGCCCGCCGACAACGCCTGGGTTATCCCGCCTGCCATTCCTGATGAGCACGCGGTGATGGTCGAGCCGTTTACCATCGCCGCCAATGTCACCGGCCAGGTCAATCCTCGCGAGCAGGATATTGCCCTGGTGTATGGCGCCGGGCCGATGGGGCTGACCACCGTGCAGGCGTTAAAAGGTGTCTATAACGTAAGCCAGGTGATTGTCGCAGACCGTATCGACGAGCGCCTGCAAATGGCGCAGCGCAGCGGTGCGGACTGGGTAATTAATAACAGCCAGCAACCGGTGCAGGCTGCGCTGGAAGCGCGCGGCATCAAACCGACGCTGATTGTGGACGCCGCCTGCCATCCGTCGATTTTGCAGGAGGCCATTACGCTCGCCTCGCCTGCCGCGCGCATTGTGATAATGGGTTTTTCCAGCGAGCCGAGCCAGATAATTCAGCAAGGGATCACCGGCAAAGAACTCTCCATTTTCTCCTCGCGTCTTAACGCGCGGAAATTCCCCGTGGTTATCGACTGGCTGGCGCGCGGCCTTATCGACCCCGGCAAATTAGTGACCCATAAATTTCACTACCAACAGGTCACAGACGCGATTGAACTGTTTGAAAAAGACCAGCGGAAGTGCTGCAAGGTTTTATTAACGTTTAATTAATGACGAACCAAAGTGCGGTTATGCGGTACGCAACTTCTCTTTTTCGGGATACCGATTATGACGCAAGTGAAAACTGAAAGAACGACCGCCGATCTGGTGAAGGCCGCGGTGTCCGGCTGGTTAGGCACCGCGCTGGAGTTTATGGATTTCCAGCTCTACTCGCTCGGCGCGGCGCTGGTGTTCCACGAGATCTTCTTTCCTGAACAGTCGGCGGCGATGGCGCTGATCCTGGCGATGGGCACCTACGGCGCAGGCTATATCGCGCGGATTATCGGCGCCTTTATCTTCGGCAAGATGGGCGATCGCATCGGGCGTAAAAAAGTCCTGTTCATCACGATTACGATGATGGGGATTTGTACCACGCTTATCGGTGTCTTGCCGACCTATGCGCAAATCGGCATCTTCGCGCCGCTGCTGTTGGTGACCTTACGTATCATTCAGGGACTGGGCGCAGGCGCAGAAATCTCCGGTGCCGGGACGATGCTTGCGGAGTATGCCCCGAACGGCAAGCGCGGCATTATCTCCTCGCTGGTAGCGATGGGGACAAACTGCGGCACGCTGAGCGCCACGGCAATCTGGGCCATCATGTTTTTCGCGCTCGATCGCGAAGCATTGGTCTCCTGGGGCTGGCGCGTACCGTTTCTCGCAAGCGTCGTGGTGATGGGTTTTGCCATCTGGCTGCGCTTGCACCTCAAAGAGAGCCCGGTGTTCGAGCAGGTTCAGGAGGAAGAAACGCCGTCAAAAGAGACCAGCCTGGGCGCGATGTTTCGCAGCAAAACGTTCTGGCTTGCCACCGGGCTGCGTTTCGGCCAGGCCGGGAACTCCGGGCTGATTCAGACTTTCCTCGCCGGATACCTGGTGCAGACCTTGCTGTTTGAAAAACGCATCCCGACCGATGCACTAATGATAAGTTCGATAATCGGTTTTCTCACCATCCCGCTGCTCGGCTGGTTATCCGATAAAATCGGGCGTCGCCTGCCGTACATTTGCCTCTGTATCGCGTCTATTGTGCTGGCCTGGCCGATGATGGCGGTGATTGTCGACAAAAGCTACGACCCTGGCGTGATTATGCTGTCGATCATTGTTATCCATAACGTTGCGGTTCTTGGGCTGTTTGCGCTGGAAAATATCACCATGGCTGAGATGTTCGGTGCGCGAAATCGTTTTACCCGTATGGCGATATCAAAAGAGGCGGGGGGGCTTGTCGCGGTAGGTTTCGGGCCGGTGCTGGCCGGGATCTTTTGCGATATCACTGGCTCCTGGTGGCCGATTGTGGTGATGCTGATAGCGTATTCAGCGATTGGTTTGCTGGCTGCCTTGCTGATGCCGGAAGTGCGCGACCGGGATTTAAGCATCCTTGAAGACGCCGCCGAATCGCCGCGCAGCGTGCAGAGGGCAGGCTTGAGTCCTACGCACTGATAACGGTAACCGGCGCTGAATTCAGATACATTTAGTTACCATTCTAGTTGGTGTAGTCCGCAAAAACTGTCGCAAATCATAGTCCGGTTTACGGCAGTCCGTAATCTATTGAACCACTGTTTCACTTAATTAGATGAGTCTCACCATGGAAAATAAGCTGTTAACGGCGAAAGCCACGTTGCCTGTTTACGATCGTAATAAACTGGTTGCGCGTATTGTCCATCTGGGTTTTGGCGCGTTTCACCGCGCACATCAGTCGGTTTATACCGATATCCTGGCCGCCGAGCACGGTAGCGACTGGGGATACTGTGAGGTCAATTTGATTGGCGGCGAGCAGCAAATTGCCGACCTGAAACAGCAAGATAACCTGTATACCGTTGCCGAAATGTCGGCCGATGCCTGGACTGCCAGGGTTGTAGGCGTGGCAAAACGCGCGCTGCATGCGCAGGTTGATGGCCTGGAAACGGTGCTGGCTGCACTGTGCGAACCGCAGGTCGCGATTGTTTCGCTGACGATCACCGAAAAAGGCTACTGCCACTCACCGGCGTCCGGTGAATTGATGCTGGATCACCCGTTGATTACCGCTGATTTGCAAAACCCGCACCAGCCAAAGTCTGCCGCCGGGGTGATTGTCGAAGCGCTGGCGCGGCGTAAGGCGGCGGGACTGCCCGCCTTCAGCGTGATGTCCTGCGATAATATGCCCGAAAACGGTCACGTAACGCGCAATGTTGTGTGTGCATATGCGCGCGCGCTGGATGCTGAGCTGGCCGCGTGGATAGAGGCGAATGTGACTTTCCCGTCAACAATGGTGGACAGAATTGTGCCCGCAGTGACGGAAGAGACGCTGGAAAAAATCGCTCAGCTTACCGGTGTGCGCGACCCGGCAGGCGTTGCCTGTGAACCGTTCCGCCAGTGGGTGATAGAGGACAATTTTGTTGCCGGTCGCCCGGCCTGGGAAAAAGCCGGTGCCGAGCTGGTGGCAGATGTGGTGCCGTTTGAAGAGATGAAGCTGCGTATGCTCAATGGCAGCCACTCTTTCCTCGCTTACCTTGGCTATCTGGCGGGCTATCAACACATTAACGACTGTATGGAAGATGAGAACTACCGCCGCGCAGCGCATGCGTTGATGCTCAAAGAGCAGGCACCGACGTTAAAAGTAAAAGGTGTTGATCTGGCGCGTTATGCCGACCGGCTGATTGCGCGTTACAGCAACCCGGCGCTGCGCCATCGCACATGGCAAATTGCGATGGATGGCAGCCAGAAGCTGCCGCAGCGTATGCTGGACTCCGTGCGCTGGCATATTGCGCACCAGAGCGACTTCTCTTTGCTGGCGCTTGGCGTGGCGGGCTGGATGCGGTATGTGGGCGGTGTCGATGAGCAGGGGCAGGTGATTGAGGTTTCCGACCCGCTCTTGTCCACCCTTCAGGCGGCGGTCAAAGGCAGCGAGCAGGGCGAAGCGCGCGTGCGGGCGTTGTTGGCAATCGAGGCGATTTTCGGCAATGAATTACCCAAAGAAGCTATCTTTGTAAACCAGGTGCAAAAAGCCTATCAAATGTTGCGGGAAAGAGGTGCGAAAGCGACCGTGGCACATTATGCGGCGGCGTTGTAACGCCTGTCTGTGAGAGGTTAGAAAACAATGAATGCCGCCGTGGGCGGCATTCTCACCATCAGTGAAAGCCCAGACGAATCAGTTCCATCGGTTCGTACTTTTCGCTAATGCCTTCGATTTCGACCGTTTTATTGCGACGCACCTGATCATCCGTTAATCCATCCGCATGGATAGCAACAATTTTGCCGGTACGGCCAGTGCCGCTAATCATCACCTGGCTGCCGATGGTGATAGCATTACGGTTGCGATCGTAAGTCTTCATGGTGGTTTCTCCTTGTTAAATATCTCAAAACGAACCGGGCAGAAGATGTCCCGGCACGAACGCCTTATAAATACGCTTCTGACGTGATGAGTTTTTGTTTTTGATCAACATCACACTTTTTTTGCACAAAAAAAAGCGTGATTTTGGCACAAAACAAGGAGAAGAGAGGGACTAATCTTCGCTGAACCAGTCGCGGTTTTCCTGGCGGATGGTTTTCACTGACTCGCTGATTTCCTGCAAATGCAGGGTCATCGCAGTAACGACGGCCTCGGCATCGCGTTTTTCCAGCGCGGTATAAATGTCCAGGTGCTGGCGCAACAGCATCTCCGGCGGAGAAACATGATCGAGGCTCATATAGCGCACGCGATCGATGGTTGCTTTGATATTTTCCACCGTGTCCCAGGCCAGCTGGCAGTCGGCAATCTGCGCCAGCTTCTGATGAAAATCATCATCCAGTTCGAAGAAGTCGTTTAGCTGCTTGCGCTCTATCGCCGTACGCTGCTGGTTCAGATTTTGCTCAAGCTGATAGCAGGCCGCGTCGTCAATCATCGACGCCGCCCGGCGGGCAACGGCGCACTCAATGGCCTGGCGAACAAAGCAGCCGTTACGCACCTGGCTGAGTGAAATTTTGTTCACATAGCTGCCGCGCTGCGGGCGAATCTGGATCAGACCGTTTTCCGCAAGCTTTATAAATGCCTCGCGCACCGGCTGGCGCGACACGTCAAAACGCACCGACACCTCCTTTTCCGACAGCGGCGTACCGGGCGGGATCAGACAATGCACGATATCCCGGCGTAAAATGCGGTAGATTTGTTGATTGACGGGTTGCGTCGGATTGAGTTGCGTTTCAGCGGCCATTGCTCTTACTTTTTAAAAGGTTAACCTGTCTACCATACCATTTATTTCCCTGCCGTCCCATACCCGGCCCGCAGGCCGGGCAGGAAATTTACCCTTCGCGATGAACGCTCAGCCCGGCGTAAGTCTGGCTGACCGGCATCATCTCCAGCGTGTTGATATTCACATGTTTTGGCAGGGTGGCCACCCACCAGACCGCCTCGGTGATATCTTCCGGGGTCAGCGCCTGGGTGTTTTCATAGGTTTTACCTGCTTTGGCATCATCACCCTTAAAGCGCACGTTCGAGAACTCCGTTCCGCCCACCAGCCCTGGCTCGATATTGGTCACCCGCACGGCGGTACCGCTCAAATCGGTACGCAGGTTCAGGCTGAACTGGCGCACAAAGGCTTTGCTCGCGCCGTAGACGTTACCGCCGGCATAAGGCCAGCTGCCTGCGGTGGAGCCAATATTGATGATATGGCCGCGATTGCGCTCCACCATTCCCGGCAGCACGGCGCGGGTCATATACACCAGGCCTTTATTATTGGTGTCGATCATCGTTTCCCAGTCATCCAGGTTCGCTTTGTGCGCCGGTTCAAGGCCGAGCGCCAGCCCGGCATTGTTCACCAGGATATCGATATCGCGCCAACCGGCGGGCAGCGCGGCGATAAACTCCTCAATCGCCGCACGGTTACGCACATCCAGCTGCGCCGTGTACAGGTTCTCGCCAAGCTCCTCTTTCAGCTCCAGCAAACGCTCCTCGCGACGCCCTGTGGCGATGACTTTGTGACCATGTTGAATAAAACGACGCGTAATGCCTTCGCCGAAACCCGCGGTTGCCCCGGTAACCAGAATAATCATCTCACTGTTCCTCAACGCATTTTGTGGTGTTTTAACATAGCATGCGCCGTTTAGTCGCGCTGACGCAAGTTATCCTCCTACAGTGTGGCAAAAAACACGGACTACGAAAGAGAAATGATTGCGATGCGCGCAGGGGATGCCTACTCTGAGGTAAAACAGCGTATTCAGGAGTGAACGATGGCTACCGCAAACCCATTTTTAACCGCTAACCCGTTGCCGTATCAGGCACCGCCATTTGATCTGATCAAACAGGAACATTACCGCCCGGCCTTTGATAAGGGCGTTGAGCAAAAGCGTGCTGAGATTGATGCTATCCGCCAGAACAGCGCGGCGGCAGATTTCGACAACACCATCCTTGCGCTGGAAAAAAGCGGTCAGTTGCTCGACCTGGTTACCCACGTTTTTTTCGCTATGACCTCGGCGCATACCAATGATTTTCTGCAACAGCTGGACGAAGCATTCTCCGCCGAACTGGCAGCGCTGGAGAATGATATCTGGCTGGATGATAGCCTGTTTGCACGCGTAGAAGCGGTGTGGCAAGCACGCGAAACGCTCGGCCTGGACGCCGAAGCGCTGCGTCTGGTGGAAATCACTTATCAGCGCTTTGTCCTGAAGGGCGCAAAGCTCAGCGCACAGGATAAATCGGCGCTCAAAGCACTCAACACCGAGGCGGCGACCCTGACCAGCCAGTTTAACCAGCGTTTGCTGGCGGCGGATAAAGCAGGTGGTCTGGTGGTGGACGATGTGCAGCAGCTTGATGGTTTGAGCGATGAAGAGATTGCGCAGGCCGCACAGGCCGCGCAGGCGAAAGGGCTGAATGGACGCTGGCTTATCACTCTGCTTAATACCACCCAGCAACCGGCGCTGGCAGCATTACGCAATCGCCAGACCCGCGAGCGCCTTTTTACGGCGTCATGGCTGCGCACGCAGCGCGGCGATGCGAACGACACGCGCGCGCTGGTGCTGCGCCTGGCGACATTACGCGCAACACAGGCGGCGCTACTTGGATTTGCCGACTATGCCAGCTGGAAAATCGCCGATCAGATGGCGCAAACACCTCAGGCGGCACTGAATTTTATGCGTAATATTGCGCCAGCGGCTCGCGCCCGCGCTGAGCGGGAGCTGGCGGATATCCAGCAGGTGATTGACGCGCAGCACGGCGGGTTTAGCGCGCAGGCGTGGGACTGGTCTTTTTACGCCGAGCAGGTGCGGCTGGCGAAATATGATCTTGATGAATCGCAAATCAAACCCTGGTTTGCGCTTGATAATGTCCTGACGGACGGCGTGTTTTGGGCCGCCAGCACGCTGTTTGGCATTCGTTTTATTGAACGTACCGATATCCCGGTTTACCACCCTGACGTGCGGGTGTGGGAGATATTCGATGCCGATGGCAGCGGTCTGGCGCTCTTTTACGGGGATTTCTTCGCCCGTGACTCAAAAAGCGGTGGGGCGTGGATGGGCAATTTTGTCGAGCAATCCACGTTGCAGGGGACAAAACCGGTCATTTATAACGTCTGTAATTTCACCAAACCCGCAGCCGGGCAGGCTGCGCTGCTCTCCTGGGATGAAGTCATCACGCTGTTCCATGAGTTTGGCCATACGCTGCATGGTTTGTTCGCCAGCCAGCGCTACGCCAGCCTTTCCGGGACCAATACACCGCGGGATTTTGTTGAGTTCCCGTCACAAATTAATGAGCACTGGGCCAGCCACCCGCAGGTTTTTGTACGCTATGCGCGGCATTATCAAAGCGGTGAACCCATGCCGGACGCGTTACGTGAGAAGATGCTGCGGGCGACGCAGTTCAATAAAGGTTATGACATGACCGAGCTGTTGAGCGCTGCGTTACTGGATATGCACTGGCATAGCCTGGCGGGCGGTGAAGCGCTGAGCGATGTCGATAGCGTCGAAGCGCAGGCGATCCGCAGCGAGCATCTGGATCTTGCGCCGGTGCCACCGCGCTATCGCAGCAGCTATTTCGCCCATATTTTTGGCGGTGATTACGCCGCAGGCTATTATGCTTATTTATGGACGCAAATGCTGGCGGACGATGGCTATCAGTGGTTTGTTGAGCGGGGCGGGTTAAGCCGTGACAACGGGCAGATTTTCCGCGAAGCGATTTTGTCGCGCGGGAACAGCCAGCCGCTGGCGGCGCTCTACCGGCAGTGGCGCGGGCACGATCCGCAGCTGGAGCCGATGCTAAAAAACCGTGGGCTGAGTGATTAATGCTTTAAAAAGTTACATAACGCTCAGGGTCATTGACCATGATAGCCAAACAGATACCGTAAATGCTGGTGATGAATCCCCCTGCGCGGCGGGGCTACCAGTCAGACCTTTTTGGGTAAAAGCGGGTTTTGCGGACTGGCGCAAGCTCACCGGGAGGCACCCGGCGTCACCAAACTCTTTCCGCCAGAGCGTCGCTCTGGCGATACCTTAGCCACATTGTATTCATGGGATTAGTGCTCATGAATTTTCTTATTTGTGCCAAAAATGGTTTGTTTGGCGCAGAACTGTGGGCTACTTCACACTTCAAGGCGTAGCGTTCTTCGCGTCATTAAGCCAAATTAAAGGACTTGATTAGAACGCTTAACATTCTGTGGCAATAACGCAGGCATAAAATAATGACTGCGGTGATGCCGAATGCACTTTTAAGCAACTGAGGTAACCGACATGACAAAAAATGTAGTGGTAATTCGCGCCGGTGGTAAGGTCGAAAACGTGGCCGTGGAAGATAATGCAAAATCGGTCACGTTTAAAAACGAACAGAGCGCATTTCTTGAAATCCCTATTGAATCCTATGATCTGGATGGCGAAACGTTTCTTGTCGCCAGATTTTCTGACCTCGTCAGTCAACAGGAAACCGAACAGGCAATACGCCAGTTCTATTAAATAACCACCGCCTGCGGGCGGTTTTTTTAATCCAGTACGCGGAGAAGTCAATGGAAAATCAACGTGAAGTACCCAGGGCTGTCACTCCGACCATCAGTACTCAGGACAGCGCCTTATCGCATCTTGTCTCCTGCGCTAATTTTGGCGCGGGCATGGTCGTCACACTGGTTGTCGGTGGGCAGGTGGTGGCCGGAGAATTAGTGTCCGGGCAAGAGTATGCGCTCTTTACGGCGAAAACCATTCGCAGTGTTTCCGGGGATGAAGCACTTAAAGATACCATCGCGCATTTTTTTGATGAGCTGGCGAATGATTATGTTGTGGAAGAGGGGCGCGAAATTCCCCTGAATTATTTACATATAAAAGATCCATCCTGGCTTATTGGTAATGGCGGATGGAGCAGTGTGAAGGGCACAATATTGCGTATTCATATTGCTAAAGTCAGCGGCTTTGCTTTAGGAAAAGCGAAAAACGCCTGAGTTTTTTCAAAAGGGCCTCATAGCGAGGCCCGGATTATAATACCGCCTTCGGCCACCTTCCTCTTCGCAGTACGGGAATACAGGTTCTGACTGTAAGCCTTGTACCACAAACCGAGCAAATAGCCCCATGCGGCTGGTGTTGGCCCGGACGAAATGCTGTAAATAAAAACGTCTGACTGTTGCAAACCGGGCATCGAAATTTGATATTCGGAATATCCCCTCCGGTCTGTTGAGTGGAATCCCGACGTTAACACACTCAGGGTAATGTGGAAGATATATCGTTAAAATTTCAATAGCAAAACGTTTCGCCAGCCATTTTTCAGACATATTTTTTTGTATACAGTGAATATTAACAATTTATTTACTACGAAAACGTTGCCGTTTGGTTTAGGCGCTATTGAAGTTTACGTTGATACAGTAATAACCAACACGGCTCTTCCTATATGTGGCCTGTTTTACACAATATAACAAATATCCATGCAAGCATTTGCCGCCGGTTATCCGGCGGTTTTTTTTTATCGATACAAAATAAACGGCCCCTGGCATAAATGCATAAAGGGCCGCTGTTAAAAGAAATATCACCGGAATTTAATCATCCCAATTATGGCTAAAATAAGCAGCGAGAAAACCAGTCAGTAAGATAATCCCAATGATCTCCATAAAGACATACATATTTCCATGCATATGAACCTCCTTTTACTGTACCACCTGACGATTTACCTTAATTCTTCTGTTGTGCTGAACAAATAATAACCTGGCGAATATCAATAGATCCTGAACTGGAAAATGAGTCCGAATGTATACTGTGCCGCGCCTTTAGCGGGCGCGGCAGCGAAGTGAGTCCAGCGCTTTTACTAGTATAGTGTGGGCGAGTGGCGAAAATTCTGGATTTTGTTAGATTAGTGTTAACACTAACCGGAGAGCCACTATGAGCTATGTCACCGACATTCCCGCCGCCTCACCCGAAGAAGCCGTCAGCCATTTTCAGCACCGTCTGAGCGTAGAAACAGACTGCGCGGATGTGCACCACGCCATGACCCATAACGAGCAAGACTTTGTGCTGCTGCATGTCGTTGGCAGCCCGCAAGCTTTTGCCCGCCGCCATCTCCCGGGTGCACTGCATTTGCCGCACGCGCAGATGACCGCTGAGCGAATGCAGCAGTGGCCTGCCGATACGCTGTTTGTTGTTTATTGTGCCGGGCCGCACTGCAACGGTGCCGATCGGGCTGCGCTGAAACTGGCGCGGATGGGCCTTGCGGTGAAGATTATGCTCGGTGGCGTGACCGGCTGGGAAGATGAAGGCTATAGCTTTGCCAGCAGCGAAGAGTACGCAGGCGCGTAAAAGACATTTTTTCACCCAGCACGCATGAACATGAAACTTATTCATGTGACGTGAAATTTTCTCGATTGCTGCCCGGCGGTGGATATGACATTTTATTTGGACATTTAGCCGTCCGGAAGGCTAAAGATTTCCATAATAAACTATCACGCCGGGCAATCATTTGTCGGGCTATTGAGGAGAGTATCATGCAGCGACATCAGGCCCCGTTCCGTGCAGACGTCGTCGGAAGTTTTTTACGCCCCGACGCTATCAAACACGCCCGCCAGCAATTTGCTCAGGGTGCGCTTTCCGCTACGGAATTACGCCGTGTCGAAGATGAAGCTATTCGCCATGTGGTTGAGCAACAGTGCGCCTGCGGTCTGCATGTGGTGACCGATGGCGAGTTCCGCCGCGCCTGGTGGCATTTCGATTTCTTTGATGGCCTGGAAGGGGTGGAGCGCTATGACTCTGACCAGGGCATTCAGTTTAACGGTGTGCAGACTAAAGCTCACGGGGTGCGTGTGACCGGTAAGCTTGGCTTTGGCAGCCACCCGATGCTGGACGATTTCCGCTTTCTGAAAAGCATCAGCGGTAACGCCGAGCCAAAAATGACCATCCCCAGCCCAAGCGTGCTGCATTTTCGCGGCGGGCGTAAGGACATCGACGCGCGCGTTTACCCGCAGCTCGATGCCTATTTTGACGATCTGGCGACCACCTGGCGTGATGCTATCCAGGCGTTTTACGCCGCTGGCTGCCGCTATCTCCAGCTGGACGATACCGTCTGGGCTTACCTTTGCTCAGACGATCAGCGCCGCCAGATCCGCGAGCGCGGCGAAGACCCGGATGAGCTGGCACGCATTTATGCCCGCGTCCTGAATAAAGCGCTGGAAGGGAAACCGGATGATTTGACTATCGGTTTACACGTTTGCCGCGGTAATTTCCGTTCGACCTGGATCTCCGAGGGCGGGTATGAGCCGGTCGCTGAGGTGCTGTTTGGTAGCGTGAATGTGGACGCCTTCTTCCTTGAGTATGATAACGACCGTTCAGGTGACTTTGCGCCGCTGCGCTTTGTCCGCCCCGGTAAACAGCAAGTAGTGCTGGGCCTGATAACCACCAAAAACGGTGAGCTGGAAAACCCGGACGGTGTGAAAGCACGGCTTCAGGAAGCGGCTCAGTATGTTGATATCAACCAGATTTGCCTTAGCCCGCAATGTGGCTTCGCCTCGACGGAAGAGGGAAACAGCCTGACGCCGGAGCAGCAGTGGGAAAAAGTGCGCCTGGTGACGCACATTGCTGAGCAGGTATGGTAAACAAGCGGCGCATGATGCGCCGTTTTTTTACACCGGGATCGCGTTCCATGGCTTGATCTGCATCCCGCGCAGCATCATCAGCCAGGCCAGCATAATCAATACGCTGAGAATGACAAACAGTGACCAGGGCGGCAGCGCCGTAAGGATTATCCCGGTGAATAGCGGGTTCATCGCCGCCCCGAACCAGCCTAAGGCCTGGGCGGAGAAATAAGTGGCTTTCATGCCTGGCGGCGCGATGTTATCAATAAGAAGGTATTCGCCGGGTGCATAAATCACCTCGCCAAGTGTGAATACCGCCGCCGCAAAGCCCCACAGCCAGAGGTTATTGCCTGACAGCATAAAGCCATACAGCCCAAGAATGAAACATACCGTACCGAAGGCCATCAGCGGGCGCAGGTTTGTGGCGGTCAGCCTGCGGCCCACCGCATATTGCAGCGTGACGACAACAGCCGCATTGACCGGCAGTATGACCGCGATGACTTTTTCAGCAAATTCGTTATTGGCAACGACCATCACATATTGTGCAAGGCAGGAGGCAAAAGAGCCGCAAACAAACGAGGCCAGCACATTGGAGAGGGTAAACCAGCCCAGCGCCCGGTCTTTGAGCAACACCGAAGGCGTCCAGTTTGCCGCGCCGTCAGGGCCGCTGCCCACGGCGATTCGCTGCACAAAAACGTGGATAAAGACTAACGGGAAAGCCGCGCACACGGCGGCCAGCAAAAACGGCAGGTTGATACTGTACATCACCAGCAGCGTGCCGAGCGGCGGGCCGACAGTCCAGCCGATATTCAAAAAGGTGTAGTTGAGTGAAAACACCTTTGTTTGGTGGCGGCAGGCAGCGTGTCGGAAAAATACGCTTTCAGCACGGTAGAAAAGACCGAGTAGGAGCAGTTGATTAACGCAAAAAAAAGCACAACCAGCACGGCGTTGTTTGAAAGCGGAATACCTGCAAAGCCTGCAATAAAGGCAACGATTGCCAGCACCATATAGCGTTTTTTATCAAACTTATCGGCCAGCATGCCAAACCCAAGGCCAAACGCCACGCCGATGCTTAACGCAATCGACATCGCATAGCCGACTTGCTCAACGCTCATCCCGTATTGGCGATTCAGGTAGATAGTCATAAAGGGCAGGGTAGCGCCGCGCCCGATTGTCAATAAAAGTGAAGAAAGAAGCAGCGCAGCGGTGGAGCGTGTTTGTGTTGTTATCATCATGTACCCGACATGCTTGTTCTAATTTTTACGTTCTTTTAACAGATAGCATGCCATATAAGGCCAGCACAACAGATGATTTGTCGTCAGGTGCCATTTTACCCTGCCCAAATTAAGGATCTGTTACTCGACGCATTTTTAAGATAACGTAAATTTGTTGACAAAAATTTAAACAACGAGGGCGCAAGATGGCGCGAAAAGATGTGCTGCTGGCGATGCTGGTGGTGGTTGCGTGGGGGCTAAACTTTGTGGTCATCAAAGTGGGGCTGCATAATATGCCTCCGCTTCTGCTGGCAGGGTTGCGTTTTGTGCTGGTGGCCTTTCCGGCTATTTTGTTTGTCGCGCGCCCAAAAGTGCCGCTGCGTTTGCTGCTCGGTTACGGTTTGACCATCAGTTTCGGGCAATTTGCCTTCCTTTTTTGCGCCATCAAGTTTGGCATACCCGCCGGGCTGGCGTCTCTGGTGCTACAGGCACAGGCGTTTTTTACCATTATCCTTGGCGCAGGGGTGTTTGGCGAACGCTTACAGGCAAAACAACTGGTGGGGATAACGCTTGCCGTGTTTGGCGTGCTGGTGTTGATAGAGACCAGTATGACGGGGCAGCATGTGCCGCTGCTGGGTTTTATGCTGACGCTGGCTGGCGCGTTTAGCTGGGCCTGTGGCAATATCTTCAACAAAAAAATCATGCAGCACAGCTCGCGACCGGCCGTGATGTCGCTGGTGGTCTGGAGCGCGTTAATCCCTATTGCGCCCTTCGCAGTGGCTTCCCTTATTTTTGACGGCCCGGCAACGATTTTACAAAGCGTGGTCGCTATTGATACCACGACCTTGTTGTCGCTGGTTTACCTGGCGTTTATCGCCACCATTCTTGGCTATGGTATCTGGGGCGCGCTGTTAGGGCGATATGAAACCTGGCGCGTGGCACCGCTCTCTTTGCTGGTTCCGGTAGTCGGGATGGCGAGCGCGGCCTTGTTGCTTGATGAAAAACTCTCGGTGTTACAGCTGGCGGGGGCGGGGCTGATTATGGCCGGACTGTATATTAATGTCTTTGGTTTGCGTCTGCGTCGCAAGGTTATTGCGGGGTAAAAAAAGCCCCGCATCATGCGGGGCAAAACGATTAGCTGCGCTGATTATAATAGGGCACACCTAACTCGTCGGATTTGTCACTGCCCGCGCCCATATGGTTGAAGTCATAGGGTGAAGCGTGCCCGGCGGCGGGTAATACCATCGAGCCGGGCGTGCTTTGCTGTGCAGGGTGTGTAACCTGTTCCGCATAACTCTGGCCACAAATCAGCACCATCAGGGCGACGGCAGCACAGGCAATACGTTTCATACTTTCCTCGATACGTCTTTTAGCAGGCGATTAGCAATTACAATGATTGAGCGGGTAGAGATACCGGGATTCAGCGGGTATATCTGTTACGCGAAATTTATGCGGCGGCACGTCGAAATAGTTTTTAAACGTGCGCGTCAGGGTCTGCTGAGATTCAAATCCGTAACGCTCCGCCAGATACAGGATCGGCTCATTGCTTTCCTTAAGCTTCTGCGCAATTTCGGTCAGCTTGCGGCTGCGAATGTATTGACCCAGTGAATGACCAGTCTCTTTCTTAAACATCCGTTGCAGGTGCCACTTTGAGTAACCTGAGCGCTCTGAGACCTTTTCCAGCGACAGCGGCGACTCCAGATTGTCCTCGATCCAGTCCAAAATGCTATGAATGGTGATAGCGTCAGTATTGCGTCTGGACATCGTCATACCTCTTTGTTTTTTTTTACGGCAGGATTTTCTTAAGCAAATACTCAAGGGTTGCCACTTCTTCTGCCGTTAAGTTTTTTGTTAATTCTTGATGCAGGTTTTGCCCTACCAGTGAATGACATTGCTCACATAACGCTGCGCCTTCGGCAGTCAGTTGCACCAGCACGCCGCGTTTATCATTCGGGTTCGGGTTTCGTTCGATCCAGCCTTTGCACACCAGTCTGTCCAGCATGCGGGTCAGGGCGCCAAGATCGACGGAAAGCACTTTTTTCAGTTCGACCGGGGTAATGCAGACTTCACAGCGAATGGAGCAGAGCACCTTGAACTGCGTCGCGGTGATGTCCAGCGGCGAAAGATAGTCGTTGAGTAAACGATCTTTTTTTTGATTAACCATATGGATCAAGCGACCAAGCGGAATGATTTCGTTAAACAGATCACTCGTGCTTTTCATAATGGTTGCCCCGGCAAGTAGATTAGTCACGGCAGATATTATTGCTCAGGCAAATATAAGTCAATCGAATGAATTCATGGATGCCACTAATTGCTAAAACGTGTCGTGCAAAACGCATGGCTAACCTAACAGGCTGAATTGATGTGTCTTATGGCAGGTTACGCTTTGAAGGGATACAAAAGGTTTGCTCAACTAGCGGGAGAAGCAATGCCGGAGCGTGAGGTTCTGCTCCGGCTCTGAGGCTTAAATATGCGCGGTGTGCTCGTCGAGTTTTACCGGCCAGCGGCGGAAAATCACCACCGACCACACCAGCGCGACGATGGCGGGAAGCGCGCCTGCATAGCCAATCGCTTCCATAGACCCGTGCAGGCTGACCTGATTACCGACCAGCGCGCCCGCGCCGATACCGATATTGAAAATACCGGAAAACAGCGCCATCGCCACATCGGTCGCATCCGGTGCCAGCGCCAGCACTTTGACCTGCATACCCAGGCCGATAATCATGATAGCCACGCCCCAGAAAATGCTCAGTAGCGCCAGATGCATTTCGCTACCGGAAGCGGGCAGCAGCCCAAGCAGTGACAGCACCAGCAGGCCGATGGCGCTACTGACAAGCGTCGAAGCGTGCTGGTTGCCCAGCTTGCCAAACAGCAGGCTTCCCACAATCCCCGCAGCGCCGAGGATCAGCAGTAAAACGGTCGCGAAACTGGCACCGAAACCGGCAACATTTTGCACAAAAGGTTCGATATAGCTGTAAGCGGTATAGTGCGCGGTTACGACAACCACGGTTAACAGATAAATACACATCAGCGCCGGGCGGCGGAACAGCACCGGCAGGCTTTTCAGCGAGCCGGAGTGTTCGCTTGGCAGAGGCGGAAGCAGCTTCACCAGGCACACCAGCGTGACGAGCGCGCCCATACCGATGGCAAAAAAAGTGCTGCGCCAGCCAAAATATTGCCCGACTAACCGGCCTATGGGTAAGCCGAGCACCATCGCCAGCGCCGTACCGGTAGCAATCAGGCTCAGCGCCTGCGCGCGTTTGCCCGCCGGGGCAAGGCGAATCGCCAGCGAGGCGGTAATCGACCAGAAAATAGCGTGGGCGAAAGCAATACCGATACGGCTCATCACCAGCACGGTAAAGTTCCAGGCAAGGAACGACAACACATGGCTGGCAATAAATAAAACAAACAGGCCAATCAGCAACTTACGCCGCTCCATCTGGCTGGTCAGCAGCATAAACGGCAGCGACATAAGCGCGACCACCCAGGCGTAGATGGTCAGCATGATCCCCACCTGCGCGGTTTCCATATGAAAACTACTGGCGATATCCGACAGCAGGCCAACGGGCACAAACTCGGTAGTGTTAAAAATAAAAGCAGCAACGGCCAGCGTCACTACCCGTAGCCACGCGACTTTTCGGGAAACCGTATTCGTAGTCATAAATGTTTTTTAAGCAGGATTGGGGAAAAAGAAGAGGAGAAGATCTTAAAGCTTTTGCTGGCGAAAATACAAACATTTTGTGATGTAGATCCCGTTTTTTATTTGTGGTGGTGATGCCTGTTGAATCCGCAAAAAATAAGGGGCAAAACAGAAAGCCAGGAGGAGACCAGATGCAAACAATTGACATCTATTTTGTGGATGCATTTAGCGACAGGACTTTTGGCGGCAACGTTGCTGCCGTTTGCCCGCTCACTGAATGGCTGCCTGATGCGCTGTTGTTGAAAATGGCGCAGCAACATAATCAGTCAGAGACCGCTTTTTTCGTGCGTAACGACAGTGGTTTCGAGCTGCGCTGGTTTACCACGCAGTATGAAATCGACCTTTGCGGCCATGCGACGCTTGCCGCCGCACATGTGATTTTTGAATACCTTGATTACCCGGCGACGGAAATCCTGTTCGCGACCCGTTTTGCTGGCCCGCTAAGCGTGTCGCGTAACGGCGACTGGCTGGCGCTCAATTTCCCGGCCTGGTCTACCGAAGCGGTAGCGCAGCCGCCCGCGCTGCTGTTCGAAAGCCTGGGTATTAATAGTGCTGTGGAGGTGCGCCTCGGGCGTGATTACCTGGTGGTGCTGCAAAGCCAGGCGCAGGTGGAAGCGCTACAACCGGACATCAGCGCTATGCAGGGGCTGGGCAAAATGGTCTGCGTGTCGGCGCCAGGCGAGACGGTGGATTTTGTCAGCCGCTTTTTCTGCCCCGGTGAATCGGTCGCCGAAGATCCGGTGACCGGCTCCGCGCACAGCATGCTCATCCCGTACTGGCACGATAAGCTTAATAAAACAGCGATGCAGGCCCGGCAGGTTTCCGTGCGCGGCGGCGATCTGCGCTGCGAATGGCAGGGCGATCGCGTGCTGATTAGCGGCCAGGCGACGCTCTACCTGCTGGGTAAGATCTTTTTGCGCTGAGTGCTCAGGGAGTCTCGATATCCAGTAAATCGATAAAGGCCTCCAGGTGGCGGGTTTTCGCGCCGCGCCGCCACACCAGCCAGGTCGTGAGCCAGCGCCACTCCTGCGCCAGCGGCCAGGCGTCAACCTGCTGATGACCAGGCATACTTTCCAGCATGCTGCGCGGTATCAGCGCCAGCCCTGCGCCCGCAATTACACATGCCAGCATGCCGTGATAGGACTCCATCTCGTGGATTTTACCCGGCGTTGCGCGCCCGGCCTGAAACCAGCTTTCAAAATGGCGGCGATAGGAGCAGTTGGCGCGAAAGGCGTAAATGCTGGCACCGTTGACCTGCGATGCGCAGGTTATCGGTTCATGCCCGCGCGGGGCGACAATCATCATCTCCTCACGATAGACAGGAATGCCTTCCAGCCCCGGATGCATCACCGGGCCGTCAACAAACGCTGCGCTCAGCTCGCCCTCCAGCACACCATCGATCATCGTACCGGAAGGACCGGTCGAGAGATCGAACTGAATGCGCGGGTAGCGTTGGTTGTACTGTGCCAGCGTTTGCGGAATGCGCACCGCCGCCGTGCTTTCCAGCGCGCCGAGGGAAAACAGCCCCTGGGGTTCATCCCCGGCCACCACCATCCGCGCTTCATCCACCAGCGCCAGGATCTGCTGGCTGTAGCGCAAAAAGCTGTGCCCGGCGGGGGAGAGGCGCAGGCGCTGGTTCTCGCGAATAAACAAATCCACCCCCAGGTCAGCCTCCAGCTGACGGATACGCGTTGTCAGGTTTGACGGAACGCGGTGCACCTTTTGTGCGGCCTGGGTAATACTGCCGGTCTGCGCCACGGCGTTAAACATCTCCAGCTGCGTTAAATCCATACCGTTCTCGATTTGTGAATAGTGGCGTTAATATTATTCATTTTTCAGAAATAGTAAATCGGGCCACTATTATGCAAGACCTTTAATCTGTATACCGCAACATGATAAGAGAGAACAGAATGTCGATAACGCCTGTGACCCATGCTATTTCTATTAACCCGGCGACGGGTGGAACCCTCAGCACGACGCCCTGGGCGAGCCGTGAAGAGGTAGACGCCGCGCTCGAACTGGCCGCCAGCGGCTATCGCCAGTGGCGCCAGACAAGTGTTGCCGAGCGCGCGCAAAAACTGCGTGATGTTGGCGCAGTGCTGCGTGTGCGTGGCGAAGAGATGGCGCAAATGATGAGCCGGGAGATGGGCAAACCTATCCTGCAGGCGCGGGCCGAAGTCAATAAATCCGCCGCGTTGTGCGACTGGTATGCTGAACATGGCCCGGCCATGCTAGCAAGCGAGCCGACGCAGGTTGAAGAGAACCGCGCGCGTATTGAGTACCGTCCACTGGGGCCTGTGCTTGCCGTGATGCCGTGGAACTTCCCGCTGTGGCAGGTGCTGCGCGGTGCCGTACCGATTCTGCTGGCCGGAAACAGCTATTTGCTGAAACATGCGCCGAACGTGCTGGGAAGTGCGGCGCTTATTGCGGAAATTTTCGTGCAGGCGGGCGTAGCGAAAGGCGTGTTTGGCTGGATTAATGCCACCAACGATGGCGTCAGCCAGGCGATTAATGACCCGCGAATCGCTGCCATCACCGTGACCGGCAGCGTGCGGGCAGGAGCAGCCATTGGCGCGCAGGCGGGTGCCGCGCTGAAAAAATGCGTACTGGAGCTGGGCGGGTCCGATCCTTTTATTGTGCTCAAAGATGCGGACATCGATCTGGCGGTGAAAGCCGCGGTTGCCGGGCGTTACCAGAACACCGGGCAGGTTTGCGCTGCCGCTAAACGTTTTATCGTGGAAGAGAGCATCGCACAGGCCTTTACCGATAAATTTGTCGCCGCTGCCGCTGCGCTAAAACAGGGCACGCCGGAAGACGAAGAAAACTACCTCGGCCCGATGGCGCGTTTTGATTTGCGTGACGAGCTGCATGCGCAGGTGCAGGCGAGCGTGAAAGAGGGAGCGAAGCTGGTGCTGGGCGGCGAAAAAACGCCGGGCACGGGCAACTACTATCCTGCCACGGTATTGACCCATGTCACGCCGGAAATGACGGCGTTTCGCCAGGAACTGTTTGGCCCGGTGGCGGCTATCAGTATCGTCCGTGATGCACAGCATGCGCTGGAACTGGCCAATGACAGCGATTTCGGCCTCTCTGCGACGGTCTTTACGGCAGATGAAGCGCTGGCTGCCCAGTTTGCCGAACGCCTTGAGTGCGGCGGGGTGTTTATCAATGGCTACAGCGCCAGTGATGCTCGCGTTGCCTTTGGCGGCGTGAAGAAGAGCGGTTTTGGCCGTGAGCTGTCGCACTTTGGCCTGCACGAGTTTTGTAATGTGCAAACGGTCTGGAAAGATCGTCTCTAAGCGCCAGGCGCGCCCCGACGGGGTGCGCCATCACTCGCTGTAATGGAAGTGTCATGATCCTTTTGTAGACTCGCACTACCCGTGTGGTTATAGAAGAATATCATGAACTTAATGCAAATTTTCCGCCGGTTTTTTCGGCGTATGACTCCCCGACAGTTTGGTTTGTTAGCCGGCATTTTTTGCATCATTGCACTCTTTTCCGCGCTGCAAATAACCTCTTCCGTGGTGCTTTCCGCTTCATTGCGCAACGCACAGCATAATGAACAGCAAAATCAACAGGCACATTTACAGCAAGTCAGGGTTGATGAAGCCCGCGTCGCGCTGCTTACCGCAAGCGATCTGCTTAACCGGGCAGGCGTCTATTTTATGCAGGATAAAGAAACCGGTTCAGAAGGCAGCTGGCATAGCCTGATGGATGAAACGCACAGCGCGCTCGAGGCCTCGCAGAACGCCTGGCAAGCGTGGCTGGCACTGGATCCTCCGCCGGATGAGGGGCTGGTAAACAGCTATCAGCTGTTTTACGGCGCGCTGAAAGAGCAGGCGGACGGGCTGGTAAAAAACCAGTCGATTGATGCGTTTTTTGCCGTTCCGGCGCAGGCGTTTCAGGCGGATTTTAACGATAATTACGCGCGCTTCCAGCAGGCCAGCGAAATCCAGGCTGAACAAGGCCGCCAGACGTTGATGGATAATCTTACCCGCCTGCAACACGTCTTTTTGCTGGTTCCTGTGGTGTTGGTGGCGATCGCCGTGCTGGTGTGGTTTGCTATGTCCCGCTGGGTTATCGTGCCGCTGCGCCGGTTGATTGCGCACATTAATATTCTGGCGGCAGGCGATCTCGGCACGCCGCTGCCGCAGGTGGCCTGTTTCAACCGCGAGATAAACCAGCTCAGCCAGAGTATCGACAGCATGCAGCAGGGGCTACAGCAACTGGTGATGCAGGTCAGCGATGCCACCACTTCGATGGTGAATACGATAGAGAGCCTGGCCCAGGGCAATCAGTCGCTGTTTCAGCAATCGGCAAAACAGGCGCAGGAGCTGGCCGATGTCACTGAGCACATTGCTACCCTGGAGTCGCACATCGAGGGCAATAACGGCTTTGCCGAGCAGGCGCGCCAGCAGGCGGACGAAGCGCGTGAGGTGGCGGCCGGTGGCGACAGAATGATGGATACGGTGAATCAGTCCATGCGGGAGATCGTCGAACGCTCGGCGGAGATGCGCAATATTGTGGCCATGATTGATGGCGTCGCTTTCCAGACAAACATTCTGGCGCTGAATGCGGCAATTGAAGCGGCGCACGCAGGCGAGCATGGGCGCGGCTTTGCGGTCGTCGCCAGAGAGGTCGGTTTGCTGGCGCGTAAGAGCAGCCATTCCACGCAAACTATTCAGGAGCTGATTAACCACTCATTACAGGGCATCACGGATGGCACGCAGGCGGTCAGTAAACTGGAAGATAACCTGCAAAAAGTCACCGGCCTGGTAGGGCATTTAAGCGGCGTGCTGAATGAAATCTCAATGGCAACGCTGAGCCAGGGAGAGAGCATTCACCAGATGACGCGACGCCTGCACTCGCTTGGCAGCGTTGCGCGCCGTACCGGCGAGCTGGTCAGTACGGCGAGCGAAGCATCGCAGCGGCTGCATAATGATTCCCACCAGTTATTGCAGGCCGTTGCGCGTTTTCGCCTGCCTGCGCTGGCGTGACCCGGATGCTTTGATATACTCACAGCCCGTTTTTGGCTGTGGGCAAGGAGTCAGTGTGGTTTTGGCGATGGATAATGGCGTCCTGGAGGCAGTACTTGCCCAGGTGCGCCCGCTGCTTGGCCGGGGCAAAGTGGCGGATTATATTCCGGCGCTGGCCTCGGTGAGCGGCAACAAACTGGGTATTGCTGTCAGTACCGTCACCGGAGAGCATTTTCAGGCCGGGGATGCCAGTGAGCGCTTCTCTATTCAGTCGATTTCCAAGGTGTTAAGCCTGGTGGTCGCCATGAATCACTATCCGGAAGAGGAGATCTGGCGGCGCGTGGGCAAAGATCCCTCCGGGCAGCCTTTTAACTCCCTGCTACAGTTAGAAATTGAGCAGGGTAAACCGCGCAATCCGTTTATTAATGCCGGGGCGCTGGTGGTCTGCGATATGCTGCAAAGCCGCCTCAGCGCGCCGCGCCAACGTATGCTGGAAGTGGTACGTAAGCTCGCCGGTGTGGATTCCCTGGCGTATGACAGCACCGTGGCACGTTCTGAGTTCGAACACTCCGCGCGCAATGCGGCCATCGCCTGGCTAATGAAGTCTTTTGGTAATTTCGACAACGATGTTGCCACCGTCCTGCAAAACTATTTTCACTACTGCGCGCTGAAAATGAGCTGTGTCGAACTGGCGCGAACCTTTTTATTTCTCGCGCATGGCGGCCATGCCAGCCACCTTGCATCACCGGTGGTGACGCCGATGCAGGCACGCCAGGTGAACGCGCTGATGGCGACGAGTGGTATGTACCAGAACGCCGGGGAATTCGCCTGGCGTGTCGGGCTTCCGGCAAAATCGGGCGTCGGCGGGGGGATTGTGGCGATTGTGCCGCATGAGATGGCGATTGCCGTCTGGAGCCCGGAACTGGATGCGGCGGGCAATTCGCTGGCGGGCGTTGCGGCGCTGGAAGCCCTGACGCAGCGGCTGGGGAGATCGGTGTTCTGATGAGTGATTTAGCGCCGCTGTTTGCGCGCCTGTCGCGCTCCACTTTTCGTTCACGCTTTCGTCTTGGTACGAAAGAGCGGCAATACTGCCTTGATAAGGGCGCGCAAGTGATAGCATCCCATGCCGCGGATTTTGTTGCGCAGCGCCTGGCGCCGGCACAGCCACATAATGACGGCAAGCAGACTCCGATGCGCGGGCATCCGGTGTTTATCGCCCAGCACGCAACGGCCACCTGTTGTCGCGGCTGCCTGGCGAAATGGCACAATATCCCTTACGGAAATCCTTTAACAGAAGCACAACAACAGTATATTGTTGAGGTTATCTATCACTGGTTGGTGTTACAGATGAATACACCACGCTAAAAACATTGCACCAGGCTGCGAACCGTAAGGTAAGCCCGCCACGCTGCAAGCCAACGTCGCGCTTGCCCAACTGCTCTGTGCGTGTTACGGATCGAAATTTGATGCATTCTTTTTTTTCAACATCTTTCCTGCCCTTCAGGGAAGATAGGCCGCTAATCAATGCGGCACTGATTTTCGTACTGACGACGCTGTTCTATTTTCTTGGCGCGATGCTGCGTCTGGTCGAAGAGCTTTCCCTGTTCTGGCCGCTCAATGGCGTGATGGCCGGGGTGTTCGCCCGTTATGCGTTTTTGCACCGCTGGCACTACTATCTGATGAGCTACCTCGCGATGCTGGCATATGATGCGGTGACCACCCGTTGGGGCATTGCATCGCTCATTATTAATTTCTCCAATATGGTGTTTATCATCACCATGGCGTTGCTGATTGCGCGCGAACGGCGGCAGATGACCAAAGCGCCGCAGCCAATGAATGCGCTGAAGCTTTTTGGCTACTGCTTTGTGGCCGCGCTGCTGTGCGCCTTTTTTGGCGCAATCGGCTCGGTCGGGCTAAACGATCACGGCTTCTGGCCGCTATTTGCCGACTGGTTTGGCGAGCAGTTTTCCACCGGGGTGCTGATTGTGCCTTGCATCCTGACCATGAGCAGGCCGCGCTCGCCGCTGAAATTACATGCGCAGCAACTGATGCCGCTGGTGGCCGTCGCCGTGTCGGTGCTGGCATCGGTATTCATTGGCGGCGCGGGGAGCCTTGCTTTTGCGCTACCTGCATTAATTTGGTGCGCCGTGCGCTATCCGCTGCCGGTAACATGCCTGGTGACGCTGCTGACCGGCGGGGTGGAAATCATTCTGGTGGCAAATCAGATAATCGAGATAACCGTCGGCTCGCCGCTGGCGGTGTCGCATATGTTCTCCGCGCGTCTGGGCATCGCCACGATGGCCATCTGTCCGGTGATTGTTTCGGTGAGTGTCGAGGCGATTAACCGACTGATGCGCCAGGTTTCACTGCGCGCCGATTTTGACTTTCTTACCCGCGTCTATTCACGATCGGGCTTATATGAAGCGCTAACGCGCGGCGACAAACGCTTCACCGGTCAGCATCTCACCGTGATGTTGCTGGATATTGATTATTTTAAAAGCATTAATGATAACTATGGTCACGAGTGTGGTGACAAAGTGCTGATGTCGTTTGCGCAAAAAGTGCAGCAGGTTTTGGGTGAGCACGGGGTAGTGGCACGCATGGGCGGCGAAGAGTTTGCCATTGTTGCTGCAACGAAAAATGCCGCAGAGGGGGTCGCTCTTGCCGAAACGATCCGCTGCGCCGTGGAAGGGCATCTGTTTAACTGGCGGCAACAAACGTTGCACCTGACGGTCAGCATCGGGTTAAGCAGTGGTCAGGCACAAGCCGGGCCGTTGACGGAGACATTTGAGACCTTACTGGTCGTGGCGGATGAAAACCTTTATCGTTCCAAGCGTATGGGGCGCAATTGCACAACCGCTGGCGATGAGGCGCAAACGGTGGATGGCACGGCGCAGCCTGCCGGTAGCATTTCTTAACGTTCTGCCCGCAGGGCAGAACTCAACAGATTGTATAAAGTATTAAATTACTTGCTACTCATTTTTTTCATCAATACTATGACCGCTGATATGTAGCAGAATAAATTGCGGTATGAGCGGATCTGATAATATTAATAAAAAAGAACGGATCCCTGGCAGACGTTTTGTCAGGCGTATGTATCTGATGCGTATCCTCGGAACGCTGCTCTGTTTTTTCCCTATTCTTTCTGTTTTGCTGGAATTACATCGCCCGATGTGGCTCCTGATGCTGCTGGCGGTTAATGCATTTATCTGGCCAACACTTGCCTTTTTACGCGCCCGCCATTCCCCTGTGCCGCTGCACATTGAGCATCAAAACCTGGTGTTTGATGCGGCGGTGGGCGGCTTCTGGATTGCGCTGATGGCGTGCAGCCCGCTGCCGTCGGTCGTTATCGCGACGATACTTCTCTCCGATCGTCTCTCTGCCGGAGGCATAAAGTTGCTGCGTACAGGTGCGCTGACGATGGCGCTGGTGTTTCTGCTTAGCTGGCTTGCGCTCGGCCTGCCGGTTAGCCCGGAGGTCACGCAGCGCACGATGTATGCCACGCTGCCGCTGATTGCTGTCTATATGCTGGCGTTGAGTGCGCTAACAAACGGCATCGCTTCTCAGCTGCGCGTGAAAAGCCGCAAGCTTGAGCGCATCGCGATGATGGATCCGCTACTGGATATTGCTAACCGGCGCTTGCTGGAGCAACGCGTTCAGTTAGAACTGACGCAATTGCACACCCAGCCGCGCCAGTCGTCGTTGATGTATATAGATATCGACAATTTTAAAGAAGTTAACGACAAGTTTGGTCATAAAGCGGGCGATGCGCTGCTGGTCGATATCTCACGGATTTTACATGTCGCCACCCGCAACACCGACACGCCAGCGAGGATGGGAGGCGATGAGTTTGTGATTCTGCTGCCTGATACCCCGCCTGAAGAGGCGAAAAATGTGGCGCAACGCATTATGCAGGCGACAGCTGGCATGGAATTAGGGCAAGAGCAGGTGTTTCGCTGCACGCTAAGCATCGGCATCGCCAGCGCCTTACCGGAAATGGGCAGCGCAGCCGCATGGCTAAAATCTGCCGATGATGCGCTATACAAAGCGAAAAGGTTAGGAAAGAACCAAATCTACGCACATTGACACGGTGCGAAATAAGCTACGCTTTATGCTGTATAACGTGGATTGACCCGTAAGTGGTTATCATATTATTGAGTAATACAGCCTGAGACTGATAAAAAGGCACCTTATGAAGATACCTGCTATTCCCACGGACGAAGAAAAACGTCTGGCATCCCTTAACGATTCCGGACTGCTGGACAGCGGTTCAACGGTACGCCTCGATCGCCTGACGCGACTGGCTAAGCGGATGTTCGATGTTCCGGCTGCGCTCATTACGTTAGTTGATAAAGATCAGCTGCACTTCAAATCCAGCGACGGTTTTCCTGCGGACAGTATTCCGCGCAAAATCTCGTTTTGCGGGCATGCAATTTTGTGCAACACACCGCTTATTGTCCCGGATGCGACCTGTGACGATCGTTTCGACAATAATCCGCTGGTAACGGGCGATGCGCATATCCGTTTCTATGCCGGGCACCCGCTGCGCCTGCCGGATGGCGCGGTGGTGGGATCATTTTGCCTGCTTGACCGTGAACCGCGGGAACTGGATGCTGCGGAAATCGACAGTCTCAAAGATTTTGCCATGATCGTGGAAGATGAATTCGCAGCAATGAGCGCGGCCAGTACCGATGCGCTGACGGGGCTGTTTAACCGACGTGGCTTCGACAGTCTGGCAAAATTTGCGATTTCCGCCTCTCGTCGTCGCGCGGAGCCGATAACACTTGCATGGATAGATCTGGATAACTTTAAAGAAATCAATGATACCTGGGGCCATGCTGAAGGGGATGAAGCCCTGAAAGCGTTGGCTTCGTTAATGACCACCAGCTTGCGCGAAGCTGACTTGCGTGTACGTATTGGTGGCGATGAGTTTGCTATTGTCTTTTCCGATACGCATGAGCAGGGGGCATGGATTGCCATGCAGTATCTGGTCGAACAGGTTGATGCGTGGAACAAGGCTTCGGGAAAACCGTGGAAACTGCAATTTTCATGGGGGATTAGCGAGTTTGACCATAATGGCAAAGGCGATTTAAAGGAATGGATGAAGGACGCAGATGAAAAGATGTATGCCATGAAGCTGAAACATCATCATGGGCGTTAACATATAAGTTAATCCTCTTATTCCGGCGCTTGTGTTGCCGGAATGTAAATCAGATAGTGGTTATTTTTGAAGGACCTGAAAATGACCACTGTTTCTGTCCGCACCCCGAGCTGCGATGAACTCTCCCAACGAATCAATGAATTGTGCGAGCTGCTGGAAAACTGCGTTGCCGGCGGCGCATCCGTCAGTTTTATGCATCCTCTTGCACGTGCTAAATCTTTACCCTTCTGGTCAGGTGTGGCCGCAAGCGTTGCGCGAAGCGAGCGCATCGTACTGGTGGCTGAAGATGAGTCAGGCACGATTGTCGGCAGCGTGCAGCTGGTGCTCGAACAAGCTGAAAATCAGAAGCATCGTGCCGATGTCAGTAAATTACTGGTGCATGAAAAAGTACGCCGTCAGGGGCTTGCCAGCCGGTTAATGGCGGCGCTGGAAAGCGAAGCACGCGTGCAGGGCAAAAGCGTGCTGGTGCTGGACACCGCAACGGGCAGCGGGGCGGAAAGCTTCTACCTGCGCGGCGGCTGGCAGCGCGTTGGCGAGATCCCGTGCTATGCCCTGATGCCGGACGGAACTGTGACGGCGACGACATTTTTTTACAAGCTCTTATAATTCACCTCAATAAGACGTCTCATTTTGATCAAAACAGGGTTTCATGGTCTTAAAGTCTGATAAGTTATTACACCAATCTCACCAGGTTGTATGACTAATCAAAAAAGGAACCCACTGTGAACACATTAAACCGTCGCAACTTTCCCGGCGCTGAGTATCCTGAACGTATCATTCAGTTCGGTGAAGGGAACTTTTTGCGCGCTTTTGTCGACTGGCAAATTGATCTGCTGAATGAACACACCGACCTTAATGCAGGTGTGGTGGTGGTGCGTCCGATTCAGAGTGATTTCCCGCCATCGCTCAGCACCCAGGATGGTCTTTACACGACAATTATTCGCGGTCTGAATGAGCAGGGCGAAGCGGTGAGCGATGCACGTTTGATTCGCTCCGTAAATCGTGAAATCAGCGTCTATTCACAGTACGAGGAGTTCCTGAAACTGGCGCATGACCCCGATATCCGCTTTGTGTTCTCTAACACCACCGAAGCGGGCATTAGCTATCATGAAGGCGATAAATTCGATGATGCGCCAGCGGTGAGCTACCCGGCGAAACTGACTCGCCTGCTGTTTGAACGCTTCCGCTGCTTCTCCGGCGCAGTGAACAAAGGCTGGGTTATTATTCCGTGCGAACTGATTGATTATAATGGTGACGCTCTACGCGAGCTGGTGCAGCGTTATGCCCGGGAGTGGGCGCTGGGCGAAGAGTTCCTCCAGTGGCTGGATGCGGCAAACACGTTCTGCTCAACGCTGGTTGACCGTATTGTGACCGGCTACCCGCGCGATGAAGTGGCGAAACTGGAAGCCGAACTGGGGTATCAGGACACGTTCCTGGATACGGCCGAGCATTTCTATCTGTTTGTGATCCAGGGGCCGAAATCCCTCGCTCGCGAGTTGCGCCTGGATAAGTATCCGCTTAACGTATTGATCGTTGACGATATTAAACCTTATAAAGAGCGAAAAGTAGCCATCCTTAACGGCGCGCATACTGCGCTGGTGCCTGTGGCTTACCAGGCAGGGCTTGATACGGTGGGCGAGGCGATGAACGACAGTGAAATCTGCGCGTTTGTTGAAAAGGCTATTTACCAGGAGATTATCCCGGTACTCGATTTGCCGCGAGATGAACTGGAGTCATTTGCCAGTGCGGTCACCGGGCGTTTTCGTAACCCGTATATTAAGCATCAATTGCTCTCCATTGCTCTCAACGGTATGACCAAATTCCGCACGCGTATTCTGCCGCAGCTGCTGGCAGGGCAGAAGGCCAACGGCAAGTTGCCTGCACGCCTGACATTTGCGCTGGCGGCGTTGATTGCTTTTTATCGCGGCGAGCGCAATGGTTTGTCTTATCCGCTCCAGGATGACGCGCACTGGATCGACCGTTATACGCAACTGTGGAGCCAGCATCACGATCGCCAAATCAGTACCAGCGAGCTGGTGAAAGCGGTGTTGTCGGTAAGCGATCACTGGGAGCAGGATCTGACGAAGGTGGAAGGTCTGGTGGAGCAGGTCACACTCGATCTGGATGCTATTCTGCTGCGTGGAATGCGTGAAGCGGTGAAACCGTTGTGTTAATCAACGCGTAATTTATCAACCCGGCCTGGTCCGGGTTTTTCTTTCATTGGATTTAGTTACAACATACTAAATAGTTGTATAACAAGTTCCAGCCACCTCTGCGCCGGAACAGTGCTTAGCAGGGCATTTTTTATCACAATTCGTTAGCAACCTTGCAACTGTGACTGCGATCACGTTTAATACCCCGGTTCTTCACCTGCAAATGATAAAAAATGATTGTCCGACCGCAACAACACTGGCTTCCTCGTCTCTTTGTCTGGCATGGCTCGGTGCTACCGAAGATTCGCTCACGGCTTGTCATGAATTTCCTGCTCTCTATCGCCGTCGTAGTGATGCTGCCGTGGTATACCTCGCTGGGGATCAAATTCACCCTCGCGCCGTTCAGCATTCTCGGGGTAGCCATTGCTATCTTCCTCGGTTTTCGTAACAACGCCTGTTTTGCGCGTTATACCGAAGCCAGGTTGTTGTGGGGGCAACTGATGATTGCCTCGCGATCCCTATTGCGTGAAGTGAAAACAGCGCTACCGGGCGATACGGCGCTGCAACCCTTTATCCGCCTGCAAATCGCGTTTGCTCATAGCCTGCGCATGACGCTTCGTCGCAAACCGCAGGGTGAAACATTGGCACGCTACTTGTCGCCTGCGGATCTGCAAAAAGTGCTGGATGCGCATTCACCTGCCAACCGCATATTGTTGCTGATGGCTGAATGGCTGGCGGAACATCGCCGCCAGGGACAATTGCCTGATGTATTGTTCCATAGCGTTACCCAGCGTTTGCACGATATGTCTGTCGTGCTATCAGGTTGTGAGCGCATTTTCACGACACCCATTCCATTTGCGTATTCGCTGATTTTGCATCGTACGGTCTATCTGTTTTGCATCATGCTGCCGTTCGCGCTGGTTGTCGATTTGCACTATATGACGCCTTTCGTTTCCGTATTGATTTCCTATACGTTTATTTCGCTGGATTCGCTGGCGGAAGAGCTGGAAGACCCGTTTGGTGAGGAAGATAACGATCTGCCACTTGATGCAATTTGTAATGCAATTGAGATCGATTTGCTGCAAATGAACGATGAAGTTACACTGCCTGTGAAATTAACACCGGGCAAAAATTATCAATTAACCTAAACTTTCGTAAAGAGAGTGTGGCAGTCTGGTCATTTTCTCTGTTTAATGGCACAAACCAGTATCGAGGGGGAGGTGTGATGGAAAGGTCAGACAAAACGATTTCGTTAGTTGCGACACTGGTACTCAGCTTATCTCTTCTCGCAACGGCCTGGGATTTATCGTTTTTCAGTAATATTCCCTGAACCATCGTTATTTGCCAGCCAGCGCCCGCGTCATCTGCGCCGGGCGCTGCAATAACGCAACAGCCTCTGCAAACGTCGCCACATTGGTGTAGCCAATAATCAAACCGTAGCGTTTGGGTGTATTTTGATACCATATGGAAAGCGGGCTGACCTGCAATTGATGCGTCTGCCAGAGCGCGGCCATTTCTTCATCCTGCGTGCCGCTGCGCAAATACGCAATAATATGCATCCCACCATCGGTCACTTCTACAGTAAAAATTTCCGGGTAAACTTCAGCCAGCGCAGCCAACATATTTTTTCTGCGCCGTGAATAGAGTGCTCGCATCTTTTTAAGATGCCTGAAAAAATGCCCTTCGCGAAGAAATGAAGCCACAATTTTCTGTGTCAGCACAGGCTGGCCGCCTTCGCTGTGCTCTGCCTGCGCACGAAAGCTGTCAACCAGTTTGTGCGGCAATACCAGGTAACTTATGCGCAGCGCAGGCATGATTGTTTTACTGAAGGTGCCCATATAAATGACTCTGTCATGCGTATCCAGGCTTTTCAGGGCGGGCAGTACCTGGCGGGTATAATGAAACTCGCCATCATAATCATCCTCTACTATCCAGCTCTCATTTTGCCTTGCCCACTCCAGCAACTGGTGTTTTCGCGGCAAGGAAAGGGTGACAGCCAGCGGACTATGATGTGACGGTGTCACAAATACCAGTCGTGCATCGGCGTGATGTTGCTGCAAGTATTCAGTCTGTAGCCCCTGATTATCGACCGGTACTCTATGCAGTCGCTGCACCGCGCGTTTAAGCAGCTGCTGGCCTAAAAAATAGCCAGGTTCTTCAAACAGCACTTTATCGCGCTGATTCGCGAGCGTGTTAAGGATTAAACGCAGGTTGTTTTGATAGCCGCTGGTAATGAAAATTTGCGCGGGCGAGCAGGAAAGCCCGCGGGAAATATTCAGATAGTGCGCGAGTGCTTCACGCAGCGGCGCATAGCCCATCAGTGGGGGCTGCGTCATCTCCTCAGGACGCATCGCGCGCACGGCTTTGCCGGAGAGCAGCAGCCATTTTTTATAGGGAAAAGCATCCAGCGAAGGGATCCCCAGGCGCAAAAATCCGGGCCGATCGCGCAGCGACTTCCCGAACCCCGCCGTCGTTGGCGTGGGTTTCTCGCCAATGACCGGATATTTTTTCGCAAGGTTAAGGAGGTCAGGATTGACGCGTGTACCGCGAGCGCCCTGGCTGACCAGATAACCTTCACCAACCAGGATGGCCCATGCGCTTTCCACCGTTTTACGCGCCACGCCCAGCTCACTTGCCAGTAACCGAACAGAGGGCAGCTTATCGCCGGGCTTTAGTATGCCGCGCAATATGCTCTGCCGATACTGTTCATATATCGCTTTATAGCCCGGCTTCATGTCCTACCTTTATTTTGCATTTTTGCGTCTTTTGACTATGCCATAAGTCAGTAATATATCTCGCGTCAAAACAATAAACGAGGAAAAGGATTATGAATATGCGCGTCAATCTTTTTGAAACCATTCCTGCATTAATTAAAACCCTGGGTGATGCAAGCCAGGCGTCACATAACAGTAGCCTGGACATTGGTCTTAAAAATCTTATTGATATCCGGGCTTCACAACTCAACCGCTGCACATTTTGCCTCGATATGCATGTGAAGCAGGCGAAAATCCACGGTGAAAGCGAACTTCGTCTTTACCATGTTGCGGTCTGGCGTGAGTCTCCGCTGTTTAGTGCAAAAGAGAAAGCCGCGCTGGCGCTGACGGAAGCATTAACACAGCCTGGTGAACACGGTGTAACGGAGGCGGTCTACGAAAATGTGCGGGAATATTTCAGCGAGGTCGAGCTGTCTGAACTGGCGTTTGCGATCGCGATGATAAACAGTTGGAACCGGTTAATGATTTTGTCACAAACCGCTCCAGGCGCGTTTGATAAAGCGTATGGTCTGGAGCGGGCTGATCTTAAATAATAAAGCGGGATACCGACCAGCCAGTATCCCTTGCTGTTTTAACGCTCTACCGGCGTATGTGCCGCTGCTTTAAACGGTCTGATGGCGTGCATCGTGACGCCATCGTTATAATTGAAGGAGAGGTGATATCCGCCGGTATGGTATTTTGAATTTACCGCACATATTTGCGCGCCAATAATATCAGTGAGGCAGGAAACGCCGACAGGCTTAGAATTCTGCTGGCGCATTTCTTCATGATAGAGATTGTTCAATAAATTCCCATGTTCGCGCATTTCTTTCATGTGCGGGTTTTCTGCTTCTCGTTGTTTTTGAACGTTTAACATCTCGTGTGTTGGCACGACGCGGCAGAGGCATTTTATAAATGTAGTAACTATCTGCTGCGCGGGATTTGTATTATTAGTGAGCCGGGAAGCTAAATGACGGGAAATACTTAAGGTGGGTAAAGTAACAGGCATACATTTCTCCAGAGTAGGCAATAAAAATATAGAAGTAACATGAGGGAAATGTATCAACTATCAAAAAACGCTCTCCGCTTTGCGCCCGGCTAACGTTACGCCGCCGGGCACTCGCCCATTAACGTGCGTTTTGTGGCTGTAACTGGAAGAATCGCACGGAATCACGCAATACTTCACTCTGCTCGGTCATGGATTGTGCAGCCACCGCGGCTTGTTCCACCAGCGCAGCATTCTGCTGAGTCACCTGATCCATCTGCTCAATCGCCACACTGATTTCCTGAATACCCTGATGCTGCTCTGTTGATGCGGCAGAAATTTCTGCAACGATGTCCGTAACTTTATTGACCGACTGCACAATTTCAGCCATTGCGTGGCTGGCAGTGTCGGCGTAACGGGAACCGTCGGTAATTTTCTCAACCGTGCCTTCAATCAGTTGTTTAATCTCTTTGGCTGCCTCTGCGCTTTTCTGCGCAAGATTACGCACTTCTCCGGCAACAACAGCAAACCCTTTGCCTTGTTCTCCGGCGCGCGCAGCTTCCACCGCCGCATTCAACGCCAGAATATTGGTCTGAAATGCGATACCCTCAATAACCGAGATTATATCGACAATCTTTTGCGAACTGTCGGAGATCTCCTGCATACGCGAGAGCATGTCATTGACCTCTTTCCCGCCTTTGACCGCCGTCTGGGATGTCTGCCTTGCCAGATCGCTCGCTTTGCGCGCATTCTCCGCATTACTCTTCACATTCTCTGTGATTTGCTGCATGTTCGACGACGTTTGTACTAATGAGGCTGCCTGCTCTTCGGTACGTTGCGACAGATCGTTATTGCCTTCAGCGATTTCACTCGCCGCCAGTGAGATAGATTCGCTGCCGTGAATGATCCCGTTGATAATTTCCGCCAGTTGGCTATTCATAAATTTAATGGTCGCCAGCAGGCTCTGGCTGTCGTTGTTGCGCAGCGCAACTTGCGCACCAAGATTACCGGCGGCTATCTCTTTCATAATCGTGACGGCATAAGCGGGTTCACCACCCAACTGGCGTGACAAATTACGCGAAATAAGCAGGGCGATGGCGCCTGTTGCGAAAAGCGCCAGCAGCAGTAAGCCGCTTAGCAGGTAGAGCGCCTGGCGATAACCCGTCTGTGATGCCGCACCCGCGTTTTCGCCGGTCGCGACCTCCATTTCCACCAGCGTGGCGAGATCTTTCATCAACTGAGTACGGTACTTCGCCGAAACCGCGCCGCTTATTTTTGAGGCTTCATCGGTGTCTCCACTATTTACCGCCTCTATCACTTTGCCATTCACATCGACAAAATTTTTAAAGTTGTCGACTACGGTTGCAAAAAGCGCTTTCATTTCCGGCGACGCATCGGCAGAGGTGTTGGCGTAGTGCTGTTGTGCGTTGAGGAAAATATCCTGATTTTGCAGTAATTCGCCGCGATGCTTTTCGCGTTCCTCCGGGGTAGGAGAGCTAATGTACTGAATCTGCTGCAAGCGCATTTCTGACAAGACGCCACGCATTTCGAGGCTATAACGCACGCCCGGCATGCGGTTTTCCCGGAAGGTATCAATATGGTGGTTGCTGGCATTAAGCTGGTAAATAGATACCATTCCCAGCAACAACATCATAACAATTAATATAGAGAATCCGACCAACAATTTGGTTAAAACAGTAGCCTGCGCGAGTTTTTTCATAATGATACGCTATGTAAAGGAAGGTAATATTAATAACGGCAATAATTTGCGAATGATTGATCTTTTTATCTGATCTCAATCACATATTTTCGTTATTTTTGGGCAAAAGCACACGGCGGAGAATTAATTTAACTTAAGGTTTTTTCTGGTGTGAATTAATTGTATTTAACTATATTGAAATAATGTTTCATTTTCATGTTCGCAGAGGCGGCATTTTATCTACAGTTTGTGCGCAAAACTTAACGAGAAACGCTGATCGGCAATCCATCAGCCCAGGTGGCGGCCTGGTTCATCATTTCGGCGACAGCGGAACCGGGCAGACCGATTTCGTGTGCCACGTCGCTGGCTTCCTCCCACATTCGCTGTTCGTACAGGCGGGCAAGCTGAACATACGGGTAGAGTTCGCCGCTGTTATTTTTTAGCGCTTTTCCGACGTCTGGCGATACGGCAATCTGCTCCATAAGCTCCTCCAGCGGCAGGCCGAGGATCACGTCCAGCAGAGAGAATAAACCTACCATAAACGCATCGTTGGCAATATTAATGCTGGACGTACGCATCGCAACAAGTTCACAAAATTTTGCCCGGATCAGGCTCAGATAATAGATTTCGGTATTAGTGACATTATCAAAAGAGGTCAGGCAGGCCATCAGGACAAAGCGGCGCATTTCATCAATACCAAGATAAACAACAATATCTCTTAACGACTGATTACGAAAACCGCTCACGCCACGTGTATTATAGAGAATATTCTGGGCGTAACGCATAATTTTAAATGACAGCGAGACATCGCGTTTTAACAAATCTTCAATCTTATTTAAATCGGGTGCTTCGACATTAACTTCCTGCATTAATTTCAGTGTAAAGGCACGGTTTTGCACCAATTTATTTCGTTTGGTCACAATCGGTTTACTGAAAAAATAGCCCTGGAATAAATGAAAACCTAATTTTTTAAATGTCTCGAACTCCCCATAGGTTTCCACTTTTTCCGCCAGAAAGACCACGTGACGTAACATTTCGCGGTTGCTGGCAATATAGTTTGCGATAGCATCCTGTGTGCTAAGCCGGATATCAAATTTGAGCACATTGACGTAGGGCATAAAGGCTTCCCATTCACTGCCGGGGACAAAATCATCCAGCGCAATGCGAAAGCCTTGCGTGTGCATACGTCTGACCGTTTCCAGAAGTTGCCGGTCAGGTTGTGCTGTTTCCAAAATTTCGATAACCACGCGGTGTTTTGGTAGCGTCTCCGCAAGGCCTTCAACCAGCAGTTGATAAGGAAAATTGACATACACAGTGCTGTTATCGTTTTTGCGCCCAACTGGCGCGCTAAGGAACTGTTCCTCAATCAGCTGTGTGGTAGCTTGCTCCGCAGAGACATCGGGAAAGCGGTTATCCATGCTGTTTCGAAAGAGAAGTTCGTACCCAACGGTGTTCAATTTATCATCAAATATCGCCTGTCTGGCCACAAATGAATACATTCGCTACCTCGTGCACTCGTCTGCTTTCTATCGTTTTCCCAAATGTATAAGCTACAGTAACACCCTTGCTACAAGAAGCGAGTGACTACAGTAAAATATTTAACATTCTCGTTGAAATAATAGGACAGCCAGGCGGGGAATGCATGTGAAGTCAGCGGAGTCTTGCAGAAGAGGGAACCCGGCAGCGCAGGCGTGCCGGGTGTAAACGTTGCTCGTTAACGAGGCGTGTTGTTCGTTAGCGGTGCGGTTGGGATGTGATCCGGGTGCACCGGTGCGGTGCTGTGGATTTCATTGACGCGTTTGCGCACGCCAAACCAGCCCGCAACCAAAAGGAGCGCCAGCAGCGGAATTGACGCAATAGTGAAAGTGCCGTTCGGGTAATCGAACGCCATCAGTACCAGCACACTGAGCAAAAACAGCAGCGTCAACCAGGAGGTATAAGGTGCACCCGGCAAACGGAAGGCCACCGGCGCAGCTTTACCTTCTTTAATCGCCTGGCGCAGACGCAACTGGCACACAACAATAAAGCCCCATGAGGCGATAATTCCCAGAGAGGCGATATTCAGCACAATCTCGAATACCTGCGACGGCACCAGATAGTTAAGGAATACGCCAATGATATAGATAGCGATGGTGGCAAGGATACCGGCGTAGGGCACCTGATGTTTGCTCATCTTCGACATAAATTTCGGCGCTGAGCCGCCCATCGACATGGACCGCAGAATACGACCCGTCGAGTAAAGCCCGGAGTTGAGGCTGGAGAGCGCAGCGGTCAACACCACGATATTCATCACATCACCAATATAGGGAACGCCAAGCTTAGAGAAGAAGGTAACGAACGGGCTTTGCCCCGCCTGGTATGCATTCCAGGGCAACAGAAGCACCAGCAATACGACTGAGCCAACATAAAACAGCCCGATGCGCCAGATAACGCTATTAATCGCCTTAGGCACCATGGTCTGAGGATCTTTGCACTCGCCGGCAGCGGTACCGACCAGCTCAATAGAGGCAAAAGCAAACACCACCCCCTGAACCAGTACCAGCGCCGCCATCATGCCATGGGGGAAAATCCCGCCGTTATCGGTAATCAGATGAAAACCGGTGGTGCCGCCATCAATCGGTTTGCCGGAGCCAAGAAACACGGTGCCGACGATAAGAAACGCCACAATTGCCAGCACTTTTATCAGCGCAAACCAGAACTCCATCTCTGCAAACCATTTGACGCCAATCATATTCATGGTGCCAACAATGGCCAGCGCCCCAAGCGCGAAGACCCATTGAGGAACATCACCGAATGCGCCCCAGTAATGCATATAGAGCGCGACAGCGGTGATATCAACGATCCCGGTCATCGCCCAGTTAACGAAATACATCCATCCGGCAACGTACGCGGCTTTTTCGCCCAGAAATTCACGGGCATAGGAGACAAAATTACCGCTGGAAGGGCGGTGCAACACAAGTTCGCCCAGCGCACGGAGAATAAAGAAAGAGAAAATCCCGCAGACCAGATAGACAATAGCCAGCGACGGCCCCGCTATCTGAAGCCGCGCGCCTGCACCCAGAAATAACCCGGTGCCGATAGCGCCGCCAATGGCAATCATTTGTACCTGCCGATTCCCCATCGCCCGGTGATATCCCTCTTCATGAGAATTTAACCAGCGTCGTCTCGCGGCGTGATGCTCCGCATTTTTATCATTGTTTGTTTTCATTGCTTTACCTGTTTACCTGTCTGATCCTTGCGGAATGCGTCGACCCGAACGGGAAATAAGGCATATTTCTACCCGCGGGCAAATGCGCTGCCTTTCCAGAGTTTCTGTGCGTGGATAAGGCAGAACATGGCGCAGCATCCTACCTGTAATCAGGAATTGACGCAAAAGATACGCACTGCGTAGGGCAACACTTTTTCTGTAAATTGTGACGTGGGTTAACGTTAACCGTATTATTGATAATGTTAATGAATAGTGTGATTCTGGTTATTTTATTTTACGATGATTAAATAAAAAGCGATAATTAATCTGAGATTAATGTTATTAATTTCTGTGTTTAATATGGCTTAGAAAATAATAAAAATATAATAAAATTATAACGTATTTTAATGTCAAAAAACGCAATAGACTCTGCGCAATACCGCTACTCCTCGCCGATTCTCCTTATTGAACTTATATCAGTAATACACCGGCAAGGGGTATCCACCCGTATTTGTATTGATAGCACGCCACTCTCCTGGCGGTTTTTCTATGAGGTTTATTGTGAGCACAACACACAGGGAAAAGTTTTCTTCCTTAACAAAATTTTTTGCCTGGCTAAATATTGGTACTCAAATAGCATTTCCACTGGCCATCGCATTTACACCGGCAGTCGTCAGCGCCAAACTTTCAGAAGTGAGTGCAGCGACACGCTTTAATACCCACGTTTATACCTTGCGTAAAGGTGAAAATGTTTCTACCGTTGCAGGCAAATATAAAATCAGCGTTGAGGAATTACGCAAATTAAATCAGTTGCGTACCTTCGCGCGTGGTTTTGATAACATTCATGCGGGCGATGAAATTGATGTGCCTGCTGAAGCGACGGCTGCAAAAAAACAGACCAAAAAGACCAGAGCGCTCGCTGAGCGCGAGACGAATGCGACCGAAAGAAAAATTGCCGGAGTAGCATCACATGTTGGTTCAGCGCTGAACAACTCGGACAGCAGTACGATGTCTTCGATGTTTCGCGGCATGGCTGTAGCTGAAATGTCTGCGCAAATCCAGGAGTGGCTGGGTGGGGCGGGTACAGCCCGCGTGCAGCTTGATGCTGACGAAAACTTCTCCTTTAAAAACTCCCAGCTTGATCTGCTGGTACCGCTTTATGACAAGCCAGAACACCTGATCTTTACCCAGGGCAGCGTACACAGAACTGACGAGCGTATGCAGGCCAACCTGGGTCTGGGCTATCGCTGGTTCAACGGTAGCTGGATGCTCGGCGGTAATACCTTCCTGGATTATGATATCTCTCATGGCAACGCCCGTATGGGTCTGGGCATGGAGTACGGTCGCGACTTCCTTAAATTTGGCGCGAACAGCTACCTGCGTTTGACCAACTGGCGTGACGCGCCGGACCTGGAAGATTATGAAGAACGCCCGGCAAATGGCTGGGATGTCCGCGCTCAGGCCTGGTTACCTGCGCTGCCGCAGCTGGGCGGTAAGCTCGTTTATGAGCAATATTACGGTAAAGAGGTCGCGCTTTTTGGTAAAAATGAGCGCCAGAGCAATCCGCACGCCGTGACCGTTGGCGTCAATTATACGCCGTTCCCGCTGCTGACCCTTAATGCCGATCACCGTCAGGGAACCGATGGCAACAACGACACCCAGTTTGGCGTGACGATGAACTATCAACTCGGCATGCCGTGGCAGCAACAGATCGACCCGGCAGCAGTTGGCGCGATGCGCAGCCTGAAAGGCAGCCGCTATGACCTGGTCGAGCGCAATAACAATATTGTGCTGGAATACCGTAAAAAGGTGGTGATCCGTCTGCGTACTGCTGAGCTTATCACCGGCTATGCCGGTCAGATGAAATCGCTGGGTGTGGCGGTTAACAGCAAATATGCGCTGGATCGTATTGACTGGACTGCGCCGGCGTTTATCGCCGCAGGCGGTAAAATCATTAAAGAGAACCTCTCTTCTTACAGCATCGTTCTGCCGGACTACCAGTCCGGACCTAACGGTAACAACACTTATACGATAAGCGGCGTCGCTGTGGATGAAAAAGGTAACACATCGGCACGCGCGAGCACGCAGGTTACCGTAACGCAGGCAGCGATTGAGTTAAAAACCAGTTCGCTGACGCCAGAAAATGTGTTGCTGCCAGCCGATGGTAAAACCCAGCAGGCGCTACTGCTTAAAATCGCCGACCGTGAAGGTAAACCGGTTGATGTTGCCGTTGAAGAGTTAAGTGTGGAAAACAGCGCAAAAGTACGCGGCGCTGGTATGGCTATGCTGACGCCATTTACTCGCCGTGCAGCGGGCGAATATGTTGCGACTGTTACTGCGGGCACGCTGCCTGAGTCGTTTTCCATTACGCCGTCGGCGCGCAACAGCCGTTTCTCTCCAAGTAATATTGTGGTGGTCGCGGATAAAAAAACCGCCCTGGTGAGCGCATTATCTATCGAACACGACGGTGCGCTGGCCGACGGTAAAGCGGAAAACAGCGTGAAAGTCGTGCTGATGGATGCGCAGAAAAACCCCGTGCCGTCTCAGGCATTTAATCTGAGCGCAAACAACAGCGCGGTGGTGAGCGCCACTGCCTCCACCAATAATCAGGGTGAGGCGATTGTGCCGGTGACCAGCGTTCATGCGGGTGTCAGCACCTTAACCGCCAGCATCAATGGCAGCAGTAAAAATGTTGCGCTGACCTTTAATGCAGACCAACAAACCGCGCAGGTGACGAATAAAGATCTCTCTGTGCTGCCTGCTGTTTCCGTTGCGGATGGTAAAGCGCGTAAAACGGTGCGCGTTGTCGTGACTGATGCGCATGCGAACCCGATACCGGACGCGGCGGTAACCTTTGCTGCTGATAATGGCGCTATCCTGGGTGCAACTTCCGTGAAAACAGATGCACAGGGCGTGGCACAAACGACGCTGACCAGCAAAATGGCCGGGCTTAGCCATGTCACGGCGACGATTAATAATAAATCAGCAACCCAGGATACGACCTTTACCGGCAATACCGCGACTGCGCTGGTCAATGCGGTGACAACCACTGCAAGCAACGGCCTTGCCGATGGCACCACCGGGGTTAAATTCCAGGCTGTCATTAAAGATCAAAACAATAACCTGTTGACAAATGTGCCGGTGGACTGGAAATCCGATCGCGATAATAACGCAGTGACCTTCAGTGTCGTACAGAGCCGTACCAACGATCAGGGTATCGCTGAAACCACTGTATTCAGCACCAAAGCCTATGACGTTGTGGTAACGGCATCCACCAATGCTTCGTCAAAAGCAGCGGCACCGTTTACCTTTATTGCGGACACCACCAAAGGCAGCATCACGCAACTGAGCAGTAACCGCCAGACCTTGACCGCGAATGGCAAAGAGAGTGCCGTACTGACGGCGAAAGTGGCAGACCGCTTCGGCAACCCATTGTCGGGCGTAACGGTATCGCTGAGTAATGGCCAGGGCGCAATTATTACCCCTGTGCAGGCAACCACCGATACCAACGGTACCGTTCAGGTGGACTTAACCACGCAGTACGCCGGTACCATTAATGTTACGGCAGCGCTGGATAACGGGGCGAAATCGACCCTGGCGCTGAATGCCGTAGCGGATAACAGCTCTGCAACGGTTGCTGTCAATACTTCTTCGCTTACTGCAACGGTTGGCGGAAGCCCGGTGACGATGACGGCTAAAGTTGTCGATGCGCACAATAACCCGGTTATTGGCACCAGCGTGGCCTGGCGCAGTGATTACAACCAGCTGGACGCGTCTGTCTCCACGACCAACGATCGTGGGGAAGCCACAGTTCATCTGTCGGCCACGCAGGCTGTACTCACCACCGTGACTGCCGTGCTCTATAACGGCAACAAAGCGACGGCGCAAACAACCTTTGCTCCGGCGGCACCAGTAACGGCGAACAGCCTGCTGAGCGTGCTCCCGCAAACCATCACAGCAGACGGTAGCTCTGCTTCTACGGCCACGCTTACCCTGCGTGACCGCTTTGGCAACCCTGTGCCCGCGCAAAATATTAGCTGGAGCGCGAACGAATCCAGCGTGAAGTTTACCCCCTCCGAAAAAGGTGACGGCGTCTATCTGGCACAAATCACCGGCACGAAAGAAGGTACCTGGTCGCTGACGGCTACCAGTGGCAGTGCAACGCTGCAAACCTCGCTGGGCTTCCTGGCAAACCAGAACACCGCGCTGATTGACAGCGTCACGGTGTATGGCAAGGACACGGCAAAAGCGGATGGTGTGGATACCGTTACGCTGCGTGTTCAGGTGAAAGATAAAAACGGCAACACGGCGATGCCGGGCGTGGCAGTAGGCTGGCGTACTGCGCTGGGCACACTTTCTGCTCCGCTGAGTAAAACCGATGCCCAGGGTGTTGCAGAGATAAGACTCAGCAGTACCCTGGCAGGCCAGGTCACCGTTGCGGCACTCCTCGGCGGCGGTCAGCCGGTGAATGCAGACAAGAGCGTCACCTTTAGCGCAGGCACGGTCTCGGCGACCACGTCTTCACTGAGCGTACTGCCGGGCACCATTGTGTCTGAAGCGGAAAACGCCACGGTCACCGTTACCGCACGTGATGCGTTTAACAACCCGCTTTCCGGGCTGAGTGGTGATATCGCGCTGCAATACGCGCCGGATCTGTCGCTGACGGCTTCTGCGTTCAGCGAAGTGGCTGCCGGAACGTATCAAGCGCAGTTGACCGGTAAGAACGCGGGCACAACGACAATCACAGCCCTTGTTCAGGGCACGGCACTGGCGCAGAAAGCCATGCTGACCCTGGAGGCGAATAACAACTCAGCCGTTGTCAGCGGTGCCATTAGCGTAACGCCAGCATCTGCGGTAGTAGGTGACACTGTAACCTATAGTGCCGTGCTGACAGATAAAAACGGTAATGCGCTCGGAGCCGGTATCCCGGTAACCTGGAGCGCCAACGGCGGCAGTATGCTGAGCGCGCAGATAACCAACACCGACAGCACTGGTAAAGTGCAGGTTACCCTGACGCGTGATGTAGCCGGTACGGCGACTGTCAGCCTGATGTTGCCTTCCGGGGCGACCGCGGCACCGAATGTTGTCTTCAGCGCGGATGCGCCGGATGAGAGCCAGTCGGTGCTGACGCTGACCCCGGCGGTCATCATCGCAGGTAAAGAGACGGCAACCCTGCAACTGGTACTGCGTGATAACAAAGGCAACCTGTTAACCGGCCAGAGCGTCAGCGGCATGAGTAACAACGCGGATGTCACTATCGCTAATGCGCAGGAAACAGCAAAGGGCACGTACACGATGACTGTCAGCAGTAACAAAATGGGCACGGCGACGCTGTCAGTAAAAGCGAGCAGCACGACCTTTAAGCAGACGAAATCGTTAACCATTAAAGGGGATACCAGTAGCTGGAAAGTTACGCAAATTACGCCAAACAGAACCAGCTTTACAGCCGGTGACGCGCAAGGCGTTACCTACAGCGCCACGGTAGTTGATGCGCAGGGCAACACCCTGCCGGACGTGGTCGTCTCCTGGCAGCTGGCAGGTAAAGCGGACAGTTTTGCTGAATCCTCACGCACTAATCAGAGCGGTGTCGCCACCTCTCAGGTGCTCAGTAAAACGGCAGGTCTGTTAAATATGAGCGTATGGCTGGACCCGACGAACCATGCTAACGCCAGCGTGGTGACGGTCAACCACGGTGCCGTGGATGCCAGCCATTCTTCCTTTACCGCTGATAAGACCGATATTGGTGCCGACGGTATTGATGCCGTCACCATGACGGTACGACTGAACGACAGCTACGACAACCCGATAGCCGGGAAAACAGTCACAATGGATGGAGGCAGTGCGCTGTCTGGCTTTACCGTCTCTTCCGTGACGGATAACCAGGACGGTAGCTATACCGTCAAAGGGACCTCAACCGCGAAGGGTCAGGTCACGCTGAGTGCGAAGGTTGACGGGAAAACGATCGGTGCGGGTATTACCATCGATATCGGCCCGATTAACCTGAACCTCTCCTTTGCCAACGCGCAACAGGGCGTTACCTGGATGCGTAATTTCCAGAATTCGCAGGCTGTCAAAGGATTGCCGTCAGGTCTGACACAAACCTGGGTTTCCTCAGACGATAGCGTGGCGAAAGTGGATGGCACCGGTAAAGTGACCCTGCTCAAATCAGGTGATGCAAGGATAACCGTGTATACCGCCGGTAACGCGCAGTACAACCCGGCAATCGCCAGTTATGATTTGACTGTGGAAAAAGCCGACCCGCAGATGTCAGTCACCAGCGGAAATCTGATGACCTCCACCTGGGGTGATGGGAAAAGCTATACGATCACTGCGCAGTTTGGTAACAGTGACGCAGACAGTATGCTGACGACCACGTACAAGAGCGATAATACCGCCATTGTGCAGGTGGACAGCAAAGGGGATCTCACGTCAGTGAAACCGGGTGCGGCGATGGTAACGTTAAGTACGCCGGAGACCGAGCAGTTTAAAGCGGCGACCTATACCGTGGCTTATGTGCTGAATAAAGCCACGCCGACGATTAGCTTTAAAAACGCGTCGCAGACGACGAAGATAGTGTCCGGTTCGTCAACGCAACTGCAGACGCCTGATATTACGGGTATTGCGGCCAGCAATTTGAAATGGACATCGTCGAACACATCTGTTGCCAGTATCAGCGGTGATAAAGCGGCATTTGCCGGCGGTCTTGGCGATTCAGTGATTACCGCAGAAGTGCTGGCGGATGATTACTATATCGGTGCCAAAGCGCAATATACCCTCTCGGTGTATGATTCGCCTTCGGCAAGTCTCGCGGGAGTTACCCACACCAGCCTTGGGGACAACACCTCGGGTAATGTATGGCAGCCGGTAATGACCTCCGATGTGGTTCAGGCAACGGTAACACTAGACGGGGATGAGAAGACTCGCCCGGTCACCAAAATTGTCACGACACTGTATCAGAATGGTGTAGAGAGGGGCAGTTTTGAAATGTCAGGTCGAAATATTAAATACGGCACGCCGATGACCTTGCCTGTCTATGCATCAAATGCAATCAGCTTCTTCGCGGCAGAGAAAAATGGCAGTCTGAAAACGACCATAACCGGTGTTAATAATGAGGTGTTAACCCTTCCTGAACAGGCTATTACCTTCAGCGCAAGAACCAAGGACATGCTGCGTATGGTGGAGCCGCGTGTAAAAATGGCCCAGCGGCTGTGGGACACCGATCCGAACCCGACAACTATTTGTTCCGGTAATGACTGGGCGACGTTAGCCGTCGATATTAACATGCCGGCAAAACCAGGGTTGTTATCTTATTACAGCAGTTCATTGCAATACCGGGTTTATTTAAACTATCAGCATAGCGAAAGTTCATGGGGGACTGATATGGCTCCGGATAAAGGTGATAAAGGCATGCTCACGCCGGTTCCGCTTTCAACCGCAGTAGCGGTAGAAAACAACCCGATGCCCAGTAATTATTTAATCTCTGCTCAATGTGGCAGGTATAGCCTCTCTACCCCCTATATGGGCACGTATCAAGTTCATTTGGAGATGTCAATGGGACCGACGGTAGAAGATACGGTTTCGCCAACCATCTTTAGCTGGCAATACACCAGCCCGACGACCAGACCACCGTTACAGCTGTGGAACTTCTGATAACGGATAGCCTGCAAACCATCACCGGTTCGCGCTGGGCAATTATCAAGCATAAGGGGGAAACCTCTTATGCTTTTTTAATCTGACGCATTTTTATCTGGTTGCAAACAATTATCTCGCCAAAATGGTTATCTAACGCGCTGATTTCAAAAGCAAGGCAGGCATTGAGACGAGAAAAAGGTATACTTTCAAAAAACGCTTTATTTCAGGCTGCATAGCAGCCTGATTTTGTGAGGGAACATGCCGAAAACGTCTCGCTCTTTAACGCCGCGCGCACCGACGCTTGATGATGTCGCCCGCGCGGCAGGGTTGTCTTCCATGACGGTCAGCCGGGCGCTCAATACGCCCCAGGTGGTACGGCCAGCAACCTTAGAAAAGGTGCTGGCCGCCGTCAAAACGACCGGTTATATCCCCAACGCGCTGGCCGGTGGGCTGGCATCCCGGCGCAGCAAACTTATCGCTGTGGTGGTGCCGCAAATCAATAACAGCATGTTTGTCGATACCATCCAGGCCATCAGCGATACGCTGGCGGCGCGCGGCTATCATATGCTGCTGTGCGTCGCGGGCTATACGACGCAAACCGAAGCAGAACTGGTGGCAGCATTGTTATCCCGCCGCCCGGACGGCATTGTGTTGACCGGTATCCATCACGCGACTGAACTGAAAAAAGTGCTGCTGAATGCAAACGTACCGGTGGTGGAAATCTGGGATCTGACGCCGACGCCGCTGGATATGTTGGTGGGGTTCTCGCACGAAAAAGTGGGGCAGGCGACGGCGGAGTATCTGCTGCGTAAAGGCTATCGCAAGCCAGGGCTACTTTGGGCAGTCGACCAGCGGGCCATGCAACGAAAGCATGGCCTGTGCGAAACGCTGGCAAACCGGGGCATCGCGCCGCCGGTTTGCGTAGAAGTAGCGCTTCCTGCCCGTTTTATTTCTGGTCGCACCGGTGCGGCGCAGTTGCTGGACGCCGGAACGTTTGATGCTATCGTTTGCAGTTCAGACACGCTGGCGCAGGGGGCAATTACCGAGGTGCAGTCCCGCGGATTGCGCGTACCGCAAGATGTGGCGGTGATAGGTTTTGGCGATCTGGAGTTTGCCGCCGTAAATCAGCCTGCCATTACAACCGTCAGTGTCGACAGGCTGGTGATTGGTCAGCGTGCGGCGACAATGCTTGCCGATCGTATAGAAGAGAAGCCTTTCGAACAGAAGATCGTCGACATCGGTTTTCATTTTGTTGAGCGCGCATCAGCGTAACCATATTGACCTTGTTTGCCGGATAAAGCCGCGCGTTTTATCCGGCGTCGTTCGCTTAATTTGCGAAGCATTTATTGAAATATTCCGAAAGTAAAATCCAGACGCATATTAACGAGTGTTTTGCTTGTCTTTTGCTTTATATTAATTTTTTTATTAAAGGCAAGTCTATGCGCGGAATAATGTTTGCAGACAGGATTCGTTTTCCTGGTGATATAATTGACCCTCAAAATAGAATAGCCAGCGAAGTAACGGAGTATGCGGTTATTTCACACCGGTTGACTCGCGTAACGCCGGAAGAATATTGCCCGCTGCCTCAACGAAACAGTGCTGCGGTTGTTTATTCACGAAATACGTTTCCTGTGGTGAGAAATATTAAATCAATACACCATGATGATGTTAATAAAAACTCAGCAGTGGATTTTCGCAATTTATATTCTGAAGTGCAAAAAATTCGGGAGCTACGTCGCAAATTGGCTTATTCACCTGCACGGTCGTTGCCATTCAGGCTAATGTATAATGATTTGCGCAGTTTTGATTTTACCAATATCAACAAAGGGAAGTATGAAATACGCGAGCCAGTGGCTGTGGATTTTTCATACGCCAATATGGAGAGGGCCGATCTGCGCCTCGCCTGGTTAAATGGTTCTAACTTTACCTATGCAAATTTAAATGAAGCAAAATTATTTATTCAGTGTGCTAATTTCTTTGGCGCTGCGTTAAACGGAGCAAAAATATTACTGGACCTGCCTTGTCATTGGCGAGAGCAGGATGTTGACGCGTTGCTCAATAACCCCGAAACGCGCGGGAATTTATTCCATACCATCGCGTCGGTCAGTGATGAGTATGTTTTACTGAAAACAGCGATGATGCAACAACTTAGCGAGTCCATTATAGGATCTCCAGGCGCAATCGCGTCATGCTCTTTTCCTGCCAGTACGTTCATTAAAAATATACTTGAAAAGGAGTTTTATATGGAAAACACAGTAATAAAAGGATTTGTTGGTGGTCTGGTGCAGAAGGTTATTAATCAGTCTTCAGGTCAGTTTATGCTCAACAAAGTCAGTAATTCCACGCTGTCGAATATCATTAAATTTACTTTTGAATCTGACGAACAGCACGAGCTGGAATGCGATGTCATTACCAATAACGGTTTTTTTATTCAGTTAATTATGCGCAGCGTGTACAGCGATAGCCCGACGCTTCAGCAACAGGGCAGAACGCTTTATGCGACTTACCTGGAAAGAGAAGAAATAAAGCCTTACACCCTGAAAGAGGAATTTGGCGATGGAGCGGGCAAACCTGACTGGTCAGCGCAGAATAATCTAAATTATATTCTTGTTAGCGGTGATAAAACCATGATTATCGATCATGAAAATATCGCCAGAATGTTGCGCCAGGACTATAAAGAGGGTGAGATTAAATGGAATAATTTCTTTCTCTACGATAATGATCAACTCCAGGCGACCGGGAGTATTGATTATGAGGAACTGTTTAATAAGCACTTTAAAATTTTCGCCAACAGTTATCGCTTCGATAGTCATAAGTCCAGCCTCAAAAAATTGCTCGCATTATTAGAGCTGGCAGAATATGACGAGAAATTTTACGCCGTTTTATCGGGGAAAACGCTCGCCGAAAATGAATCTTTAACCGGAGCAGACGATCAGTTCAGGTTAAATGCTATATTCTGCAAAGTATTAACGCCAGTGGGCGAGAGCGTAAAAGAGACGACATTGCTTGCCGAACACTACAGAGAAATTATGGATGTGTTTCAGCTCCGGCAAGCCGAAAACACCCTTAAAGCACAAACGTTGTTATGCCTTGCCGCCGTATTTTGCCGTTACTCTTCAAGCTTCGCTTTTGGTACGGTGAAAGAGTCGCCGCAGGTGCTTCGCCAGTACGCCTATGCGTTGATGCATAAAGCGAACGAACTTTGCCCGCAAATAACTGAAGGGCAGTTTGAGGAGTGGAAAGCGTGCTTGCTGGGACTGAATGCAGCGTTCACCTGCTCGGGGGTGCTTTCCGCTACCATGATAGAACATGTCAGAACGCATTTTCCTGATGTCGCGAGCACGCTTTTACCTCCGGTATGGTGACGCTCAGTAGCTGAACTAGACTTAGGGTTTCATCTTGCAAAGGGTAAACCCTATGTTAACCGTCTATGGCGTACCTGGCTGGGGCTCGGCAATTAGCGAAGTTATGCTGACGCTGGCAGAGATTCCGTATCAGTTCGAAAATGTTGATGGTTTTGATGTTCCAGGGCCGCAGCAGGAAACGTTACTGGCGATGAACCCACTGTGCCAGGTACCAACAATCAAACTGGATGATGGCAGCATAATGACCGAAACGGCTGCCGTCGCGTTGATTATCCTCGACAAGCGCCCTGATTTAGCCCCCGCAGAAGGCACTGCGGAACGCCAGCAATTCTGGCGCTTGCTGATATGGCTGGTCGCCAATGTCTACCCGACATTTACCTACGCCGATTACCCTGAACGGTGGGTACAGGAAGCGCCACAGCAGCTTCGCGAAAACTGTGTCGCTTATCGTAAATTTCTTTATGTCTGGCTCGATGGTCAGTTGCAGGCGACACCTTATGCATTTGGCGAAACGCTGACGTTACTGGATATTTATATCTGCATAGTGCGCACCTGGGGTCCGCGCCATGCATGGTTTGCGGAAAACACGCCGAGAATAACCGCTATTGCGGACGCCGTCTGTGCGCTGCCGTCATTACAGACGGTGCTGCGCAATAATGACATCATTTGATAATTAACGTTTTATCTCTGTGCTAGTGTTACTTTCTCTCATATAAGGAGCCTGTTATGCCGCACGTAGATATCAAATGTTTTCCTCGCGATCTGAATGAAGAGCAACAAGCTGCGCTGGCAGCTGATATTACAGACGTTATTTTTCGCCACTTTAACAGTAAAGAAAGCTCTGTCAGTGTCGCGCTCAGGCAGGTTGCGCAGGAAGAGTGGAAAGGGCAGGTGTGGGATAAAGAGATTGCCCCACAGATGGAGCAGTTGATTAAAAAACCGGGCTATAGCATGTGATCATTACTGGCTCTGAATACTTCTTCTCTGCCTGAAAGCAATTTATCGTTGTGTTGCTGACGCTGGTTAATCAGCAACCCAAAAGGCAGGAAGACAAGTGAAAGCCTGAACAGATTACGCTTACCCGCCATGCGTTAAACCATCGCGCCGCACGCATTTTCTGTGCGGCTTACATGGTTAATTAAAATGAAAAAGCGCAGGCGTAAATAAATTATTAATAAACTTAGTATTGCGCAGCGTTGTACTGGTTACAGGAGAAAGCCGCGGCAACGAGCAGTTAATTTCGGGTGGATTCAATTGCGACAAAAAACAGTCTGGCTGCAACCATGGCGCATCCGTTATTAAAAAAGTACGAGGGTGTAAATAGCTGTCCATAGAAAAACCTCCTGACACACGTACCTGATGTTTAACTGATTCTGCGCTCTCCATGTATAAGTTGCAAATATGAAATTTCCGAAACTCAAGTTCCGCTATAAATAACGCGATATCTCGGCATTCAGAAGCAGAGCGTCTTCCTCGACAGTGATTTTTCAGTAGCATCAGTAAATACTGATATTTGTCGTTATCAGCGCTATAAAAACATAAGCATTTTTTTATCGGCCAGCGTGCATGGGGGAATGGCAATATTTCATAGATGCTTCGACAGGTTTCTGGTTAAAAGGCAATATCATTTTGCTTTATATTGCCTTTTTTAATTATCCGACGGGTAAAGCGTAAACATAAAATGTCCGGGTTATCCGGCAGCAATAATTTGTTTCCCGCTGGTAACAAAAACACCACCACCAAGATGGTGAATGGTATTGAGTTTATCGTCATCAAACTGCCAGCGGCCATTAATAAACGCGCGCTCATCGGCGGCGGCAGAAACCACCTCGCCAAATAACGTATCGTATTTGTCCTGCGCTGCCGTGGGCGGTAACAGTCGGCACTCCATCCAGGCGAGGCATTTTTCTTCAATGACCGGTAGCCCCAACACAGGCCCGGAAAATGCAGGGATGCCATAGCAGTTGAATTTATCTTCATCACGACCGGTAATATTACCTACCGCATAGCTCCAGTTGGTTGCCGCAACGCCTGGCACAACGATACCAAACATCCCGCTGCGCTCGATTAATTCACGCGACCAGGCACTTTTATCCACCACGATAGCGATACGTGGCGGGGAGAATTCTACCGGCATCGACCAGGCAGCGGCCATTACGTTACGGCGATCGATTTCATCATCCCGGCTGGTAATTAAAATCGTCGGGCCGTGGTTGAGCAGGCGACTGGCATGCTCTAATGCTACCGGGCGAAAATGACTCATAAAGAACTCCCTGGTTTGCGGATTTCCTGCATTAAACGACTGAACTGCCGGAGAACGCAAGTGCGGACTAACCTGCGTGCCTTGCGACCACAATTTTCCCGCGGCCTTGCTCTTTAGCAAGGTAGAGTGCCAGATCCGCTGCGCGCACCAGATTGTCAGCGCTGGCGTGTCGCGGCCAGGTTGCCACTCCGATAGAGACGGAAACGGGACCAATATTTTGCGACTCAAAGAGAATAGGGTGATTTAACACATTGCTCAGTAACGTCCCGGCGACCTGCTTTGCCTGTGTTTCGTTAGTATCCGGTAAGATTATCAGAAACTCCTCACCACCGTAGCGAAACGCGACACTGTTTTCATCCAGCGTATCAGTCATCAGCTTCGCAAGCTCCCGCAATACTTTATCGCCCGCATCGTGGCCGTGCTGGTCGTTGAACGTTTTAAAATAGTCCACGTCCATCATCAGGCAGCTCAACATGCTGCCTTCAACCATCGCTTGCTCAAGCATGGTGCGTAGCGTCTCATCCAGGCTGTGGCGGTTGCGTAAACCGGTCAACGAATCATAGGTGGCCTTTTCAGTCAGCGTATCGCGCAGGATCTGATTGGCAAACGCCAGCGCCAGCGTCTCTGCCAGCAGCTCAAGGTAGGCATAAGGCGGCTCTTTTTGCGGCGTGTAATTATCAAACGTTAACAGGCCAATGCTTTTGTTTTGCGCATTGAGCGGCACGCAGACCGCGCGGGCGGCAATATCCGGCTGGATATGTTCGCACGGCATATCCACCGCATCTTTAGCCGGGCTGTGTAACTGCCCGCGTTTCAGCGCCCAGCAGCTCTCCGGGGTGATAGGCGCATCTTCTCCCGGCGGTAATCCCCAACGGGCAACGCATTTCATACGGTGGGTACGCGGGTTAAGAATATAAAGACGACCGCCCATATCCGGGATAATTTCCGGCGCAAAACGGCTGACCACCCGAACGATAGCCTGCTGGGAGTCACAGCCCTGCAAGCGCTGCGTCATTCGGGCCAGCAATGTGCGGGTGCCCCATTCGGCATCACGCTCCTGTTCGAGACGCTGTCGCGCGAGGCCATTTTCGCGAAAGATGCGGATGGCTTGTGCCATATCACCTATTTCATCGACCTGCGCCAGCATTGGCGCTTCGACCGCGTAATCCTGGGTAGCCAGGCGATTTATCACATCGCTGAGAGTCACAACCGGGCGCAGGATGCGGTGCTTAATGATAAAGCCGAGTACAAACAAAAACAGCAAAGCCGTCAGGCCGACCATCACTTCAGAAAGCGTACGCAGGCGCACGGAGCGCTCCGTGGCTCCGGTCATTTCAGCCTGCAGGCGTTGATCTGCAAGGCTGCGAAAATGGGCGAAACGGTATTCGGCCTCGCTGACTTTTTCATCATAATTACCGTTAAACAGTAAATTGATCGCGTCAGGCGTTTTGCCGGCTTCGGCATCGGCTAGTGCAATACGCTGCTCCTCTTCAAGCTGCGCAAGGGTGGTAATACCATCATGCAATACGTGCAGCTCTTCACTGGAAGCGCCCTGGCTGCGTAACTCCTCCAGCTGGTTTTCCAGGGTGATATCTTGCTGGACGCGGGTTTTCCAGCTTTGCACATTTTCCGCCAGCGGTTTGAGCACGGCTTCACGCGCGAGATTACTTAACGCAAACGCCTCTTTTTCCAGGTTGTCCGTCAGCGCATCAAACAGACGGATCCTGGCAACCGTGGTGCGTTCGTCGCGTTCAGCATGCGATGCCAGAAACAGTGCCACACCGGAAATCAACGTCAATGTCACAGTGGCGACATAAGCAAAATTAGTGATTGTCGCAATACGCACAAAAAAGCCTTATTTACTCTCAGTCAAAGGTATGACTATCAGTGTAGTCATGTTGTTGAAAACCAACGCGCAATAATGGCGTCATTTCTTCGTCATACTCGCAACCTATAGTCAGCGGCTATCAAATCCCAAAGAGGATAACAATATGTATGCTCCCCTGACTTTCGTGCAGGTGGATGCGGCCCGCTGGATGAAAACCGTGGGTCATTTACGTTCTGCCATTAAGGGAGGGCGTTAATGAGCGCATTCACTGACATCCGCCTGGAAGGCGTTTCTTATGCCTTCGGCACACATACCGTTCTCAATCGTATCGATTTATCTATCAAGGCAGGCAGCATCGTTGCGCTGCTTGGCCCCTCCGGCTGCGGCAAAAGTACGCTCTTGCGTCTTCTGGCGGGCTTAAGTGAGCCAAAAGAAGGGCATGTGTGGTTTGGCGAGCGTCTGGTAGCTAAATCCGGCTGGATGTTGCCGCCGGAAGCGCGCGATATCGGTATGGTCTTTCAAGACTATGCCCTCTGGCCGCACATGAGTGTGGCGCAAAACGTTGCTTTCCCACTGAAAATGCGCAATGTGCCGGGGGGCGAGCGCGCGCAGCGCGTCAGGCAGGCGCTGGAACGGGTCGGCCTGGCGGAGTTTGCCAGTCGCAAGCCATCCGGACTGTCCGGTGGGCAACAGCAACGTGTGGCGCTGGCCAGGGCTATTGTCGCTGAGCCTGGCATCCTGCTGTTTGACGAACCGCTGTCGAATCTTGACAGCGCGCTGCGTAAATCCTTATGCCATGAGATGGCGCACCTGCTGCGTGCGCTGGGTACGACGGCCGTCTACGTGACACACGATCGCCAGGAAGCCCAATGGCTTGCTGACCGTATTGTTCACCTTGATGGCGGCGAAATAGCATCTGTACGAACCGTTACTTCATCCTCAGGGGAAATTGCATGAAAACGCTGTTATCTGTCAAAAAAGGAGTGGTTTTTGCCATGGTGCTGTCATCCATGATGCTCTCCAGCGCGCACGCGCTCACTGTTTACACCGCAGGCCCTGGATCGCTTGCGAAAAATCTTGCCAGCGGTTTTGAACAAAAAACCGGGGTAAAGGTGAATATTTTCCAGGCCACGACCGGAAAAGTGATGGCGCGGCTTGAAGCGGAGCAGGCGAATCCGCAGGCAGACGTGCTGATTTCCGCCTCCTGGGACACAGCGGAGGATCTCCATCACCGTGGCTGGCTGCTGGCGTTCAATAGCACCAATGCCGACAATGTTCCTGACTCCCTGAAAAGTGCCGACTATGTTGCTCAGGGGATCTCCGCGCTGGGTATCGTCTGGAACACGAAAAGCGGCACACCGGAACCTAAAGAGTGGCAGGATCTGACGCTGCCTGACTTTAAAAATAAAGTCACCACGCCTGACCCGGCGCTCTCCGGGGCCTCGCTGGATTTGTTGATCGGGTTGCAAAACGGCATGGGCGAGAGTGCGTGGCAACTCTTCGATGCGTTGAAAAAGAACGGCATGCTGGTCAGCGGCCCGAACGCGCAGGCGGTGACACCGGTGATGCAGGGGGCGAAAGCGGCGGTGTTCGGTGCCGTGGATTATGTGACCTACGGCAATATTGCCCAGGGCGAATCCCTGAAAGTGATTTTCCCTGCCAGCGGTACGGTCATTGCGCCGCGCCCAATGATGATCCTCAAAACCTCGCAGCATGCGCAGGATGCCAAAGCCTTTATTGATTATGTGCTGTCGCCCGAAGGGCAGAAAATGGTGGCGGATGCCTGGCTGATGCCTGCCCGTACCGATGTGCAGGCAAAACGACCGCTGTTTACTGAACTGAATATTTTGCCCACACAAAGTGATGGCTCCAGTGAGCGTGGCGAGGTGCTTAAGCGTTTTAACATGCTTTTCGCCGGGTAATAGCTAATACGGGGGCGACCCCGCTATCAGGATATCTGCCGTGAACCAGAGATTTATGTCGTTGGCGACGCTGGTGCTGCTTGTCGTACTGGTTGCGCTGCCGTTGCTGTTTATTCTGTTGCAGGCAATCTTCCCACACTTCAGCGCCGGGGAGTTCAGCGGCGCGTTCTCAACCGTTGGGGCGCTATTGACTGAGCCTCAGCTGCCCGCGATGGTTAGCGGCACGTTGCAAATTGCCATCAGCGTGGCCTTACTCAGTGGGGCCGTCGGTTTACCCCTCGGCGTGGCGCGCGGTTTGTTTAATCTGCCGTGCCCCCGTTTCTGGGATTTGCTGTTTTTGCTCCCCTTTCTTACGCCGCCTTATATTGCCGCGTTATCATGGATGCTGGTGCTGCAAACGAACGGCTTCCTGATGCAGTTCACCGGTATCGATTTGAATGATGTGTTGTTCAGCAAAAGCGGTATTGTGCTGGTGATGACGCTGAACATTTTCCCGGTGGTCTATTTTGCCGTGTCACGCAGTTTGCTTGCCAGCGGGCAGCGGCTCGCGCAAGTGGCGCGGGTGCATGGCGCGACAGCGTGTAAAGCATTCTGCCATATCACGCTGCCGCTGCTCACCCCGGCGCTGGCGGCAGGTATGCTGCTGGCCTTTACCCTCGCGGCAGAGGAGTACGGCGTACCTGCGGCGCTCGGCACTCGGGCGGGCGTGGTGATGCTGACCGTGGGGATTGAGGAGAAGCTTGCTGACTGGCCCATTGATTTGCCTGGCGCATCATTGCTTTCGCTGCTGCTGATTGTTATCGCGCTGAGTGGATGGTGGTTGCAGCGCAAACTCACCGGCGATAAAGACGTGAGCAGTGTGTCGGGAAAACCTGCCGAACATGTTGGCGCACGTCTGGGACTGGCGATGCCGCCGGTTGTGGCTGTGATGGCGATGGTCGGTTTGCTGGCAGTGGTGATGCCGGGGCTTTCGATGGCGCTGACGGCCCTGAGTGGAACGCTCTCCGGTGGGCTATCGATGGATAATCTCACGCTCAGGCATTTCAGCGCGTTGTTCGTCCAGCGTGGCGATGCGCTTTCGGCTCTGGGTACCAGTCTCTCGCTGGCATTTGGCGCAGCAATCATTACCGGGGCGCTCGGTTTATGCGCCGCCTGGCTGGTAGTGATGCAGAAGGTAAAAGGACGCAGTGTAATTGATGCGCTCTCGTTGATGCCTGCGGCACTGCCGGGGGTGGTGATCGGCGTGGGGCTTATCCTGTTATGGAACCGGGCGTTCTGGCCCGTGTCGCCGTATAACAGCTGGGGAATATTACTGATCTCTTATTGTTGCCTGTTGCTGCCCTGGCCGGTGCGTTATATCGCCAGCGCCATGCGTCAGCTTGGCGGAAATCTCGAACCCGCCGCCCGCGTGCATGGCGCCAGCGCGTTTCAGGCGCTGCGATTGATAGTGCTGCCCCTCGTTTTCCCGGCGATGTTCGCGGCGATGCTGATGGTGTTTGCTATTGCTTCACGGGAACTGGTGACATCGCTGCTGCTTGCCCCGGCGGGTACGCAGACGGTGGCGGTGTTTATCTGGCGGCAGTTTGAGCAAGGCTCGGTTGGGCAGGGGATGGCGATGGCGACCCTCACGCTTTGCGTCGCACTGGTGCTTATGTTGACCGCGCTGGCAATGTTGCAGCGCAGCGCCCGGCAATAAAGGGCACAAAAACGCCAGTGGCGTCAGAAAAATGCGTTATAACAAAGTCTCAGTACTTCTGAGGACACGGTATGACGCCTTTTTTAACCGCCTATCTGGCCCGCATTGGCTGGAAACATACGCCCGATGCATCAGTGGAAACGTTACGCGCGCTGCACCTGCATCACAACTGCGCGGTCCCGTTTGAAAACATCGACGTGATATTGCGACGGGAAATTGAACTGACCGATGAGGCTATTTTTCATAAACTGGTGGTCGCGCGTCGTGGCGGTTACTGTTTTGAGCAAAACGGATTGTTCGAACGCGTATTAAAGGAGCTGGGTTTTGACGTGCGCAGTTTGTTGGGCCGCGTACTGCTTGCCAGTCCGCCGCAGATGCCGCCGCGTACTCACCGTATTTTGCTGGTTATGCTTGCAGGCGAACCCTGGATTGCGGATGTGGGCTTCGGCGGGCAAACGCTGACCGCACCGATTCGCCTGCGGGCAGATGAGGAACAGCAAACGCCGCATGGCATTTACCGTTTACAGCGTGCGGGTGAAGACTGGCAGCTCCAGTTTCGCCACCATGATAGCTGGCAAACGATGTATCAGTTTGAATTAACCCGGCAATATTTTGCCGACTTTGTGATGGGCAATTTCCACTCGGCGCACTGGCCTGCTTCGCATTTCCGCCACCACTTGTTGGTGTGTCGCCATCTGCCGGAGGGGGAAAAACTGACGCTGAACAATTTCCTTTTTACCCACTGGCGGCAGGGGGAGAAAGAAGAGACACAACTGCCCAACGCCACTGCGTTGTATGAAACATTACAAACGCGTTTCAATCTCGGAGTCAGTGACGCGAAGTCAGGTTTTAGCCTTGAGCAGCTGGAAAGGGTGATGAACAGTTTCGGCGTCGCACAGGGTTAGCACAACTCTTTTTGGATGGATGCCGCCAGATGATGCTGCAACGCTGCTTCATCAACACCCGGCATCCCCAGAAGCCAGATCCCGTCCAGGCCACAGGCCAGCGCGATAAGCCGCCAGGCGATATGCTCTGCACTGTCTACGTTGGTGAATTCCCCGGCCTCGCGCCCCTGGCGAATAAGCTGCACCACTTTTCCGTGCCACATCTCCATCGACAAAACATACGCGCCCTTAATCTCCGGCTCTTTTTCCGCCAGCAGTAACGCCTCGCGCCATAGCCGGATATAGGGTTCAAGCGCGCCATCTTCGCTGCCAAGCATCGAATGCAACTGCTCTCGCCAGCTTGCGGTGGGCGGCACCAGCTCAATATCCAGCAGCTCTTCAATCAGGCGGATGAATGCCTGGGATTTTAATTCATTTGCCGAGGCGAAATGATGGTGAACCTGACCGGTTGATACGCCGCCTTCGCTGGCGATACGCCGCACGGTCATTGCGGTAAAACCTTCTGCCAGCGCGACACGCATAGCAGCTTGCAGGATCACCTCCCGGCGATCGTCACGGGTTAAATAGCGCATAAAACCTCGACGTTTTGCGAATGGAGGGAGTGTAACAAAAAGCTGGACATATGTTCAACTTTACGTAGGATCGCCAGTTCTGGACATGTGTCCAGGATGTACTGGAAGGGAAAATCTATGTTTCGTCAATGGGTAACGTTGGTCATTATTGTGCTGGTGTATATTCCTGTCGCGATTGATGCAACGGTGCTGCATGTTGCTGTGCCAACGCTGAGTGCCGTGCTCAACGCCAGCGGCAATGAACTGCTCTGGATAATCGATATCTATTCGCTGGTGATGGCGGGAATGGTGCTGCCGATGGGCGCGCTTGGAGATAAGATTGGCTTCAAACGACTGCTACTTATCGGTAGCGGGCTGTTTGGGCTGGCGTCGCTGCTGGCTGCTTTTGCCGCCAGCGCGAGTTGGCTGATTGCTACCCGCGCGCTGCTCGCTATCGGCGCGGCAATGATTGTGCCAGCAACGCTCGCCGGGATCCGCAACACCTTTTCACAAACGCAGCAGCGAAATACGGCGCTGGGCGTCTGGGCGGCCGTCGGCTCCGGCGGCGCGGCGTTTGGCCCGCTGATTGGCGGCATGTTGCTGGAGCATTTTTACTGGGACTCCGTGTTTTTGATTAACGTTCCGCTTGTGCTGATGGTGATGGCACTGACGGCACGTTTCGTACCGCGCCAGCAAGGGCGCACGGATCAGCCGCTTCATTTACAACAAGCGCTGGGGCTGATTGTGGCGATTTTGCTGCTGGTGTGGAGTGCAAAAACTGCGCTTAAAGGGGCCGTTCCGTTGTGGATAGTGGGCGCGGCGTTACTGACAGGCGGTGCGTTACTGTGGCGATTCGTGCGACTTCAGCTTGCCGCTGCCACACCGATGATAGATATGCGCCTGTTTACGCACCGCGTCATTCTGAGTGGGGTGATAATGGCGGTGACCGCGATGGTGACGCTGGTCGGTTTTGAATTGCTGATGGCGCAGGAGTTGCAGTTTGTGCATGGGTTTACCCCGTTTGCCGCCGGTATGTTTATGTTGCCGGTGATGCTGGCAAGCGGCTTTAGCGGGCCGATTGCCGGGGTACTTGTTTCACGGCTCGGTTTGCGCCGGGTAGCAACCGGCGGAATGGCGCTGAGTGCGTTGAGTTTTCTGGGCCTGTCGGTGACGAACTTTTCAACCCAGCCGTACCAGGCGTGGGGACTGATGGCGATGCTGGGCTTCAGCGCAGCCAGCGCGTTGCTGGCTTCAACGGCGGCAATCATGGCCGCAGCGCCGAAAGAGAAAGCGGCGGCGGCAGGAGCGATAGAAACAATGGCTTATGAGCTGGGTGCCGGACTGGGGATTGCGGTGTTTGGCCTGATTTTAAGTCGCAGCTTTGCCGCATCGATCCAGTTACCACAAGGGTTGACGGCGCAGGAAGCGGCTCAGGCCTCGTCGTCCATTGGCGAGGCATTCCGCCTGGCGCAAACGGCGGAACCTGGAACCGGGGCCAGTATTATCGCCGCCGCGCGCGAGGCGTTTATCGGATCGCACAGCGTCGCCCTGAGCACGGCGGGTTTACTGATGTTACTGCTTGCAGCCGCCATCTGGTTTAGCCTTGCCAGGGTTGAGCAGCCCACGCACTAATCGTCAGGCTGCCTTGCGTGTTGACCACCAGCAGAGCAGCGAGCCTGCACAGACCATCAGCGCCCCTTGCCAGAAGGAAAATGACAGCGGGGCGCTGAGAACCAGCGCTGCCAGCGCCGAGGAGAGGACTGGCGTGAAGTAAGACGCTGCGGCGAGCACGGTAACATTGCCGTGCAGAATGCCCACATTCCACGCGGCATACGCAAAGCCCAATGAAATAGCGGTCAGTAATAATTTCACCACCACCGGAAAACTAAAGTTCATCGGCGGCTGCGGCGCTAACAAAAATTTCACCCACAGCATCACGGCGGTCAGTAAAACAAACAGCGTAATACCGTTGGCGCCGTTGGCATATTTCGCGGTCACGATGCAATAAAAGGCCCAAATAAACGCGCCTGTAAAAGCCAGCGCGTAACTGAGCGGGCTGGAAATTATGTTCTGGCGAATCTCCGTAATATTCAGCCCCTGGTCCCCGCCTAATACCCAGCAGACACCGAGCAGGGCCAGTAATAAGCCTGGCACCACCCAGAGCGTCGATTTTTGACCGTTAAATAAGATGGCGCAAAGGATAGTCAGGCTGGGCCATAAATAATTGACCATCCCGACCTCGATGGCTTGCTGGCGCGTGGCGGCAAAACCGAGCGACAGCGCGAGGCAGACTTCATAGCTGGCAAATAACAGACTTCCGGCAATAAGATATTTACGGGGAAAGGTGCGAAGGTTAGGAAAACCCACGGTTACTATCAGTAATAACCCGCTGAGGGTATAGATCATTGCCGCGCCGCCCACTGGCCCTAATCCTTCGCTGACCGCGCGAATAAAGCCCACCATGGTGCTCCATAATAATACCGCCAGTAAACCAATTAGCGTTGCTCGTTTTTTATTCATGGCTGCACATAATACCGGAAACAAAACCTCAACTTATACCATGAATGATTTTACCAACGCGAATCGTTATTCCATGCGCCTACTACTTTTGAGTGAGTAAATCCTGACAAGCGCAACTATTAGGTAGCAATGCCCTGGCGTTATTGATTTACCGCAATTTATTCACCGCTGTAAGTGTTTAGTTTTCCGGCCGCAGTCAACGATAAAAATGAGGAAAGCAATGGACGTCAGCCGCAGACAATTTTTTAAGATCTGCGCGGGCGGTATGGCCGGAACGACAGTTGCCGCATTAGGTTTTACACCGAAGATGGCGCTGGCTCAGGCGCGAAATTATAAATTACTGCGCGCAAAAGAGACCCGAAATTCCTGTACATACTGTTCCGTAGGTTGCGGGCTATTAATGTATAGCCTGGGAGATGGCGCGAAAAACGCGAAAGAAGCCATTTATCATATTGAAGGCGACCCGGATCATCCGGTCAGCCGTGGTGCGCTGTGCCCGAAAGGCGCGGGCCTGCTCGATTATGTACACAGCGAAAATCGCCTGCGCTACCCGGAATACCGCGCGCCGGGGTCGAACAAGTGGCAGCGTATCTCCTGGGACGAAGCCTTTAGCCGAATTGCCCGGCTGATGAAAGACGATCGCGATGCAAACTTTATCGAACACAACGCAGAGGGTGTAAAAGTGAACCGCTGGCTCTCAACCGGCATGCTTTGCGCCTCGGCGGCCAGTAATGAGACCGGCATGCTGACGCAAAAGTTTGTGCGTTCTTTGGGGATGCTGGCAGTTGATAACCAGGCGCGCGTCTGACACGGACCAACGGTAGCAAGTCTTGCTCCAACATTTGGTCGCGGTGCGATGACCAACCACTGGGTTGATATCAAAAACGCTAACGTGGTGATGGTGATGGGCGGTAACGCCGCTGAAGCCCACCCGGTTGGTTTCCGCTGGGCGATGGAAGCCAAAAATAACAACGATGCGACGCTGATTGTTGTCGATCCACGCTTTACACGCACGGCTTCGGTTGCCGATATCTATGCGCCGATACGTTCCGGGACGGATATTACTTTCCTCTCCGGCGTGCTGCGCTACCTGATTGAAAACAACCAAATCAATGCGGAGTACGTAAAAAACTACACCAATGCCAGTCTGCTGGTGCGGGAGGATTTTGCCTTCGAAGACGGTTTATTCAGCGGCTACGATGCGCAAAAAAGGCAGTACGACAAAACGTCATGGAACTATCAGTTTGATGAAAACGGCTACGCCAGGCGTGATGATACCTTGCGTCACCCGCGCTGTGTCTGGAACCTGCTGAAAGAGCACGTTTCACGTTACACGCCGGAGACGGTAGAGAACATCTGCGGTACGCCAAAAGAGGATTTCCTCAAAGTATGCAAAGTGCTGGCTTCCACCAGCGCGGCAGACAGAACCACCACGTTCCTCTATGCCCTCGGCTGGACGCAACACACGGTGGGGGCGCAGAACATCCGTACCATGGCGATGATTCAGTTGTTGCTCGGCAATATGGGGATGGCCGGTGGCGGGGTAAATGCGCTGCGCGGGCACTCCAATATTCAGGGGCTGACGGATTTAGGCTTGTTATCAACCAGCCTGCCGGGTTACCTGACGCTGCCTTCGGATAAGCAGGCCAGTCTTGAGCAATATCTGACCGCCAGTACGCCAAAAGCGACACTGCCGGATCAGGTGAACTACTGGAGCAACTATCCGAAGTTCTTTGTCAGCCTGATGAAAGCCTTCTATGGCGAGGCGGCGCAAAAAGAGAACCACTGGGGGTATGACTGGTTGCCGAAGTGGGATCAATCCTATGACGTTATCAAGTATTTCAACATGATGGCGGAAGGCAAAGTGAATGGGTATATCTGCCAGGGCTTTAACCCGGTGGCCTCGTTCCCGGATAAAAACAAGGTGGTCAACACGCTGAGCAAGCTGAAGTACCTGGTTGTTATCGATCCGCTGGTGACGGAAACCTCAACGTTCTGGCAAAACCACGGCGAGATGAACGATGTTGATTCGTCGGCGATTGCAACTGAAGTGTTCCGCCTGCCATCCACCTGCTTTGCAGAAGAGGACGGTTCGATTGCGAACTCCGGGCGCTGGTTGCAGTGGCACTGGAAAGGGCAGGATGCGCCGGGCGAAGCAATGAATGACGGCGAAATCCTTGCCGGGATTTACCATCGTCTGCGCCAGATGTACCGCACGGAAGGGGGCAAAGGCGCCGAACCGCTGCTGAAAATGTCCTGGAACTACAGGCAGCCGCACAACCCGCACTCGGAAGAAGTAGCAAAAGAGAACAACGGTTATGCGCTGGCAGATCTCTATGACGCTAACGGACAGTTGCTGGCGAAGAAAGGGCAATTGCTCAGTAGCTTTGCGCTGCTGCGCGATGACGGCACCACGGCGTCGTCGTGCTGGATCTACGCCGGTAGCTGGACGGAGCAGGGCAACCAGATGGCTAACCGCGACAACGCCGATCCGTCAGGGCTTGGCAATACGCTCGGTTGGGCGTGGGCGTGGCCGCTGAACCGTCGGGTATTGTACAACCGTGCGTCAGCCGATCTGCAGGGTAAACCCTGGGATGCGAAACGGATGCTTATTGAGTGGAACGGTGCGAAATGGGTCGGAAATGATATTCCTGATTTCAACAACGCACCGCCAGGCAGCGCGACCGGGCCGTTTATTATGCAGCAGGAAGGGCTGGGGCGTCTGTTTGCGCTTGATAAGCTTGCTGAAGGGCCGTTCCCTGAGCACTACGAGCCGATGGAAACTCCGCTGGGTACGAACCCGCTGCACCCGAATGTGGTTTCAAACCCGGTAGTACGTATCTATGAAGACGATATCAAACGCCTGGGCAAAAAGGATCAATTCCCGTATGTCGGTACGACGTATCGTCTCACGGAGCATTTCCATACCTGGACGAAACATGCTCGCCTGAATGCCATCGCTCAGCCGCAGCAGTTTGTCGAAATCAGCGAAGCGCTGGCTGAGGCAAAAGGCATTGCGAATGGCGATCGGGTCACGGTCAGCAGCAAGCGAGGTTTTATTCGTGCTGTGGCGGTTGTTACCCGCCGCCTGCGTACTCTTCAGGTGCATGGGCAGCAGGTGGAAACCATTGGTATTCCGCTGCACTGGGGTTTCGAAGGGGTTGCGCAGAAGGGGTATATCGCTAATACCCTGACGCCAAACGTCGGGGATGCAAATTCGCAAACGCCGGAATATAAAGCGTTTTTAGTGAATATCGAGAAGGCGTAAAGGAGCGAAATATATGGCTTTGGAAACTCAGGACATTATCAAACGTTCCGCGACCAACTCCGCCACGCCAGCCCCCCGGGCGCGCGATTATAAGGCCGAAGTCGCTAAGCTTATCGATGTCTCCACCTGTGTGGGCTGTAAAGCCTGCCAGGTGGCATGCTCGGAGTGGAACGATATTCGCGACGAGGTCGGGCACTGTGTTGGTGTGTACGATAACCCGGCAGATCTCAGTGCGAAGTCCTGGACGGTGATGCGGTTTAGCGAAACTGAGCAGAACGGCAAGCTGGAGTGGCTGATTCGTAAAGATGGCTGCATGCATTGTGCGGAGCCAGGCTGCCTGAAGGCTTGCCCGTCTGCCGGTGCAATCATTCAGTACGCCAACGGTATCGTGGATTTTCAGTCCGATCACTGTATCGGTTGTGGTTATTGCATTGCAGGCTGCCCTTTCAATGTGCCGCGTCTTAATAAAGAGGACAACCGGGTCTATAAATGTACGCTTTGTGTTGATCGCGTCAGCGTAGGCCAGGAACCGGCTTGTGTAAAAACCTGCCCGACGGGGGCTATTCACTTTGGCACGAAAACAGAAATGCTGGAGCTTGGGCAGCAGCGTGTAGAAAAACTGAAAGCGCGCGGGTACACCAACGCCGGGGTTTACAACCCGCAGGGCGTGGGGGGCACGCATGTGATGTATGTGCTGCACCATGCCGACCAGCCTCAGCTGTACCACGAGTTGCCAAAAGATCCGCAGATCGATACGGCGGTGAGTCTGTGGAAAGGGGCGCTGAAGCCGCTGTCTGCGATTGGATTCCTCGCCACTTTCGCCGGGCTTATCTATCACTACATCGGGATAGGGCCGAATAAAGAGCAGGACGACGAGGACGAGGAGCATCATGAGTAAGTCAAAAATGATTGTGCGCACAAAGTTTATCGATCGCGCCTGCCACTGGACGGTGGTTATCTGCTTTTTCCTGGTCGCACTTTCCGGTATTTCGTTTTTCTTCCCGACGCTGCAATGGTTGACGGAAACCTTCGGCACGCCACAAATGGGGCGCATCCTGCATCCGTTTTTCGGCGTCGCGATTTTTGTGATGCTGATGTTTATGTTTGTGCGTTTTGTGCATCACAACATTCCTGATAAAAAGGATTGGCCGTGGGTTAAAAATATTGTCGAGGTGCTGAAAGGTAACGAGCACAAAGTGGCGAAGGTCGGTAAATATAATGCCGGTCAGAAGATGATGTTCTGGACCATTATGAGCATGATGACAGTGCTTATGGTCACCGGCATTATTATCTGGCGACCTTATTTTGCCCCTTATTTTCCGATACAAGTGATTCGCTACAGCCTGCTGCTGCATGCCACTTCCGCCATTATTTTGCTGCACGCGATCCTTATTCATATGTATATGGCCTTTTGGGTCAAAGGATCGATTAAAGGCATGATTGAAGGCAAGGTGAGCCGCCGCTGGGCGCAGAAACATCACCCACGCTGGTATCGTGATGTAGAGCGACTGGAAGCGAAAAAAGAGAGCACCGAAGGTATTAAATAATCTCGCTTTAACGCTCCGGAGACTTTTCCGGAGCGTTAAGCCTGCAAGATATAGCATGCAGGTTCTATTGTTAAGTTTGAATCCCATCATTTTTAATTCCTCTTTTACAGACATCACACCCGACCAACCGTTGTAAAGGCCAGGACACGCGCCGAAAACTCTCCCTGAGCACTGCGAGCAATACCCGGACTGTTTGCCTCTGATTCATTTCTGTGTGTCGGCATTATTACCGTCGATAAATTAAAAACAACCGTAGCGGGAGGGGGAATTATCGATTGTTCGGGATGCATTCCAGAAAAAAGAAACGTGTTGCAAACAGCAAAATAGTTTGCGAGCCGTTTTCCATGTTGTTAACTCGGGTCTCGCCAGGCGGATTTTTTTGCCGCAGTGTAAACGCCGGGCTGAACGCTCGTGTATTCACCGCAAAGCGTGAAGTTATGGATTAATGTGCCAGCGGGCGTATTTCAACTGGCCTGATGGTGGTGTCTGGTAAATAATGCGTGTTGCAATCTTTTAACAAGTGGTTTGTGGTATGAAAAAAACGGTTTTTTCGTTGGCACTTGCGACCTTTGGTCTGGGTATGGCGGAGTTCGGTATCATGGGTGTTTTGACCGAACTTGCGAAGGATGTCGGTATTTCGATTCCTTCGGCGGGGCATCTGATCTCGTTTTACGCGTGTGGGGTAGTGATTGGCGCGCCGGTAATGGCGCTGGTCTCCAACCGTTTTTCCCTGAAAAACATATTACTGTTCCTGGTGGCGATGTGCGTGGTGGGGAATGCGATGTTTACCTTCTCCAGCGCTTACTGGATGTTGATCCTGGGCAGATTGATTTCCGGGTTCCCGCATGGTGCGATTTTTGGCGTAGGAGCGATAATTCTGTCGAAAATTGCACCGCCCGGCAAAGTGACCATGGCGGTCGCGGGCATGATTGCCGGGATGACGGTCGCCAATCTCATTGGTATTCCTCTGGGAACCTGGCTGGGGCATGCGTTCAGCTGGCGCTATACGTTTTTGCTGATCGTCGTATTTGATCTGCTGGTGATAGTGTCCGTTGTCTTTTGGGTACCAGCACTGTATGACAAAGCGCCAGCCCGCCTGAGCGAGCAGTTTCATTTTCTGAGAAAACCGGAGCCCTGGCTTATTTTTGCCGCCACCATGTTTGGCAACGCAGGCGTATTTGCGTGGTTTAGCTATGTGAAGCCCTTTATGGTGACGGTATCGGGCTTCTCTGAAGCATCAATGACATTCATCATGACGTTAATGGGTCTTGGCATGGTGCTTGGCAATATCTTCAGCGGCAGGTTATCGGTACGCTTTAGCCCGGTGCGTATCGCCGCAACCACAGAGCTTGTCATCATGCTGGCGATGCTTGCGCTTTTTGTCCTTGGTGAGCAAAAACAGGCGTCGCTGGCGGTGGGCTTTATTTGCTGCGCGGGGCTGTTTGCGCTTTCCGCGCCGCTGCAAATTTTGCTGCTGCAAAACGCAAAGGGCGGAGAGATGCTGGGCGCGGCCGGGGGGCAGATGGCCTTTAACCTGGGTAATGCTGTTGGTGCATGGTTCGGCGGGCTGATTATCACGTTTGGTTTTACGTACAGCTACCTTACCTTGCCTGCTGCGGTGCTGACGTTTGCCGCGATGACGGCGCTGCTGGTTTATGGACATATCAAAACAAAACAGCAGCCTGTACCGGTAACCCAGTAAGCAAAAGGGGCGCAATGCGCCCCGACTTCTGTCAGTGACGCAGGTCGATAACCATGCGACCACGAATCTGGCCTTGCTCCATCTCTTTGAAGATAGCGTTGATATCTTCCAGTGGACGCAGCGCCACTTTAGGTACCACTTTGCCCTCAGCCGCGAACTGGAATGCTTCGGTGAGATCCTGGCGTGTCCCGACCAGCGAACCGACAACCTCGATGCCATCCAGCACCAGGCGCGGGATATCGAGGCTCATGGCTTCGGGTGGCAGGCCCACGGCAACAACGCGGCCACCGGCACGCACGGCATCTACCGCTGAGTTAAACGCGGCTTTGGCGACCGCCGTCACGACCGCTGCATGTGCGCCGCCGGTTTTTTCCTGAATGACTTTTGCCGCATCTTCGCTACGGGAGTTAACCGTTAAATCGGCTCCCATACTGGCGGCCAGCTTCAGCTGCTCATCATTGACATCAATAGCGATAACTTTTGCATTGAAAACATTTTTAGCATATTGCAGCGCAAGGTTACCCAGACCGCCCAGGCCGTAAATAGCAATCCACTGCCCGGGTTTGATTTTCGATACTTTTACCGCTTTATAGGTGGTCACTCCAGCGCAGGTAATGCTGCTCGCTGCGGCGGAATCAAGCCCGTCAGGCACTTTGACTGCGTAATCAGCCACAACGATACACTCTTCGGCCATCCCACCGTCTGCGGTATACCCTGCGTTAATAACGTCACGACACAGGGTTTCATTGCCGGTATTACAGTATTCACAATGCCCACATCCCTGGAAAAACCATGCTACTGACGCCCGATCGCCTGGCTTCAGTGAGGTAACACCCGGTGCGACTTCGCTGACAATGCCAATACCTTCATGGCCGAGAATGACGCCGGTTTTGTCGCCAAAGTCGCCATTTTTCACGTGCAGGTCAGTATGACAAACTCCACAGCACTCCATTTTCAGCAGCGCTTCGCCGGTTTTTAGCGGTCGCAAGGTTTTTTCAGTGACATCAACATTATGATCTTTCGTGACTACAGCAGCCTTCATAGGTTTCTCCTTGTTATGAGGCAAAAAAACTGTGTTCCGGGTGGGGCTTTCGCTTCATCCGTAATCACCCCTTAAGGATTATCCTCCGGAAAGAATATATTCAAGTCGTATGTTACATACTGTAATCATTTTATTGACTTATTCTTATTTATAGTGGGTATAAATATTAACATTCGTAACATTTGTATGATTAATGATGTTGAAATATTTCAGTCATTCCGCTGTCATTTTTTACCGCCAGATTATGACTTCTATTAATAGATGAGTGGTTAACAATGCATCTGGTGAAAAAATTTCTCGCAGTCAGCCTGCTTCTTTCAGCCTCTGTTCAGGCACAAAATATCCTGGCGTTTCCACAACCGGAAAATAACCCGGACGAGTTCTATGCGGTCACGGAAATTCCGGCAGGTGGAATGATCAAATATGAAACAGATGCGAAAACCGGTTTTATTATTGCTGACCGTTTTCAATCGATGCCCGTCGCCTACCCGGCAAACTACGGTTCACTGACCCAGTCGCTGGCAGGCGATGGCGACCCGTTAGACGTTATATTTTATACACGTGCGCCGCTGGCTCCCGGTACGCTGATTAAGCTGCGCCCGATTGGTGTACTGAAAATGATTGATGGCGGCGAGACGGATGACAAAATTGTCGCCGTTCCGGCCAGTAAAATTGACCCAACCTATGATGAGATTAAAACGCTGAACGATTTACCGAAAATTGAGCAGCAGCGCCTCGAAGCGTTTTTCCGGGTGTATAAGCAGCTACCGGACGGGCGTAAAAAAGTTGAGCTGAACGGTTTTAACGATGCCGAAACGGCAAAAAAAGAGATCAGGCAGGCATGGGAAGCCTGGAAAGAGAAGCATCCGCAGCAATAATATGTTCAGCGCCCCAATGGGGCGTTTTACATCACAAGCGGTGGACGGGTTTCAGAGAGAGTTTTTCGTTATCTAAAAGGTACCCGTCATGACCTGCTTTCAGGGTATATTCCACGCGTTTGTTTGCGAAGTATTCCATTTTCCCTTGCGCAAAATAGTCGGTTTTAAGTAACCGCCCATCCTCTGCTCCATTTGCTGCAATCATATCGCGAATGATTATTCCCGCTGCGGTTGCCATCGCGCCGCAGGCCAGCAAACTAAAAACGACTTTTCCTGTCGGACACCTTCGGCTGACATAGTGCATTGATTTACCGCTTTGACGTTCAACATCAATAGTGGTTGCGGGAGCAACGTAGTGAATATTCTTCAGCAGTGGACTTTCACTACGATCAGCGTGCTGGATTTTTGTATGTACCGGGACCATATTCTGTGGTTGAGTACGATTATAGTGGTGCCCGATATGGCTCCGGTAGTGGTGTGTGGAAACCGGCATATATCAACCTTGCTGGACAGGAAAGCGATTATTAAAAACGCCTGGCAGGTTGTTTTCTTTCAAAATACGTCAGCCAGCAGATCAAAAACAGCCACCCGCCATATCACAGACGGGTGGCAGGAGGATTAAATCGAGGTGCGACGATAGTTACGGTACTTCGGTTCCCAGAAGTTGTCATCAATAGCTTGTTGCAGTGCTTCGGCAGAGGTTTTTACCGCCACGCCTTGCTGCTGGGCCATTTTGCCCACGGCAAAGGCGATAGCACGCGACACTTTCTGAATATCTTTCAGCTCCGGCAACACCAGACCTTCACCATTAAGCAGTAGCGGAGAGTGCTCGGCCAGCGTCTCGCTTGCAGCCATTAACATCTCATCCGTGATGCGCGATGCGCCAGATGAAATCACACCCAGACCAATACCCGGGAAAATGTAGGCGTTGTTGCACTGGGCGATAGGGTACGTTTTTTCCTTCCACTGTACCGGTGCAAATGGGCTACCGGTTGCCACCAGCGCCATGCCCTCCGTCCAGCTAATAATATCCTGCGGAGTCGCTTCCACCCGCGATGTCGGGTTAGAGAGGGGCATCACTATCGGGCGCGGGCAGTGCTTATGCATCTCACGAATAATTTCTTCCGTGAACAGACCTGTCTGTCCGGAAACGCCAATCAGAATATCCGGCTTAACGTTACGCACCACATCCAGTAGCGAGAAGGCTTCCGTTTGCGTTGCGATGTCCCAGTTATGCAGATTTTCACGTTTTTGCACCAGTTTGCTCTGGAAAGGCAGCAGGTTTGGCATCTGGTCGGTGAGCAACCCGAAACGATCCACCATATAGACTTTCTGGCGGGCGTCGGCTTCGCTCAAACCTTCACGCTGCGTCTGTGCAATAATCTGCTCGGCAATACCGCAACCGGCGGAACCGGCGCCCAGAAAAACAATTTTTTGATCGCTAAGCTGACTACCGGCGGCACGGCTGGCGGCAATTAATGTTCCGACAGTGACGGCGGCGGTACCCTGGATATCATCGTTAAACGAGCAGATTTCATCACGATAACGGTTAAGTAGCGGCATTGCGTTTTTTTGCGCGAAATCTTCAAATTGCAGCAACACATTTGGCCAGCGATGCTTAACAGCCTGGATAAATTCATCGACGAAGGCGTAATAATCCTCGCCGGTAATGCGCGGATGGCGTGAACCCATATAGAGCGGGTCGTTAAGTAACTGCTGGTTGTTGGTGCCAACATCAAGCACCACCGGCAACGTATAAGCCGGGCTTATGCCGCCGCAGGAAGTATAGAGCGACAGCTTACCAATAGGGATACCCATCCCGCCGATGCCCTGGTCGCCAAGACCAAGAATGCGCTCGCCATCGGTGACCACGATAACTTTGATGTTATGGTTCGGTACATTTTGCAGAATGTCATCCATGTATCCGCGGTTCTGCCAGGAGATAAATACACCGCGTGCGCGACGGTAAATATCAGAGAATCGCTCGCAGGCCCAGCCCACCGTCGGGGTATAAATGACCGGCATCATCTCTTCGAGATGATTTTCCACGAGACGATAGAAAAGGGTTTCGTTGGTGTCCTGAATATTGCGCAGGTAAATGTGTTTATCAATGTCGGTCTTAAAGCCCTGATACTGAAGCCAGGCGCGTTCTGCCTGTTCTTCAATACTTTCAACTACTTCAGGCAGCAGACCCAGCAGGTTGAAGCTGCTGCGTTCATCCATCGAGAAAGCGCTACCCTTGTTGAGCAGGGGAAATTCCAGCAAGACAGGCCCGGCGTAAGGAATATACAACGAGCGATTTTTATTATACTTCGCGTTCATCAAACTGCTCCTAATTTCAACAATCCCACTGCGTATCTGGCTTTATGGGGTACAGCGGCGCGCGAAAGTATAAATCATTGACAAAGCTAATGCTTCCCATTCGGGTTATTCGCTGGTTGAAATTTTATCAAGCAGAAGGGCAGAAAAACAAAACGCCACTCCGCAGTGGAGTGGCGCCGGGATGGGTGAGGTTATTCGCCGCGACGATGGCGACCGGAACGGTGGGCAATCACCGTTTCTTCCTGATTGTCTTTGCTGACCACTTTGCGGGTGTTAGACACTTTGTAATCCAGTCCCAGGATATGACGCGCCTGACGGTTCGATTTCATGCTGACTCCTTAATCCAGTTCAATGTTTCAAGGACTACCCCGGACACGGGCCGGGCGAAATGCAATCACATCATTGCATGGTATAAAAAATATACCGAATGGACATCCTGGGCGATCGCGGAGCAAAGCGCAATGGAAATTGCTGATTTTAAGAACAGTCTTTCAGCTTGCGCCAAAGACATGCACCGCGCGATGCAGTCGGGCGGCGCGCCCGGTCAAATCGTCTGCCGCGCTGGTTACGTGTTCCACCATACTCGTATTGTTGTGCGTCATGGTACCGATGCGGGAAACAGACTGGTTTATCTGCTCCAGCGCCTGAGTTTGTTCGTGCGTGGCGGTGCCAATCTCTTTTATCATCAACGACATGGCAAACACGCTGTCAATCATCGTCGAAAGGTGAGTTTCCGTATCGACAACGCTTTCCACACCGTTTTTTACATTTGCCACGTTGTGTTCAATGAGCGTTTTAATTTCTCTGGCTGCGGACGCAGAGTGCTGTGCCAGATTGCGCACTTCGGCGGCAACAACGGCGAAACCGCGCCCGGCTTCTCCGGCACGGGCCGCTTCAACCGCTGCATTAAGAGCAAGGATATTGGTCTGAAAAGCGATACTGTCAATGACGCCAATAATATCAACGATTTTGCTGTTATCCGCAGCGACAGACTCCATCAGGTTAATGGTCTGTTTCATCCGCTCGCCGCTGTTTACCGCGCTTGCGCTGGTTTCATCCGCATGGCTCATCGCCCCGCTGGCGGTATGTGCTGTTTGCCGCACTGCACTGGCTATTTCTTCAACTGCTACCGCTGTTTGATGTAAATCAGCAGAGGTTTCTTCTGTGCGTTGTTGCAGTGATTCGCCTTCCTGGCTAATACGCTGACTGATGGTGCGTATGCCATTTATCTGCGCGGATACGTCACCCACTAATGAATTAAGATTAAGACCTGACTGATTAACCAGGCGCATTAACATACCTATCTCATCCACCCGATTAAAATGTGGGTAATCAGCTTTACGCCCGGAAACAACCTTTTTCGTTTGCGCCAAAACGATTTTCAGCGGGCGCGCTATTTGGTAGTGAAGAAATATGCCCAGAGTGGCAATAACAACAGCTGTGCCGATAATTTTTTCAGCAAGACCAAATGAAACTAACTGCAATATGAGTAACAGGGTAAGCGTGAGAATTGCTGCCAGATTAAGACGCTGTGAAACATTGATGCGTTGAAAAAGAGAAAGAAAGGAGAATAATCCCCGGCGAACGACCAGCCCTTTATAAAAACGATGGCCGCGAAGTTTGTTTTCAAATACCTGCTGATAAAGTTCGGCGCTGGCTTTAATTTCTTCACGCTGAGGAATATTTCTCACCGAGATATAACCAGTGAGTTTCCCGTGTTGGTAAACCGGCGTGACGTTAGCGCGAACCCAGTAATAATCACCGTTCTGGCGGCGATTTTTCACCATTCCTGTCCAGCTGTCTCTCTGCTGGATAGTAAACCACATATCGCCGAAGGCTGCGGGGGGCATATCCGGATGCCGTATAATATTATGCGGTTCGCCCAGCAGTTGTTCTTCACTAAATCCGCTGGCATCAATAAATGCCGTGTTGGCATAAGTTATATGGCTGTGAGTATTTGTGGTCGACAGTAATGTCGTTCCTTCGTTAAGTAAATACTCATTATGTGTAACGGGTGTGTTACGCTTCATGGAAATCCCCGGAATATACCGCAATCAATACCTGAGCCTGGCGCGAGAATAACCGCAATAATTTCTGGCCAGTGACTTTTGTTGTTATTACCGGCGTATTTTCCATAAAGTTGCGCTCAACGGAAAGTAGCTGCAGTAAATATTTTTTAAGTAATACTTACTTTTTTGTTTTTGAGTATTTATATGATTTTGCGCAAAACAAAAACTGAAGATATAAAAAAGACAGGTAAGTTGCTACTTAATGCAAATTATCAGTAAACAATATTGTTGGCGACGAAATAACGTCGCCAGAAGATTAATGACTGAGGATTTGATCGAGGAACTGCCGGGTACGCGGGTGGGCAGGGTGGGTGAAGAAGCTTTCCGGCGGAGCAGATTCCACAATTCTTCCGTCGGCCATCAGGATGACATTGTCCGCCACCGTGCGGGCAAACCCCATTTCGTGCGTGACCACAATCATCGTCATACCGGTGTCTGCAAGATCAAGCATCACATCCAGCACCTCTTTGATCATTTCCGGGTCCAGCGCGGAGGTCGGCTCATCAAACAACATAATTTCTGGCTGCATACATAAGGCGCGGGCTATCGCTACGCGCTGCTGCTGGCCGCCGGAAAGCTGTAAGGGGTATTTATGCGCCTGATCCGCGATGCGCACTTTTTCGAGATAGTGCATCGCCAGATCCGTTGCCTGAGCCGCAGTCATTTTGCGCACCAGCGTCGGGCCAATGGTCAGATTCTCCAGTACGCTCAAATGCGGGAACAGGTTAAATTGCTGGAACAGCATACCGATACTCAGACGAATACGGCTGATATTGCGCACGTTATCGCTCATTTCGATGCCGTTCACGACGATTCTGCCTTTCTGGTGCTCTTCCAGACGGTTGATGCAGCGAATAAGCGTGGATTTCCCGGAGCCGGAAGGGCCGCAGATCACCACGCGTTCTCCCCGCTTTACGCTCAGGGAGACATTGTCCAGCACCTGGAATTTTCCGTACCATTTACTGACGGAATCCATTTCAATTATCGCGTCATGCGAAGGGGATGTTGCTTGCATCAGGAAACTCCTTCGGGGTTACGGCTGGCATCGATGCGTCTTTCCACCCACAAGGCATAACGGGAAAGCGAAAAGCCAAACAATAAATAGAGACAGGCGATGAAAACGTAGGTTTCGATATAGTAGCGGCGCCATTGCGGGTCCTGCATCACTGCGCTGGTCGCCGTCAGCACATCAAATAAGCCAATGATTATCACGAAAGAGGAGTTTTTCATCGCCGCAATAATATGGTTAGTCACTGCCGGCAGGCAGATGCGCAATGCCTGCGGCAGCACAATTTTGGTGGTGGTATGCCAGTAGCTGAGGTTCAGCACCGCAGCAGCTTCATATTGCCCGCGCGCGACAGACTGCAAACCGCCACGGATCACCTCTGCCTGGTAGCAGGCAAAGAAGAGCGCAATACCGATAATCACGCGCAGCAGTTTGTTCACCTCCATGCCCGCAGGCAAAAATAGCGGAAACACGTTTACTGCAACAAACAAAATAGTGATTAGCGGCACACCGCGCAGCCCTTCAATAAAAATCACCGACAGACCACGTAAAAACGGCAGCGGGGAGCGCCTGCCCAGCGCCAGCAGTACTGACACCGGCATACCAATGATAACGGTGCCGGAAAATAGCAGCAGCGTGAGCGGCAGACCGCCCCAGTCAGAAGAGGGAACCGCTGGCAGGCCAGCCACGCCGCCGTTCATTAATACCCACATAGCGACCAGCGAGACGGCCCACAGTGGCCATAAAAAGCGCGAGTGCCAACAGCGCGGTGAGAGCGTCAGACCCAGGGTAACGAACCACACGACCATCGCCAGCGCCGGTCGCCACTGCTCTTCATAAGGATAAAGTCCAAAGAGGATCGGGCGATATTTCTCACCAATAACCGCCCAGCAGGCACCGGTTGCAGCACGGCATTGCTCAGCGGTACCTCTCAGGCCAACGGCATCTTCCACACCCCAGCGCAGCAACATATTGCCGACAATAATAAGCAGCGCCAGCAGCAGAATCGTCAGCACGGTTTGTAGAAAACTGCTGAATAAATTACGTCGAAGCCAGCCAGCCACGGAGTTTTGCATAACGGTTCCTTAGCGCTCTTTGATGGCGACGTAGCGATTAAACACATTCATCAGCAATGATGTGGTTCCACTGATAAGGAGATAAACCACCATCATGATGGCGATGGCCTCCAGCGCCTGGCCGGTCTGGCTCATTACCGTGTTACTGATATTTGCCAGCTCCGGGTAGCCGATAACCACGGCCAGAGAGCTGTTTTTCGCCAGACTGACATACTTGCTCGCCAGCGGCGGAACCATGACCCGCATCGCTTGTGGTATGACCACATAACGCATGACATGCCAGGGGGAAAACGAGAGGGCGCGTGCCGCCTCCAGCTGGCCTTTTGGCACGGACTGGATCCCTGCGCGGACAATTTCAGCAATATAGGCAGATGAGTAGAGGGAAATCCCTAACAGCAGAGCGGTGAACTCCGGGCTGACAGTAAACCCGCCCTGGAAGTTAAACCCGCGCAACACCGGTTCATTCAGAGCATGTGGCGCGCCTGACAGCCACCAAACCAGCAACGGTAGGGCAACAATTAATGGAAATCGAATGCGACCGATTGGCAGTTGCTTCGCACGGCGCTCGCGCAGGAAGCGTGCGACAGGGTTAAGCAGCAGGCAGAGTAAGATGCCGGACACCAGCGCGAGTGCCGTCCATTGCCAACCGCTGTGTGCTGCCGGGACGGTAAATGTCAGACCGCGATTCGTTAAAAAACCGAAGCCTGGCAATGTGATGGCCTCGCGGGGTGACGGCAGGTTGCGGATCAGCATCGACCAGAAGATGAGATGCAGGATCACCGGGATGTTACGCAACACTTCAACCCAGGTCATGCAGACTTTCATCAGCAGCCAGTTTTTTGACACGCGGCCAATACCGACCACAAAACCCACAACCGTCGCCAGCACAATGCCGCACAGGGTAACGTATAGCGTATTCGCCAGACCTGCGGCCAGGGCGCGGGCGTAGCTGTCTTGCGGAGTATAGGCGATTAGCGTTTCGCCAATGGCGAACTGCGCGCTTTGCTGTAAAAAACCAAAGCCGGTAGCGATACGCTGCGCATGCAGATTCGCCACGACATTACTGTATAACCAATAGCTGAAGCCAATTAACAGCGCCGCCAGCAGAAACTGATAACACCAGCTACGTACGGTTTTGCTGCCGAAAAAAGTGAACAGGCGGTACGCCGTATCACCGGAGTAGTCAGTTTGTTTCATCACGAATACAGGCTTTAAGCGGAGGGGAAAAAGCCGCCCCGAGGCCGGGGCGGCCCGCGATTAACGGATTGGCAGACCGTAGAGCAAACCGCCGTTGGTCCAGAGATTATTTAAATCACGGTCCAGCGGTTCATCGCTTTTCGGGCCGAAGTGACGATTATAAATGTCACCATAATTGCCCACTTGTTTCACGACGTTATAGGCCCATTTGTTATCCAGACCGAGTTTCTGCCCGAAGTCGCCGTTAATGCCAAGCAGACTTTGCACATCAGAATTTTTCGATTTCAGCTCTGCATCGACATTGCTCTGATTGACATTCATCTCTTCGGCGTTAAACGTAGCGTATACCACCCATTTCACAATGTCGTACCACTGGTTATCGCCTTTGCGCACTGCCATTGCCAGCGGCTCTTTGGAGTACATACCTGGCAGAATCGTGTGATCCTGCGGTTTATCCGTATCAAAGGCCAGAATGCCCGGCAGCGCGACTTTGTCACGGGCAATAACATCGCAACGACCGGCGAGATAGGCAGCAACGTACTCTTTGTTGTTCTCAATCACTACCGGGGTGTAGTGCAGGTTACGCGAACCGAAGATTTGCGCGACGTTTCGCTCCGTGCTGCTGGGAGTCACGCAGACGGTTGCACCGTCGAGATCTTCAATTTTCTTCACACCGCTATTGGCACGCACCATAAAGCCAGTACCGGTGTAAAAGTTAGGCGGGGCAAAGCTTAAGCCCAGCGCCACGTCATTGGTTAACGTTGCGGTGGTATTACGTGAAAGAACGTCCACCTCACCGGACTGAACCGCCAGAAAACGTTGTGCGGTCGACAGCGGCGTAAAACGCACTTTGGAAGCATCACCCAACACAGCTGCTGCCAGAGCCCGGCAAAAATCCACATCCACACCCTGCCATTTGCCTTTGCTGTCAATCGCTGCAAAACCGTGACGGGCAGGGTGCACGCCGCAAACCAGCTCACCGCGGGCTTTGATCTTTTTTAGCGTTTCGCCATTCATGGCGGGGGCGTTATCTGCTTGCGCAGGCATCATCACACTGCCCAGCGCCAGTAATAATGCAGACGCTGTAAGGTGGGTTCTTTTGAGCATGGCCTTTCCTTTTTAAATTGCTATCAGATTAATCAACTGTATTTACTACGGTTTTCACTATCGTGTCCGTTTGTATACGTATATTCGCCATCCGTGACATTATTGGCAAAGAACGAATTTTCTTAAGCATATACCCGCACGGGCTAAAGAATTATTTCACCCAACTTTGCAGCCCCTGCCACAGCAGTTGCGCACTGAGCAGGATCATTGTCAGGCGAAACAGCACGCGAAAAAGACGCTCAGGCACATTATCCAGCACCCGGGTGCCCAGCCACGTACCGAGCGCGCCGCTGATAATCATTGCGGCCAGTACTCCAAGCCAGTTGGCCCAGGCAAAACCCATCAGCCCGAACGCCAGGATTTTCAGCCCATGCTGCAACACCATACAGGTAGCATGGGTGGCAATCAGCGGCTGGCGTTTCAGCCCCTGGGAGCTGATAAGCCCGGCGACCATCGGGCCGGTAGCGCCCACTATCATCGTGCCGATACTGCTAATACATCCGCCAGCGATAAATAACGGGCGACTAAGTGGCTTCTGCTCGCTGCGTTTACGCAGCACTGACCACAAAATAAACAGCGCCAGCGCAATGCGCGCAATGCTGTCCGGTATTATCGCCGCCACTGGCGCGCCAAGCGCGATACCGGCTGCGCTGCCAAGCAAAAACCACAGCACCAGAGGCCACACAACATGGATGCGCTGGATTAGCGTCCGGCTGAGATTCGAACCCAGCTGTACCATGCCATGCACCGGCATCAGGCTACTGACCGGCATGCCCAGCCCCATAATCGCCAGCAAAGCGGTTCCTCCACCCAGCCCCATTGCCGCAGTGAGCGCAGAAGTGAGGAAACTGCAAAACACCATTACGCCAGCAAAGAGCGGAGAAATCTCGGGCGGGATCCACGTTATTGACATTATTTATAATTATCCTGCAACAGACGTTGATATAACGCCCTTGCTTTTTCAGCGCTCAGCACCCGGCTGGCGCAATCGAGAAACTTCTGTTCAATCAGATTATCCGGTAATGGAATGGCCGGGCTTGAGCCACGGGCACCGGCAATCCGCTTATGAAACTGGCGGCCGTCAATCGTGGTCAGGGTAATAAATGCGCTGTGTGTGATCTCTTCGTCGTGGCACGTAAGCGTGACTTTATGCATCAGCGTTTGGGTGGCAACTTCTAAAAACCGCTCTTTTTCAATAAAATCATCCAGCGTCAGGGTTCCGGAAACCCAGGCGCGCGCCACGCAGTAGTGCAGGCTGAACTTTGCCGCAAGCGGGCTTTCTGGCTGCGGGATGTTGATATGTGGAAAGCGAATCGGGTGAACCTGCACCGCAATTTGCTCAATTTCCTCAGGCTTGATCCCGGTCTCTTCGCGCAGTGCCAGCACACCGTCGAGCGGCGACAGAATTGCATAGCAGCAAGGGAAGTATTTGTAATTGTTACTTTTCACCGTATCGAGGATAAACGGCGGGGCATCCCAGCGCTCTGTGAGGGGGGCGGTGTCCACATTTTCCAGTCCGTTAAAGACATGAAAATACCCCTGCTGATGCTCAAATGCTGTCGCACCGGCGGTAAAGCCCTGTTGCGCCAGCTTACAGACCATCACCGCGTTACGTGCTGCCTGGCCCACGGCCAGAGCTTTCGTTTCGCTGCCAAAATTCGATTTGATGCCTGATGCCAGCGAGGTGACCATTGTAAGCGCCGTGGCGGTTTGCTCTTCATTGAGTTCCAGCAAAACCGCGCAGGCCGCAACGCCGGCAAACACACCGACAGAGGTCGTGGGGTGCCAGCCGTGACGATACTGGAACGGGCTGACGGCTTTCCCCATGCGCACGGCCATTTCATAACCTGAAATATAGGCATGCAGTATGGTTTCACCGTTTTTTCCCTGCTCATCGGCCAGCGCCAGTAACGCAGGCAGCACGGCGACAGAGATATGCCCGTGCAGCCACGAGTTAGAGTCATCAAAATCAAGCAAATGGGAGGACGCACCATTGAGCAGTGCGGCATCCAGAGCGTTCAGCGTTAAATCGGTACCGAAGACACGGCTGTTGCCCGTCGCCGCGCAAGGCACAATCACTGCCCGCAACTTGTGCGCGCCAGCCTGCACGCCCCCGGCAAGCGTAACGCCAAGCGTATCAATCAGCGCGGTACGCGCCTGACTCAGAGCCGCCTGAGTGAATGTCTGCCGGGAGAACGCCAGCAGATTGCCAGCGAGTTGTCGGGCAATGCTCATAAAATTTCCTGTAAAAAGATTAGTTGCCAGCCAGCAGCCGGGTGATGGTCACCAGCGAGCCAGGGCGTTCAAAATGTGCCGCTGCCTCGTAGAGCGCGGCGCTGCGCTGATTACCGAGAACGGGGATGGTGAGGGCGTCAAATTTGGCGCGAAGCTCTTCATCGCTGAGCGGGTTTTGCGCGTGGCCTCGGTAGACATCGGTATGCGCTTGCAGCACTGTACCATCCTCCAGCCAGACGTCGATAAACGCAGAGCTGGCGGATTGACCGTCGACAGCCTCGACGTCCAGCAGCGACAGCAGCGCGCGCGGGCCCGGGTCGTTAATCGTTGTTGTGGTAAAATCGGAATCTGTCAACGCATAGCCGCTAAGTGCAAGTGTAATGCAGTGTGGAATGCTGAACTTGCTTTCAAGCGGTGTGCGCGGTGACATAATCCCGGCATTTACCATACCCATCGGGTGAACTTTTGCCGCAATACGGGTGATTTTCCGCCCGGCCAGTTGCGGATAAATTTTATGCGCGGTTTCGATAGACGCGTGAGTACCGCGACAGCTGGCATAAAGCTTGTAGCCATTGGTCAGTAATTCCCAGCTTTCGCCGAAATCAAGCGGCGGAATTTCGGCGCTGCCGTCCTGGATAAAGGTTTTCACCCAGCCGTCTGCTTCGTAAAAATGATGCGCGCCAACAAAATTTTCCGCCGCCAGTTGAGCTGCCATAATGCCGTCCATTGCTGCTTTTCCCGCGTGGAAAGGCTTGCCGTGCGTGCCTGAAGATTTTTGTAAACCGCCCATCATCGTGGCCGCTGCGCCGAGGGCGTTACGTACCTGTTGTTCATTGAGTTGCAGAATGACGGCGGCGACGGCAGCCGCGCCCGCACGACCGACCACAGAAGTCGGATGAAAACCGCGACGTTGCAAATTACGCCCGACGCCAGGTACCCAGCCGCCACCAAGTTTCGCCATGACTTCAAAACCGATTATAAACGCGCGCAGCACGGTTTCTTCATCAACCGGGTGCGCTTGCGCCATCGCCAGCGCCGTTGACCAGCACGGACCGCTAGGGTGTCCGGCTCCGGCAGGATGGGTATCGTCGTAATCGGCAGCATGCGCCATAGTGGCATTGACAAGTGCTGCAAGAGCGGGTGTGGTGGTGCCGGAGAGGAAAATACGCGATGCGCCGGTAGCACTCCATGATTTGGCTACCAGGCGCACCGCGTTGACAGCATCATCATTGACTGCGCCCAGGGCAACGCCCAGGAAATCAATCAGTGCGCGTTTCGCTTCATGCCGCACGGCTGGCGGCGCGAGAAGTTGATTTGCATGGCTGATAAATTGGCTGAGTTGTTCTCCACGTGTTAATGCATCGTCTGCGTTTTTGGTCATTTTAAAACAAGGTTTCCCAAGTGTTGGCTCAATAAAAGCCAGAAAGTCGTATTGTGTTTATTTGAATTCATTTGTATACAATGAATATGAGTAAAACATAGCAGTCCCTGCGCCAACGTCAAAAGATATTTTTTAGATAAGCTAAGAACAAAAAAATCAAATACAAAATCATTCCTGTGGCAAGATGTGCCTCGGCAGGGTGCAAAGACTTTGCAAAGCCATTTCCACAACGAACGGAGCTTAAAACGTGAAATCGACGGGTCGCGACGCGGGCTTAACGCCTTTTGATATATTGCTTTCCGCCATCGAAGCAGGGGAGCTGCTACCAGGAGAACGCTTACAGGAAACACGGTTGGCAGAGCAGTTTGGCCTCAGCCGCACACCGATCCGCGAAGCGCTTCATCGCCTGGAAACGCTGGGTCTTGCCGAGCCAGGTCCGCAGCGCGGGCTGATTATTGCCCATATCAGCTATGAACGGCTGCGCCAGCTTTTCTCCGTACGTGAAGGTCTGGAGCGTCTGGCGATGGAACTGGCCGTCAATGCCGCCTCTGACGAGGAGTTAGCGCTGTTACAGGAGATGGTGCATACCGAAGCCACGCTGACAGACAGTAAAGCGTTGCACGATCACAACCGTATGTTTCACCGTCAAATTTATCGCGCCACGCATAATCCCTATCTCAATGAAATGCTGGATAATTTACGCATTCACCTGTCGCTGCTGCGCGGTACAACCTATGAGCAGCCAGAGCGTACGGAAGAAGCAAAGCGCGAGCATCAGGCAATTGTTGATGCGCTTATGCGCCGCGATCGCGCGGCCGCCGAGGAAGCGGCAATTACGCATATCCGTAGCGGCTACCGTGCGCGTCTGAGTTTATTAAGTCAGCGAGAACGCTAGCAGAATGCCCTTTAATCGACCGACGGAAAGCGCCCACTCTTGCTAAACTGGCGGAATGGCATCAATTTATCGGTTTTTTTGAGGGCAGAATTTCGTGTTAGCGACATTGATCTATCGCAGCCAGCCGACAGGAGCATTCGATCCCTCCGGGCTGGCTGAACTTGTCGGGAAGGCCTGGCTGCAAAATGTGCAGTTGCAGGTGACAGGGATTTTGCTGTTCGATGGCGAACATTTCTTACAGGTTCTTGAAGGTCCGCTGGCTTCCGTCAACACCGTTTTCGCCCGTATCAATCACGATACCCGCCACCACAATGTTGTTGAGCTGTTGCGTGATTTTGCACCGCATCGGCGCTTCGCCAATCACGGTATGCTATTGTTAGATTTACAAAAACAGCGTCCCGCCGCCGTACTGCGCGCGATCCTGCGTTTCGGCACATTAAAATATCAGCTGGCAAGTAACGACAGAGTATACAAATTTATTCGTCATTTTATTGCCTCATCCGGCCACACCGCCGGGGTGCGCCACACTGCGCCCGATCAGTGGCGCTTTGTCGTTAAAACGCCACCCTTTCTGACAGGAGCCGCTCCGGATTCAGCGGATCAACCGTGCCAGTTTGCCTTTCAGCCCATTATCGAGCCGCAACGCGAGAAGATTTCCTCACTGGAAGCCTTGATCCGCGGGCCTGGCGGCGGCAGTCCGCAGGAGTATTTCTCCACCATTGCCCCTGAAAAACTGCACGAGGCGGACCTGGCCTCAAAAGGCTGGGCGCTGGCGATGGCGCGGCGTCTCGGGATTGGCAACCATAAGGTGGCGATTAATTTGCTGCCGATGTCACTGGTCAAAATCCCGGGGGCGGTGGATATTTTGCTCGACCATATTACGCGTAACCATCTGCGGCCAGGGCAGATAATTGTCGAGGTCACCGAGGATGAGGTTATCTCGGGCTATGAAGAGTTTACCTGGGCCATCCGCCAACTGCGCGCGGCGGGCATTGGCCTTGCCATTGATGACTTTGGCTCCGGGTTCGCTGGCCTGTCGCTGCTGGCCAAGTTTCAGCCGGATAAACTCAAAATCGATCGCACGCTGGTGACCGATATTCACCTGCACGGCCCGAAGCAAGCCATTGTGAAGGCTATTATTGAGTGCTGCGCTGAGCTGCAAATTGCCGTGGTTGCCGAAGGGGTGGAGAAAATCGAAGAGTGGTGCTGGCTGGAAGCGGTTGGTATCCAGCGTTTTCAGGGGTTCTTGTTCGCACGCCCGATGCTCAATGGCGTGTCGCCTGTCAGCTGGCCGCAGCGCGTTATCAAATGATCTTGTGCCTTTATTTGGCTTATAAATCATCGAGCTTCTATGCTTAACCTGTCTGCCATCTGGCAAAGGGAAAACGATGGAACTCCATAAAAAGATAGCGCGGGCGCTTGCGCTTAACTCTTCGCTCGGTCGCAGTCTGACTTTTTTTATGATTATCCTGGTGGTTGCCGGTATAACTACCAGTGCATGGACATTAACCCGCTCGTGGGAGCGCGCCATCCACGACACGCAGCGTGATGCCATGAACCTGTCGGTCTCCCAGGCGCGGCAGGCGGAAGACACCTTTTTGCAAACCGAGCTGGTGCTGCGTGATATACGCCGCAACTTGCCGCCACAGGGTGTGGGAGAACTGGATGTCGGTCAGTTCGACCGCTACCTTGCTGAATTGCAGGGACGGCTGCCGCAACTGCATGGGCTGCTGGTTTACGATACGCTCGGCAATATGAAATCCACCTCATTTGGTAAAATCCCGTCAATCTCCAATAACAGCGATCGGGAGTATTTTATTTACCACCAGCGACACAATCACGGTAGTATTCATATCAGTCATGTTATACGCAGTCGTTCCACGGGCGATCTGGTGATCCCTGTCTCGCTGCGAATAAGCGATGCCGGAGGCCGTTTTGCCGGTGTGCTGTTAGCGACGGTTAAAATCGACTATTTTCGGCATTTTTATAACTATTTTGAGCTGGAAAACCGTGACTTGTTAGCGTTGCTCAATACGGATGGGGCAGCGGTGTATGTCCGACCTTATGGTGATGAGATAATCAACCGTAATTTTTCTAAAAGTCCCTTATTCTCTGCTGGCCTTTCCAAAAAAGAGCGCGGCACCGCCACCTGGGTTTCTCCCCTTGACCGCATCGAACGCATCTACGGTTTTGCCAGGCTTGAGCGTTATCCGCTGGTGGTTGCCGCCGGGTATGACAATAAAGCGTTGTGGAATCGCTGGGTGAAAGACAGCATTGCCGATCTGATGCTCAATGTGATGCTGCTTTTAGGAACGATACTGATGGGGATTGTTATATTCCGACAGGTCAGAACCAACGTGCGCAATCAAACGGAGCTGGCGCTGTTGCGTGATGAACTGACCAGTATCAACCATACCCTGCAACTGATGGCGCTGGCGGATGGGTTAACGGGTCTTGCTAATCGTCGCCAGTTTGATCTCTTTTTATCCCAAAGCATTAAAGCCTCGGCGGTGATACAAAAACCGGTGGCGCTTATTATGGCAGATATCGACTTCTTTAAACGCTATAACGATTTTTACGGCCATGTGGCGGGGGATAATTGCCTGCGCAGAGTGGGGGCGATTCTTCAGAAATTAACGCGCGGTAAAAAAGACCTGGTCGCCCGTTACGGCGGGGAGGAGTTTGCCATGATCCTGCCGGATACCAGCCAGGAAGAGGCGCTGCGGCTGGCGCAACAAGCTGTGGACGCGGTGCGCGAGGCAAAAATTCCGCACGAACAGTCGGGTAGCCCGCAGCAAGTGGTTACGATCAGCGCGGGTTGTTTCAGCCTGGTAGCCGGGTCAAATTTTGACGACGCGGTGCGCCTGAAAGAGGGCGCGGACAAAGCGCTCTACCAGGCAAAAATGGCAGGTCGCGACCGTGCTGTGGCAGCTGGTGAGCAAGAGAAAACGCTGATGAGTGTGGCAGGCAAACTGAAATGACCCGCCGCGCCTCTTACATGCTTCGTAAAGGCGCGGATGGGGCGTGGTTATTATTGATAACTCTTATGCCACAGACCTGCGATTAGTCTTTGAACAAATTGTAGTAAGGCATGGTGCTGTCTTCAGGTGTGATCGGTGCGGCCAGCTCGCTCAGGCCGGCGGGGATTTCCAGACCAATGTCCTGAATCGTCTGTTTCGCAACGGCAGCGGTGGGGTATTCGCCGTTTGATACCGTTAAGCGTGCCAGCACCATTTCAATTTTCTCTGTTGGCGTGATGTCCAGCGCACTGACGGCAAATTCTTTATCGCTTTCGAGTTTTTCCAGCACGTCTTCAGAAGCGAAAGGAACTTTATTGATCTCTTCGATCATATGGAAAGAGGAGATATCAGAGGGCTGATTACTGGCGGCACTCTTTTTTTCAGCTTGATCATTTCTCAGGTTCTGGAAAACCTTGCTATGCGCAATAACCCAGCTGGTTATACTGAACTGCGGCAGACACGCTGTTTTCTTCTTTGAGCAATCGCGCGGAGATAAAATTATACTCTGCTTTTGTTTTTCTTAATTCGTTAAGCACTTTCGGGGATAATTCAACGTCCTCGTCGATAATTTTAAATGCCTTGCCTTTGGCATCGATAAAGACAAGGTTTTCTTCATCAATAGTATTAAATAGCAGGTAATGTTATTGCGCGAGACTTTTGGTGAAATAGTGGCGCTGCATACCCGGCTCGGGGTAGTCGGGAAGCGTCAACTGGCGCTGAAACCCTTGTTTTTCATAAAAAGGAGCGGCCTGAAAACTGATGGTATCCACCAGGACATGCTGGCAGCCCAGCGCGAGGGCTTCCCGCTCTGCGCGTTGCATTAATTGGCTACCCAATCTATTACCGCGCTGCAGTTCATGAACCCAGAGATAGTCAATACTCAGCCAGATACCTTGCTGGTGACCAATCAGCCCGCCCTGCATGATGCCGGTTTCGTCGCGAAACCAGATGCCCAGCGCCGTCCATGCGCTGAGATCAACGAACTGATTATTGTAACGACGTAAGCCCGTCAACAGTTCTTCACGTTCCTGTTCCTGAATATCATGCGTAACAATAAGATTCATGCCGGTATCCTTTTTTTTGTCTGGCTTACCAGCATAATAAAAAAAGCCCGACAGCGTTACGCTTATCGGGCCTGAAATGCGGCAAAATTTTACAGTTTGTTAAGAAACGCCAGCAGATCTTCGTTAAGTTGATCCTGATGAGTCACGGCGAAACCGTGCGGTGCGTTGTCATAAATTTTCAGCTCTGCGCCCGGTATCGATTCGGCGGCCAGTTTACCTGTGGCTTCAAAGGGCACCACCTGGTCATTACTGCCGTGAATGACAAGCGTCGGGACATCCACTTTTGCGATGTCGGCACGGAAATCTGTTTCAGAGAAAGCGGTAACGCAATCCAGCGTGCTTTTCAGTGAGGCCAGCAGGGCGATATTCAGCGTTTGCGTCAGTACGCCATCAGACACGGTTTGCCCGGCGTTGAGACCGTAGAAGGGCGTGGCAAAGTCGCTGATGAACTGCGCGCGATCTTTGCGCAGGCCCGCTTTGATCCCATCAAATACGCTTTTATCCACGCCCTGCGGGTGATCGTCGGTTTTGCCAAAGATAGGTGTAACCGCACCGAGCAACACCAGTGCGGCGACGCGTGCGCTGCCGTAACGGCCAATATAACGGGCAACATCACCACCGCCCATCGAAAATCCAACCAGCGTGACGTCCTGAAGATCCAGTGCTGTTACCAGGTCGTTAATATCCGAAGCGAAGGTGTCGTAATCATTTCCTTCCCAGGGTTGATCGGAACGACCAAAGCCGCGGCGGTCAAAGGCGATGACGCGGTAGCCGCGCTCAGCGAGAAAATTGAGCTGACTGTCCCACATATCGCTGTCCAGCGGCCAGCCATGGCTGAAGAGAACCGGTTTACCTGTGCCCCAGTCTTTGTAGTAAATCTGCGTGCCATCCTGCGTCTTGATTGTACTCATTATCTGTTCCTCTTTTTTATGGTGAATAACTGCATGCGTGAGTTTCCATCAACTAACCTAAAACTGTAGCAGCTCCAGCAAGCATGCCAGGATGAGTTATAAAGAAGGCGACCTTCGCCGTTATTAAGCAAGGCGTTTCATTGGTTCAGCGGTGCAGGTGGGGCGGCAACGCCCGCGGCAGTGAATGAAGAATTTAATCAATTCAGCGGGGAAAAATTCAGATAAATGCCAGACCCTGCATATCCGATGGGCAGAGATGCAGATTATGCTGATGGTTCAAACGGGGAGAGAGTGAAAGAGTGAGGCTTTCCTTTGTGTATGCTATTGAGGGTGTTAACCCGCAATATTCTGAGTGACAGTGTCACAAAAAACCGAAAAAAAAGGAGAGTTATGCACGTCAGACTGGCACTTCCTGAAGAGGCCGAAATACTTTGGCAGGTTCGTAACCAGGCGATCCGCTACGGTTGCAAGAATGTGTATCCCGAAGAGGTTATTGCTGCCTGGACACCTGACTCAATGCCTGAGAGCCAGCGCGTTGTCGTTCAGTGCTATCCATTTTTTGTTGTGGTCACAGATGACGAACAAATCGTTGCCAGCGGTTTTCTCGACCTTGATGCGGGGAGTGTGGAGGCCGTTTTTACTCTACCGGCCTGGCAGGGTAAAGGCCTGGCAACAATGATTATTAACGCCATCAAACATGAGGCCAGGGCGCGGGGGTTTACCCAGTTGACGCTCGCGTCCACCCCGAACGCCTGCCGCTTTTATCAACGCCAGGGGTTCATCATTATAAAGGAGAGCATTTATCCCTCATCACTGGCCGGAGCGGATTTGCCCTGTACAGATATGCGATGCGAATTAATCCATGGAGAAGCGTAATGCCGGATATTAAAACTCTCGCGAGCACGGAAGTTTACCGGAATAAATGGATGCGCCTGCGGGAAGACAAAATCCTGCGCGAAGACGGTAACGAAGGTATCTATTCAGTGGTCGAAAAAGCGGATTTTGTGGTGATAATCCCCCGCCAGGGCGACAGTCTGTATGTGGTGGAGCAGTTTCGCTATCCGCTGGGGCAACGCACCATTGAGCTGCCGCAAGGTTCGTGGGAGTGCGCGCCGCAGGAAGAGCCGCTGCGCGTGGCGGCCGGGGAATTACGCGAAGAAACCGGGCTGGTGGCAGCAAAAATGCAGTGGGTAGGCTATCAGAAACTGGCGCAGGGATATTCGAGCCAGGGGTACCATATTTTTCTTGCCGAAGAGCTTACGCATTATCAGCAGCAACTTGATGCGGAAGAAGTGGGACTTACCACCCGCATGGTAACGATAAGCGAGTATGAAACGCTGATTCGAGAGGGGCTTATCACTGACGCGACTTCCGTGACGGCTTATTTGCTGGCAAAACTAAAGGGCCTGCTCTAAATTTTCCAGTGAAATATCTGAAATACGGTGCTATGCGTGAATTTTTAAAGTATCAAAGACCATAATCCATACAGACTTGGTTTCTGTACTATTTTTCGGATAAATTATTATGCGTTCATTATTATTTAATAGAATGGCATTCGCTGTTTTTATTTCTCTTTGCAGTAGTTACAGTTTCGCTAATGAAGAAATAAACGCGCCCTTTCAGTTGCAAAATGTTTACCAGGCAAAGGAAAGCAGCGTAAAACGCTGTCTTGTTTCTCACGGGGACGAGGGCGAGGTGGCAATGGCTGCATGCAACAAACAGCCTGATGCCGGGGGATTATACGTGCTGGTTAAAGGCGCGGATGAGTATTATACAATACGCCCGGTGAATAACTCAGAGCAGTGCCTGCGGACATTTGCCGGAGAGCAAACGGTTAAAATGGATCATTGCGCGGAAAATCGAAACACAGCGGCGAATTATTCCTCAATGCGCTACTGGAAGCTGATAAAAATTGACGGTGTGTATAATCTAGAAAATAAATACAAAAGTGACATCGGCTCAATATACAGCTGTTTCAGCGTGCCGGTCAGTGGCGATAATGTCGGCGTTGGCGAGTGCGTAATATCCGGCGGAAGTGTCGATTATAATAATATGCGGTTATGGCGACTGATAAATTAATCCGCCGGTTCCGCTTTTAACCGCCGCCAGAAGGTGGTTCGGCTGATCCCCAGATACTGCGCAGCTGCGGTTTTGTCACCGTTAAAATTAACGAGCGCCTGCCTTGCGCTCTGCGTGGTTTGTTTCGGCATTGTGGCTGTTGAGGCGGGCGGGCTGCTGGTGAGCTCGGGCAAGAGTTGCTGTAAAAAGCGAGCATCCAGCGCCGCAGGCGCCTCGACACTTAAAAAAAGCGCCAGCCGCTCCATCATATTACGCAGTTCACGCACGTTGCCGGGCCACGGGTAACCCAACAGGAGAGGCTGGCATTGCGCCAGGCCGGTGCGCACCGGCGCCGTGAAGGGGATGGCAAGATCCGCCAGCGACTGTTTGAGAAAGCTTTCCGCCAGCGGCACAATATCCGCCGGTCGCTCCCGTAAGGCTGGCAGTTTGAGGCGCAGAATACTGAGCCGGTAAAACAGGTCGCTGCGAAACTGACCCTGTTTCATCTGTGCTTCCAGGTTACAGTGGGTTGCGCTGATGACCCGCACATTCACTGCAATGGGGTGATGACCGCCCACACGAGTGACCTCTTTTTCTTCGAGCACGCGCAGCAGGCGCGTTTGCAACGGCAGAGGCATCTCGCCAATCTCATCAAGAAACAGCGTCCCACCATTAGCGATTTCGAAAAGCCCCGCACGGCCACCCCGGCGTGAGCCGGTAAAAGCGCCTTCTTCATAACCAAAAAGCTCGGCTTCCAGTAATGATTCCGTTATGGCGCCACAATTGACGGCGACAAAAGGCGAGGCGCGTTTGATTTGCCTGTTTAGCCGGGTAGACATTTCCCGATGCAGGGCCTGTGCTGCCAGCTCTTTGCCGCTGCCGGTTTCACCTTCAATCAGTACTGAAGCCGCCGAACGTGCATAGAGCATTATCGTCTGGCGCACCTGCGCCATTGGCGCTGAATCACCGCGCATATCTTCAAGCTGATAACGCGTGCGTAGCGCATTACCTGTACCGTATTCACCCTGTCGGCGCAATGTCGCCTGGGTAAGGCGAGTCAGATCCAGCGCATCGCTGAATGCTTGCCTCACGGTGGCTGCGGAGTAGATAAAGACCCCGCTTAATCCTGCTTCTTCGGCCAAATCACTGATAAGGCCTGCGCCCACCACGGCTTTGATCCCGGCGGCTTTCAATTCGTTGATTTGCCCGCGGGCATCCTCTTCGGTGGTGTAACTGCGCTGCTCCAGCCGCAAATGAAAGGTATCCAGAAAAGCGCTGAGTGCCGGAAGCGTTTGCTGATAGGTCACGACGCCGATCGCAGAGGTCAGTTTGCCCGCCTTCGCCAGCGCCTGCAGTACGTCGAAGCCGCTGGGTTTTATCAGGATCACCGGCACGGACAAACGGCTTTTCAGATACGCGCCATTAGAACCCGCCGCGATAATGGCATCGCAGCGCTCGGTTTCGAGCTTTTTTTGGATATAGCTGACCGCTTTTTCAAAACCAAGCTGAATAGGGGTGATGTTTGCCAGGTGGTCAAACTCAAGGCTGATATCACGAAAGAGTTCAAAAAGGCGCGTGACAGACACCGTCCAGATAACCGGCTTCTCATTGCTTTCGTGTGCTGCAAACGGGGAATCAGCCATAGACGCATCCTTTTTCTGTACCAGATTTCGTTTTAGTCTTGTTTCAATAATGTTGCAATGAAACGAGCTGATACGTTTTATGAAACGTTAGCTGACACGCTTTTATGCGGCCAAAATGTGTCATATAAAACTATCCTGTTGATTTAAAATCGGAAAAATAAAAAACACTATTACTTAACCTTCCTGGCATTACCTTTGCTTATCACTCTTAACTTTATTAACGAGTTGATAACATAAGGACTGGCTATGCCTCAGCACTCTCCAGGGCAGGCGTTTCGCGCCGCGCTTAACGAAGAACATCCCTTACAAATCGTTGGCACTATTAATGCTAATCACGCCTTGCTGGCGCAGCGCGCCGGGTATCAGGCGATTTATCTCTCAGGTGGCGGGGTAGCGGCAGGTTCGCTGGGCTTGCCGGACCTGGGTATCTCTACTCTGGATGATGTCTTAACCGATATCCGGCGTATCACTGATGTTTGCCCGCTACCGCTGCTGGTGGATGCCGACATTGGTTTTGGCTCATCCGCTTTTAACGTTGCGCGCACGGTGAAATCTATCGCCAAAGCAGGGGCAGCCGCGCTGCATCTTGAAGATCAGGTGGGGGCCAAACGCTGCGGACATCGCCCTAACAAAGCCATCGTCTCCCTACATGAGATGGTCGATCGCATTCATGCGGCGGTGGATGCGCGTACCGATCCGGACTTTGTGATTATGGCGCGTACCGATGCGCTGGCGGTGGAAGGGCTGGATGCAGCGCTGGAGCGGGCGCAGGCGTATATCGAGGCCGGCGCGGATATGCTGTTTCCTGAGGCCATCACGGAACTTGCCATGTACCGTCAGTTTGCCGATACGACTGGCGTGCCGGTGCTGGCCAATATCACTGAGTTTGGCGCAACGCCGCTATTTACAACCGAAGAGCTACGCAGCGCAAACGTCGCGATGGCGCTCTATCCGCTCTCTGCTTTTCGCGCCATGAACCGCGCTGCCGAGCAGGTCTATAACGTATTACGTCAGCAGGGCACGCAAAAAAGCGTTATCGACATCATGCAGACCCGCAATGAACTCTACGAAAGCATCAATTACTACCAGTACGAAGAGAAACTTGACGCTTTGTTTGCCCGCCAGCGCGGGGAATAAGTTTCCGTTTGCCAGATACACCCTACATAAAATGACGAGGACATCATGAGCGAAACGACGACCCTGCAAGGCAACACGCCCGCTAAAGGCAAAAAATCGGTTGCGCTGTCCGGCGTACCGGCCGGGAACACCGCGCTATGCACCGTGGGTAAAAGTGGCAACGATTTGCACTACCGGGGCTACGACATTCTCGACCTTGCCGCGCAGTGTGAGTTTGAGGAAGTGGCGTATTTGTTAATTTATGGCAAGTTGCCCAATAGCGACGAGTTACAGGCATATAAAAGCAAGCTGAAAGCGCTGCGCGGCTTGCCTGCGAACGTGCGTACCGTGCTGGAAGCGTTACCGGCTGCCTCGCACCCGATGGATGTCATGCGTACCGGAGTCTCCGCGCTGGGCTGCACGTTACCGGAAAAAGAGGGGCACACTGTCTCCGGCGCGCGGGATATCGCCGACAAGCTGCTCGCTTCGTTGGGTTCAATTTTGCTTTACTGGTATCACTACAGTCATAACGGCGAGCGTATTGTGCCGGAAACGGATGATGACTCGATAGGCGGGCACTTTTTGCATTTATTACACGGCGGAAAGCCCCCGCAAAGCTGGGAAAAAGCGATGCATACCTCGCTGGTGCTGTATGCCGAGCATGAATTTAATGCGTCCACCTTTACCGGGCGCGTGATTGCCGGTACGGGCTCGGATATCTACTCCGCCATCATTGGCGCAATCGGTGCGCTGCGTGGGCCAAAACATGGCGGCGCAAATGAAGTCTCTCTCGAAATTCAGCAGCGTTATGAAACACCGGACGAGGCAGAAACCGATATCCGCAAACGTATTAGTAATAAAGAGGTGGTGATTGGTTTCGGGCATCCGGTCTATACCCTGGCTGACCCGCGCCATCAGGTTATCAAGCGCGTCGCGCATCAGCTCAGCGTAGAAGGCGGTACGCTGAAGATATATAACATCGCCGATCGATTGGAAAGCGTTATGTGGGAAACGAAAAAGATGTTTCCTAACCTCGACTGGTTCTCTGCGGTTTCTTACAACATGATGGGTGTTCCCACCGAGATGTTCACGCCGCTGTTTGTCATCGCCCGCGTCAGCGGCTGGTCGGCCCATATTATTGAGCAGCGTCAGGACAATAAAATTATCAGACCTTCCGCAAATTATACCGGCCCGGAAGACAGGCCCTTTATCCCTTTGCAAGACCGTAAATAATAATACCTCTGAGGAAATGACCCTATGTCTGCACAGATAAACATCCGTCCTGAATTTGATAAAGAGATTGTCGATATTGTCGATTACGTGATGAATTACGCCATCACCTCAAAAGTGGCTCAGGAGACGGCGCATTATTGCCTGCTTGATACGCTGGGATGCGGGCTGGAAGCGCTCCAGTACCCGGCCTGTAGAAAACTGCTCGGCCCAATCGTGCCAGGAACTGTCGTGCCGAACGGCGTGCGGGTGCCGGGCACACAGTATCAGCTCGATCCGGTGCAGGCGGCGTTCAATATTGGCGCGATGATCCGCTGGCTGGATTTTAACGATACCTGGCTTGCCGCCGAGTGGGGGCATCCTTCAGATAACCTGGGCGGAATACTAGCCACTGCCGACTGGCTTTCGCGCAATGCCGTCGCGGCAGGAAAAACACCACTGACAATGAAACATGTGCTGGAGGCGATGATCAAGGCGCATGAAATCCAGGGGTGTATTGCGCTGGAAAACGCATTTAACCGGGTCGGACTGGATCACGTCCTGCTGGTGAAAGTGGCCTCGACTGCCGTGGTAGCACAGATGATGGGGCTGACGCGTGAGGAAATCCTTAATGCCGTCTCGCTTGCCTGGGTTGATGGCCAGGCGCTGCGTACCTATCGCCACGCGCCGAATACCGGAACACGAAAATCCTGGGCGGCGGGGGATGCGACTTCCCGCGCGGTGCGCCTGGCGCTGATGGCCCGCACCGGCGAGATGGGGTATCCCTCTGCGTTGAGTGCCAAAACCTGGGGTTTTTACGATGTTTCGTTTAACGGAGAAGCGTTTCGTTTCCAGCGTCCTTATGGCTCATACGTGATGGAAAACGTGCTGTTTAAAGTGTCGTTCCCGGCCGAGTTCCACTCCCAGACGGCGGTGGAAGCAGCCATGACGCTGTATCAACAAATGCAGGCAACGGGGAAAACGGCGCAGGATATCGAAAAAGTGACGATTCGCACCCATGAAGCCTGCATTCGTATTATTGATAAGAAAGGGCCGCTTAATAACCCGGCAGACCGGGATCACTGCATTCAATATATGGTGGCTATCCCGCTGTTGTTCGGGCGTTTAACCGCGGCGGATTATGAGGAGGACGTGGCGCAGGATAAGCGTATTGATGTACTGCGCGAGAAGATCAGCTGTGTGGAAGATCCTGCGTTTACCGAGGATTATCACAATCCGGAAAAACGCGCGATTGCCAACGCTATCACGCTGGAATTCACCGATGGATCGCGCTTCGAAGAGGTGCTGGTGGCATATCCCATTGGTCACGCGCGTCGTCGCCATGACGGTATTCCTGCGCTTATCGAAAAGTTCAGAGTCAATGTGGCGCGTCAGTTTCCGTCTCGCCAGCAACAACGCATCCTTGATGCCTCCCTGGACAGAACGCGGCTGGAGCAGATGCCGGTTAACGAGTATCTCGATTTGTACGTTATTTAATCGTGCTGTAAGGCGTAACTGCAACAGGAGAGCATTATGTCTTTTGACGCGTTTTATCAGCGCTCGATCGCGCAACCCGAAACGTTCTGGGCTGAGCAAGCTCAGCGTATTGACTGGCATCAGCCGTTTACGCAAACACTTGATCACAGTAATCCGCCGTTTGCCCGCTGGTTTTGCGGCGGTATGACTAATCTGTGCCATAACGCTATCGATCGCTGGCTGGATAAGCAGCCCGATGCGCTGGCGCTGATTGCAATATCGTCCGAAACAGACGAAGAAAAAGTGTTTACTTTCAGCGAGCTGTATAACGAAGTGAATATTGCGGCAGCGATGTTGCTGTCGCTTGGTGTGCAGCGCGGCGACCGGGTGCTGGTCTATATGCCGATGATTGCCGAAGCGCATATTACGCTGCTGGCCTGTACGCGTATTGGCGCTATCCATTCGGTGGTATTTGGTGGTTTTGCCTCTCACAGTCTGGCGGCGCGCATTGATGACGCGCAGCCGGTGGTGATTGTCTCGGCAGATGCCGGGGCGCGCGCGGGGAAAATAATTCCTTATAAAAAGCTACTGGATGATGCTATCAGCCAGGCTCAGCATACACCGCGCCATGTACTGATGGTGGATCGCGGTCTGGCAAAAATGGCGAAAGTAGCGGGGCGCGATGTTGATTACGCTACGCTGCACCAGCAGCATAACGGTGCTCGCGTGCCGGTGGTGTGGCTGGAGTCGAATGAAACAGCGCTGATCCTCTATACCTCTGGTACGACCGGTAAGCCGAAGGGAGTTCAGCGGGATGTTGGCGGCTATGCCGTCGCGCTGGCAACGTCAATGGCCACCATATTTGGCGGGAAAGCAGGGGGCGTATTTTTTTGCGCCTCGGATATCGGTTGGGTCGTGGGGCACTCATATATAGTCTATGCGCCACTGCTGGCCGGTATGGGAACCATCGTTTATGAAGGGCTGCCGACTTACCCGGACTGCGGTGTGTGGTGGCGCATAGTCGAAAAATATCGGGTTAGCCGAATGTTCACCGCGCCGACCGCCATTCGGGTGCTGAAAAAATTCCCGACGGCGGAAATCCGCAAACACGATCTCTCTTCGCTGGAAGCGCTTTTTCTGGGAGGAGAGCCGCTGGATGAACCGACAGCCAGTTGGGTGACGCAAACGCTGGGCGTGCCGGTTATCGACAACTACTGGCAGACTGAAACTGGCTGGCCGATCCTGACCATAGCCCGCGCGCTTGACGATCGGCCGTTACGCCTCGGCAGTCCTGGCGTGCCGATGTATGGTCACAACGTTCAGTTGCTCAATGAAACCACTGGCGAACCTTGCGGGGTGAATGAAAAGGGGATGCTGGTGATTGAAGGGCCGCTGCCGCCTGGCTGTATTCAGACAATATGGGGCGATGATTCGCGCTTTGTGAGTACCTACTGGTCACTGTTTGAGCGGCAGGTCTATTCAACCTTTGACTGGGGTATCCGTGATGAGGACGGTTACTATTTTATTCTTGGGCGCGCAGATGATGTGATTAATGTCGCCGGGCATCGGCTGGGGACGCGGGAGATTGAGGAGAGTATTTCCGGTTATCCGAACGTAGCGGAGGTTGCTGTGGTCGGGGTGAAAGACGCGCTCAAGGGGCAAGTTGCGGTTGCGTTTGTTATCCCGAAACAAAGTGATAGTCTGGACGATCCTCAAGCCGCGCAGCGTGAGGAAAAGGCCATTATGTCGCTGGTGGATGGTCAGTTGGGCAGTTTTGGCCGCCCGGCGCACGTCTGGTTTGTTTCACAACTGCCAAAAACCCGCTCCGGGAAAATGTTGCGCCGGACTATTCAGGCCATCTGCGAAGGGCGCGATCCGGGAGATCTAACCACGCTTGACGATCCCGCCGCGTTGCAACAAATTCGCCAAGCGATTGCGCCACAGTGAATGTTTCCCTGGTGTTCAATGCACCGGGGGAATTTGAATACGACTCATAACAGAATTCGTTAAAAATAATTAGCTGGCTGGTCATAATAAAATCATTTCTTTGTCGTAGTGAAACCACACTATTGTAGATTCACACTTTTATTCATTCGCTGGCAAAGAGGGTTGCGCTATGCGCCTGGCATCCTACAACGTTGAGAACTTATTTGATCGCGCAAAAGCAATGAACCAGGAGAGCTGGGAGCAGGGTAAGCCTATTCTTGAGGCTTTTGCTGCGCTCAATAAACTGCTTGGCGAAATTGTTTATACCCCGGAAATGAAAGAGAAAATGGTGGTGCTGATGAACGAACTTGGGCTGCGTAAGTCCGATACGGGTCCGTTTGTTATTCTTCGCCGTAACCGGGGGAAGTTGTTGACCAGGCCGACGGATGGCAGCCAGCTCAAAATTATCGCCGAGGGGCGCGCTGACTGGGTTGGTTCGCTTGAGCTGCGCGAGGCGCCTGTCAATGAAGTCGCAATGAACCTGACGGCGCAGGTCATGATTGATTTGCAGGCGGATGTCCTGGCTGTCGTCGAAGCGGAGAGCCGCCCGGCTTTGCTGGCCTTCAATACTGAAATTCTTCCCGCGCGAAATGGCAAGCCTTTTGCACATGTGATGGTTATTGATGGTAATGATGAGCGCGGGATCGATGTCGGCCTGATGACCAGAGAGGCGTTTCCCATCGGAACAATACGCAGTCATGTCGATGATAAAGACGCTGAAGGTAAACTGATTTTCTCGCGTGATTGCCCGGAATTTTCCCTTACTTTAGGAGGTGGTGAAGCACTTTATGTGCTGGTAAATCATCTTAAAAGTAAAGGTTATGGTTCGAAGGGCAGTTCCGATGCACGGCGAAAAAAACAGGCGCAGCGAGTAAAAGAGATATATCAGCAGCGGATTAAAGACGGATACAAATACATCGCTATTATGGGTGATTTTAACGACACACCTGAAAGTAAGGCGCTGGAACCTTTATTGCAACAAACCGATTTGCAGGATGTTTTTCTTCATAAAAACTTTGATGATGGCGGTTATCCTGGTACCTGGGGAAACTGTAATGCCAGCAATAGAATTGACTATATTTTATTGTCGCCAGCGTTATGGGCGAAGGTGAAAAAAGGCGGTGTGTTTCGCAAAGGCATGTGGCCCGGTGTGCGGCCAGCGAAGTGGGAAATCTATCCGGAGCTGAAAAAACCGGTCAATGCAGGCTCCGATCATGCGGCTGTCTGGGTGGAACTTGATGTATAAGTGGACGGAATTTGACCTTTTTTGCGCAGCGTGTATGGTTCAGGGTCTGGTAATTAATTGAAAGGATGCATAATGGTATCGGTTGAGTATTTACAAACAAAATATCCTGGCGCTCAGGCATGGGCGTTTGGCGATAGCCCGGAATTGGCAAATGAGCTGGCAGAATTGGTCAGTAAAGGGTTAAAAACCGCGTCATGTGGTTCTTTGGTGTCATATCTTTCAGAAAATAATCCGCCGAGCGTCGGCAGTTTTCATATTATTCTCGACGGGCAACAAAAGCCTGTTTGCGTTATCCGATTAATTTCGCTGCAGTTGATGAAATTCTCTGAAGTGACAGAGGATTTTGCGCGAAAAGAGGGAGAGGGTGACCTTAGCCTGGCATACTGGCAAAACGCGCACCGGGCATTTTTTAGCCGGGAAGGGACTTTTGCCGAGGATATGGAACTGGTTGGCGAAGAGTTTCGGCTGGTTAGTTTATGCACACCGGAGAATACATTGTAAACGAAGCCCTCTGAGCGGCTGAAATAACAATGATGTTGCTTCTTTCGGGTTGCCGTACTTTCATTATTTCTCACTTTTGTTGCAAAACGCAATTTATCCCAGCCGATCATTCTCCCGTCGGCTGGACATTCCTGCTTGTCGCAATCCATGTGTTGATCGGTACGCTGTGGTCGCTGATGCTTATTATCGCTACTCGTTATGCAGCGGGGATCTGCAAAGGCCTGCAGTGGTGAAATGGATGGGCCGCACCATGGGCTGTCTGTTTCTCTTGTTTGCCGCAAAATTGGCGATGAGTCGGAGATGATAAAATTGAGACTGTTACTTTTGTAAGGTTGAGCCTCGTTGTGCTGTCTGACGTTGCTCAATGATGTGAGTCGATTGCCGGAGAAAGAACGTCCAGAAGCCATTAGCGAGCAGAATAAGGATGACACCAAGGATGACCGCAAACCAACATAATTAACCAGATTCTATTTTAGTGCGCATAATGTGCATTATGTTAAATTTGATTTTTACGGCAAGATAGGCACTTAGCTCATAACCCTGAACTGCCCACAATCATTGCTGTGCTTACCCTTCCCTTATCTTTTCTTGCCGTTCGTTATGTGTAATGTTGGTAACTGTATAAGGATGATATTTCACAGGAACCAGTGAGGACATTATGATAAGGAAGAAAATTGTACAACAACTCCTGGAGTGGATTGAGTACATCCATATTTTCTTTTTAAAAAATGCTCGCGTTCTCCACGCAATCGTTTTCAGCGCGAGCATTCATCTATTGTCTTTATTCTTGCGCAGAACCTAAAATCTGATAAAACATTGCCGCAAGAACATCTTCCCGAAACTGATGATAATAAATATCTTCGTCAGACCTGGTTGACCGTTTTTTTCTGCCGGTTTTTGATGACGCCAGGTTGATACTCCATGTGCGCTCATCGACGACCCCTTTTGCTACCTGGCCGTTGTGGCTATAATCAAACTGCTCCATCAGCGCGTTCACAAGTATCACCAGCGAATCCGCATTGTTCATTTTTACATACGCGCCAAGCATGGGATGCTCTCTTACCCTGGCTTGTGCAAGTGCACGATCCAGCTCGGTAAGTGGAGTAAAATCCTTAGGCTTCCAGGCATCAATAAAGAGCTGTTTCTGACCGAGAGCGGCATAAGCGCTCTCCTTTTCCAGTGCGTATTGCCCAAATGAAGCGTGATGTTCCGGCAATTTGGTAAAGCCGGTAGTGAGCTGATTGAGATAGCTGAAATCATCACTATGAGTAGCGAGATGGCTCATTTCATGCATAAGCAAACTGGCGATATCCGCTTGCTGCATTAATTTTGGCAGGAGGATCATTATGCGTGCGGCAGGATCCTGTGCCAGAACAAAAGCCTGCATTGTCATTGGTGTAAAAGGCGTCATCGGAACAACACGCGCTAATTGCTGCTCGACTACATGATAATTCGCGATTTTGTACAAACGCTCTGCGAGAACATCAAGTCGCTGATATGACTCGCCCAGAATACGCGGATTGGTTGAGTTGACAAAACGAGCCAGCGTAATAAGAATATTCTCGCGGATCATAGGATTATTTTTCGCTTGCATCAATAATACTGCCAGTTTTTCCGCTGTCGAATGTAACTGGAGGAATTCGGATTCTATTTTTGCGATTTGCGAGAGGTTCACTATACCCGCCCCGCCCGCCTCCTTAAGTAAAATAAAATTATTTTTTACGATTTTCATATCTTTGGAGTTTTCAAGAAAATCTGTTACTAATTTATCCCATTTACTAATATATGCTTCGGGCGCGTCCATTAGTGGCATCCACTTTGAGAGTGGGTAGAATTTTTCAATATCTGTACCCGTATTGCGTAAGTAATGGGCACGTATCATTGCTTTATCGATTGCTTCATTACCCGATTTCCCCATAGGAGGAGGATCCAGACGAGGAATTTTACTGAGTTCGCTTTGCAGGTTGGGATTACTTTCGATACCCTCACGGATACTTTTTGACAAAGGTTCGACATCTATATTATCCAGTACTTTCTGGATATCCTCATACTTGAATTTAAAGGACGTCATTTTCTCTTGCCATGCCTGAGGCACATAGATATGGCGGCCATGTTTCGGATAATTAGCTGGTGAAATTGAGGATTTCTCTTCGGCAAGTGCTAAGTTTTTCCTGGCAATCTGATCTGGCAAATCGAAATCCGCATAGGTTATTAATAGGTCGTTTCTTTCACCTTTCTTAATCATATCGCGAAGCCATTCATCTTCTGGAACATAAATGCAGGAATAGTCCTTGCCATGTGTAACTATATTGATGACTACCCTGTCTGTTTCTCTTTCTCCGACTACAGTATATCTATTGCGAATTAAATTATATTTGATGTCTTCCCATTCTGTGATTACCCGATAACGTGTTTTAAATTTTAATAATTCCAACGCTTGCTTGATATCGTAAAGACGCTCTTGCTGAAAGAGAAAATCCGTGATTCGGCCCATACCGTGGGCAACATATGTTCCTGAGCTGCCTGCAATGGGTTCAAACGCACCATTGTTTGCGGGCAGATTATCAAATTTGCGGATCATTTCATCAAGGTCGTGCCGGGATTCCTTGCTAAGAGTTGAAGGTTTCGTCGCGGGCCTTTTTAATTTTCTCAGTCCATTCCTGGTGAGCGTATCTTCGAGCTTTGTTTTCGTAAATTGAAACCATTGTGGCAATGTGGTACGAAAAGCCGTGCTACCTAAACGAGTGAGGCGTCTTGCTGCTGTTTTAATTAGAGGACCGGCAACTTCGGAGACAATATTTGTCCCGACTTCAATGGCTACAGCCATCACCATCGCCTGAATATAAACTTCACGTTCATCATCGCTATCAGCCTGCGAATAAAGCACAGCATGCGGAACGATATCCAGAAATAATGATGTCGCAATCGATGCCAGCACCCAAACCCATGCAGGCCCGCCAATAATTAATGTTGCCCCCATCAACAATACGCCAGAAACAATGGACAAGGCATTAAGGCGTTCGTAAATAATTGAACGTGTTAGCTCGGCATCGGAAAAAATAGCGGTATCGTAAAGATCCTTAATATCCTCATGGTACAAACTGATTAGGCGTTCGGTAAGTTCTGATGCAGGGGGTGTAATGAATGTAAATGGAGCAATTAAATTTTTAGTACCATGCATCGAGTCGGTATAATGATAACCGAAAGCATTGTTTACCTGTTCCAGATTGCGGCCCGCCCGGGTTGTTCGATATCTGGACATAAAGTCATGGAACTCTTTTTGACTTTCAATAACCAGCTTATTGCGGGTTTTTATCTCTTCTTTTCCGGCAAGGATTGTTCTTACAAAGCCTGGCCAGGTGGCTTCATAATAATCATTATCCCATACTGATAAAAAAACACCTATTTGCAAACCGTTTAACCCACCGAGTACGGCTTTGTTCGCCGGGATGAAAATCACCCCCGATAACGGGACGCCAAACCAACGCACTATTTGCGCTTCGATTTTACCTTGTAAAAACATCGCCATTGCATTAGCAAAAATATCATGATAGTCATCAGATGACTGGATGGCGTTTTTCCTTGCAAGGTAATTAAAGGCTGACTTTCTGATCATAATTCGATAGAGATCTCGTAGTGCTTGCCTGTCATCTATAAAGAGCGAGTCGATATGTTTATCTATTTCTCCACTAATGCCATTTTCAAGCCGTTCTCGTAGTGATGAAGAAAATGAGTCTGGCCAGAAAATACGCGACTTAGTATTGTATTTTTGATCGTATTCCCGATGAATTCCTCTGACAATTTGCTGCAGACTATAAACCCTAGGCGGTCTGTTCTTCCCACCAAAACCATCAAAACTCTTTATTTCTTCATCAGGATGGCGTGGGAAGTCGACATTAAAAAGCGATGCTGAATTGTATTTGTCATTCTGGCTGTAATATTTTAACGTTGTTTTTATCCATGACTCAATAAATTGCTCGGGGTTAAGAATTTCCCTCTTCGCAATATAAATCATGTTATCGACCGTCTCCTCCAGTGCCGCTTTCAGTTTTTGCTGAGTATAGACTTCGGCATTGAATCTTTCTGTAGGTAAAGCCCCGGCGGCTTTTGCTTTATTGCGAACATACCTCCAGTTAATCCATTTTAAATCTGTTGTGGTTTCGTTTGCCGGGAGAGGTAGTATCGGTACGTTTGTTTTTTCCCTTATGCGGTTATTATCAAGTTGCTCTTTTTTTCTCCACCACAGCGGCACTAGTTCAAATACGATTTTGTTATAATCACTTAAGTATTTATTTTGCTCCTTTATGCGCCATGATCCTGATATGTTTTCCCTGATTATATGCCTGAGCTGTTCATCCAGCACAGCATAATTATAAGTTTGTGCTATATTGTTATTTTTTAGCCCATCACGAATTCGCCCTGCGGTGAGAATACTGGTTCCTGCATAAAAATTAACGACATTAATTACGTCACTATTTCCCTCCCAGGAAAGAATTGTTGAATCAATAAAGCTTTTGATAATACTTTTATAGTCATTGGTGAATTTCGACATGTCGATACTATCCAGCCAGGGTATAGGGTAGTTATCCCAGAGAAACTCATTAAAAGCGATACCCTGGTCTGGCCATGTTGTTTGATTTTTTAATGCCTCACCAATACGCTCGTTTTCATGCGCAGTAAATACGCTTAACTGAATATGGCGTTTCTGTAGATTATTATTTTGTTTTATTAACTCGCGCAGTGCCGATGGCTCAATAGCATTGTTATTCCAGTCGCTATTGAGATTTTTTATTATCGAACCCGTATTGCGTGCGGCGTAAGCGTATTCCACAGACTGCTTATTATCCATGCGCAATAGTATCTTCGCCCAGTCATGCAAAATTTTTTTATAAAAGAGTTCATAATACTTTCCCAGGTGCAGCCATGTTGCCACCGGCAGACTCGCCTCAGGAGGAAATAGAGCTCTGTCGGTGGAAATTGCGCGAGATGCTGCCAGAAGTTTCTCCTGAAAAGGAGGGCTAAATGTTTCAATAGCGAGTTGATCCATCCGCGTAAACCAGGCATCAGCAAGGGGAAAGCTTTCTCGTGGCGCAGCCAGACTAAAATTTTGATGAGCCTGAGGGCCGGATTTGAGTAGTGCCAGCAGCGGTATTTCCGCGGAACCGGTCGCAAGCTGTTGCTCTCGACGTGACCAGTAATCCCGTCGTGATAGCGTTTCCTGTCCGGTTTCTCGTTTTACTTTGCCCACAGGAGGTGATAGCAATTCAGCTGTATGGACCTCTTCTTCTGACTCGTAAACCTCGTGATCGGCTTTAGTAAATCCATATTCGCTGATAGGGAGCCGCGTATGGTTTTCCGATTGCGTAGCGATAGTGTTTAAGAGCCAGTTTTCCAACACCGTTCGCTCGTTATCATCAAATATGTCGCTCAGATCGGCCTGTTCTTGCGTGAGATCGTGTGGTTTTTGGCTACCGAACATCGAATACCAGGCATACCCCATAAGGGCGACTACCGAGGTGCCCAGCGCCGCCTGCCCTGCGCCACGCCAGCCAAGGCTTGCAACAGTGGGCAGCACCAGTGCAGCCGCCAGGCTTTTATCGCTGCTCCCTGACGAGACCGGCTGCTCTGTGCCATCCGGTGAAAGGGCACGGCGAGAGGCGACTACGCCCTCTTCTCTCACCTGCTGTAATGTGGCAGCGGAAAGTGAGAACTGGCATGTGTCCAGCGGTTTCCAGTCGTTTAATTGCCTGGCTGGCGCTTCTGCACACGACCACGCATCGCGCTCCAGCAACACTAAACCTTTTGGCTGCTGATGAGGAACGTTTTCCTGAATGCATAAATAATCTTTGCCTGCGCTGGCTGCTGGCAATTGGCAATGTGCTGTTGCGTGTTGCGCCATTGAATCGATCTGTTGCCAATAATTACTGATACGGATAACTAAATTTGCCAGATAAGGCGGCAGTTGCAAAAAACGTCTTTGTGGGGCCAGGGGAGCGCGCATCCAGTATTTCAGCGTAATTGCCGTGATTGCCAGCGCGGTAAAAAGTGAACCGTTGGGACTGTTTTCATCAATATTCAGGAACTGATTAATAAAACCCTCTCCCGCCCAGTCGATAATCGTCTCGCGGGCAAACTGTGCCAGTTGAGAAATTATATTCCCCTCGGCTAATAGATGACTTGTTGCCAGACCGAGCGTGTTTAACACGGCGATATCAATATTTTCTTTATGTATAATTGCATTATATAAACTGTATGCGGCATTGATTAACTCAACTGGCAGAACAGGAAGCCCCTTGAGTAGCACTTGCAGAATAAATTGTTTTTGCTTTAAATCCGCATACTGACAGACCATCTGCTGTACGGAGCGGCGGCAATCTTCGGTAAATGGAACAAGCGTTTCAGGTGCCTCTTTGGTACAGAAGCATGATTCATCAAGCGTGAATGTGCGCTGACTATAAAAATATTTATTTTGCTCATTTTTTAACGGAAAAAACAGATTTATAAAATCATTGTAAGAGGCGAACCCAGGTAAAGAAACAGGCATGGCATCTTTCCTTTATTAATTATTCGTGAAGGATTTATAGATTATATCTTCGGGTGGAAGACTATTTTCGAATATAAAGGTATTGCCTGCTTAAATATGTCACGAAACGTTTTAATTAATTATTTTGTTGTGGTTCGCTATTTGCCAGGAAGGTTGTGAAAAACAGGTAAAATAAGGAGCGGGTTGCGCTCCTTATTGCTTATTACTGCCTTATGAACAGCGCGAGACTGCGGCCTTCGAGGTCGTAATCTTTTTCCCGGTTAATGACGATACCGCGTTCCGCTTTTTCAGATGTTGAAAGTTCCAGAACCCAGCCGCCTTCGCCAAACTGAGGAATGCGAAACGGCACATTGCCCTCGAAGGGGTTGAACAGTATCAGTACATCGTGCCAGATCCCTGCTTTATCCTGCAGATCGCTGCGACCAAGATAGACGCCGAGCGTTGAGCCTTCTTCCCACTGTTCCGGCTGTTGAAAGCCGCCGCCTGCGTTGAACCACTTAATTTCCATGCCATCACGCCAGTTTTCGCGGCGTAATATAGGCTGCTGATGACGCAGTTTAATCACTTTGCGGGTAAACTCGCGTAGTGCCTCGGCGCTCGCCGGTAAATTCTCCCAGTGCACCCAGGATATTTCGCTGTCCTGGCAATAACCGTTATTGTTCCCCAGTTGGCTGCGGCCAAACTCATCGCCCGCCAGTAGCATCGGCGTGCCGTGGGAGAAAAACAGCGTCGCAAGGAAGTTGCGCTTCTGACGCTCGCGCACAATATTGATGCCCTCATCATCAGTCGGCCCTTCGACACCATAATTGTATGACCGGTTATCATTGTGGCCATCATTATTATCTTCGCCGTTCGCTTCGTTATGCTTTTCGTTATACGAAACCAAATCGTTCAACGTGAAGCCATCATGCGCGGTGATAAAATTGACGCTTGCCCAGGGGCGACGGCCACGAGTGTCGTAAAGATCGCCGGAGCCGAGCAGGCGGGCCGCAAAATCGGTTGAGACGTTATCGCCCTTCCAGTATTCACGCACGGTGTCACGGTATTTATCATTCCACTCCGCCCAGCCAGGCGTGAATCCCCCCACCTGATAACCGCCAGGCCCGATGTCCCAGGGTTCGCCGATCAATTTCAACCGGGACAACAACGGGTCTTGCGTCATGGCATCAAAAAAACCGCCGCGCTGATCGAAGCCCTGCGGTTCACGTCCCAGAATGGTGCCTAAATCGAATCGGAAACCGTCAATTTCCATCGTGCTGGCCCAGTAGCGCAGGGAATCCATCACCATTTGCAGCACGCGCGGGTGCGAGGTGTTTACCGTATTCCCCGTACCGGTATCATTGATGTAATAACGGTGCTGATCGGCAATGGTGCGGTAATAGGAGAAGTTATCAATGCCTTTGAAGGCAAGCGTTGGTCCCAACTCGTTGCCCTCTGCCGTGTGGTTATACACCACGTCAAGGATGACTTCGATTCCGGCATCATGAAAGGCGCGCACCATGTCGCGAAAGCCCTGCATCCCTTTCGGCCCGTAATAACGTGAGGCAAGCGCAAAAAATCCGAGCGAGTTATAACCCCAAAAATTTTTAAGCCCCTTATCGAGCAAATGTTGATCGTCCGGGAACCAGTGCACCGGCAACAGCTCCACGGAGGTGACGCCCAGGCTTTTAATGTAATCCACCGTGGCTTTATGCCCCATGCCTTCAAATGTGCCGCGTAGTTCAGGAGGAATGGCCGGGTTGAGTTGCGTGAATCCTTTGACATGCGTTTCGTAAATAACTACTCGGGGCCACGGCACAACCGGGCGGTTACCGTCAGCTTTGCCTGCAAACTCGTGCGGATCGATAACCCGGCATTTCGGGGTAAACGGTGCGCTGTCACGCTCATCAAAGCTCAGATCTTTATCTTCGTGATAAAGATCATAGGCAAAGTGCGCGTCATTCCACTCGATTTCACCCACCAGCTCGCGGGCATAAGGGTCAATTAACAGTTTGTTGGGGTTAAAACGATGCCCGTTTTCCGGATCGTAAGGGCCATACACACGGTAGCCATAAAGCGCGCCCGGTTTCAGGCCAGGGACATAACCGTGCCAAATCTCATGGGTATATTCAGGTAGCTCTAAGCGGGCAATCTCCTTTTTGCTCACCGGATCGAACAAGCATAACTCCACGCGCTCGGCGTGGGCTGAAAAGAGTGCGAAATTGACGCCTTCACCGTCGTAATTTGCGCCAAGAAGATGGCAATCCCCTGCAAATATTTGAAAAGGCTTTCTTTTTGACATATCTCCCTCTTTATCCCGAGACGGGACTCTCACATAAACAACTGTTTATTGACCTACGTATACCAACAAAATCATGTGCTTATTAATATTACCGGTGAGAAGTTTCCGGCAGACTTCGGCACATAACGCGCCGTCAATTCGATCTCTTTGCCGCTCAGCATGTCGCGATAACGGCGATTTATCAGTTCCTCAGGTATGGCTATCTCAGCCTGCATGACACCTGTACCATCGTCCGAGATGCCAAAAACAAGGCGCGGAGCGATAACAATCAACGCCTCCTCTTCGCCCACCCGCGCATAAGCAATAACGTTGTCTGCTTGCGCCCCGCTGGCGCTAAGTGGCACATAATAACCACGACGGAACAGCGCGGCTTTTTGCTGGCGCAGTGTAAGCAGGGTTGCGATAAGATGCTGCTTCAGTTGCCCGCTCAGCCACCCTTGCGGTGTGTAGAGCACGGATTTATCGTCTTCGGCCAGTAGTTGCTCCAGCGCCGAAAAGTCAGGTGGAAGCCGGTTATCCGGATCGACCAGGCTGAAATTAAGCGCTTCGCTTCCCTGGTAGATATCCGGCACGCCCGGCGCGGTGAGTTTTATGACGGTCTGCGTCAGGCTATTAACCAGCCCCGCATGGATAAAAGGTTGCAGTGCGGTGGTGAAATCCGCCAGAAAAGCCTGATTCCTAAGCAGATGGCGCACGTAATCCAGCACGGCGTTTTCATACGCATCGTTGGTCCCGGCCCAGTCGGTGCGCAGCTTTGCTTCGCGCAGCGCTTTCTCAATAAACGCCACGAAGCGTTCTTCAAGCGCGGCCAGGCCATCGGTATCATCAGGCTTGAGCGAAACCGGCCACACCCCTGCCAGCGCCTGAAAGATCATCCATGTCACCTCAGGTTTCGGCGCGGCGCCATCTTCCAGCATAACAACCTGCTGTGCGTTCATCTGCTGCCAGCGTTTGACGCATTGCGCCCAGAGTTGTGGGGCTTCGGTCAGGGTATACAACCGTGCCCGCGCGTCTTCGCCACGCTTGGTGTCATGGGTCGAGGTGCAGGAAAGCGCATCGGGTTGCTGCAAAAGACGGGTTTTCATTTCGCTATGGAAACGGTTGAGATAGAACGCGCGAGGCAAAGGTTCCGCCCCAACCTCATTGAGCGCAAGATCCATGTTCTGGCGAAAAAAGAGCGTATCTTCCACTGATTTCGCCATCAACGGCCCGGTCAACTGCTGAAAACGGGTACGGAAAACAGCCGCATTGGCGCGAGCAGCATCGGACACCTCCTCCGTGAGAACGTTGACAAGGAACTCGAGCGCCGCGCTGTCAGGCGCAAACGCGCCATGTCTGACCTTATCAGCCACACGACGTAGCAACGCCTGGTCAGCTTGCGGCATCCCCTGCTCAGTTCCGTAAGTGCGGTATACCGGAAAAGCAATCAACAGCTCCCGCAGCGCCTGCTGGATGTTGGCGTCATGCAGCGACGCGTTTTCTGCTGCGGCAATCTCCTGTGCCAGCGCTAATAGCCGGTTGAATTCTCCTGCGAAATTACGATCGACCATCAAAAATTTGGCTGCCCGCAACTCTGCTTTCATATCAACGTCCTTGCCGATGTTTTCGACGTAGGCGCTGCGCAGCTGCGGAATTTTTTCATCATCGACCAGCACATCGGAGAGCGAATCGATAAATTCGTAACCAGTTGTGCCAGAAATGGGCCAGTCGTCCGGGAGTTGTTCATCGTGGCCGAGGATCTTTTCAACGGTGATATAACATGCCGGGCCGACTTTCTGGCGCAGGCGATCCAGGTATGCTTTTGGATCAGCAAGACCATCAATATGATCCACACGCAGCCCGTCGACGGCACCTCTATGTACCAGCTCAAGGATCAGTTGGTGGCTATCGTCGAAAACCGTCTCATCTTCCACTCTGACGCCCACCAGCCCGGTGATTTCAAAGAAGCGCCGGTAAGAGAGGTTGCTTGCCGCATCCCGCCAGCACAGCAATTGCCACGGTTGTTGGTCATGCAACTGCGCAATTTTCGCTTTATCGCTCAGGGATAAAATTGCCTCTTCGCGCCCTTCCCAGCTTTCCGGTACCAGAGAGTAAAAGCTTTCATAGTAGGCCAGCGCAGGTTTACCACTTTCAGGGGAGCGTTTGATACTTATCTCGCCCTTTTCCAGCGCGTTCTCGAACGAATCCCCCAGAAAAGGCAGCGTCAGGCGGCGTGACCAGTCGATATCAAAATGGTGTGCGTAGCGGCTTTTTTCGCCATATTCAAGCACATCGAGCCACCAGGGGTTCTCCATGGATGCCGCCATATGGTTAGGCACGATATCCAGGATAAGGCCCAACCCGGCTTGCTTAAGCGCGCGCACCAGTCTGTCGAAACCTTCACGCCCGCCAATGTCCGGATCGATTTCATTTGTGTTGGTGACGTCATAACCATGCGTCGAACCGCTGGTGGCGGTGAAAATGGGGGAAGCATAAAGATGACTGATACCAAGTTGTTTGAGATAAGGTATCCGCTCTGCGGCGCGATCGAAGGTCATGCCGTTGCGAAACTGGATCCGGTATGTTGCGGTCGGGATCATTTTATTACCTCCCTGGCGGCCAGGCGAACAATGACAGCATTTTGCGCCAGCTCATGGCCCGCATTCCCTGAGGAAAATACCGTCTCGCCAGGGAGTTCGGGTAGCGCCTGCGAATGATTGGCGATATTAAGCGCCATCGATAACGTGCCCTGCGGGAAATCCCAGCGCACACAGACAAACCCCGGCGCGGTTTTTACTACCTGGCCGTGCTGCGTGGTCGCGGTAGCCAGCAGCGGCACGATATGTTTTTGCCGCAGCGCCAGGAGTTGGCGCGTCAGTGCCAGCCACTGCTTGCCCTCTTCACTGTCGCGCTCTGCCCAGTTTAGCCGGGAGCGCTCAAACGTCTCGCGGGCGTTCGGATCGGGTACGCTTTTCTCTGCATGCCCCGCATGCCCTTGAAACTCTTTCGCCCGCCCTTCGCGCACCGCCTGGGCCAGTTCGCCATGAAAATCGGTAAAAAATAAAAACGGGTGCGTTTCACCGTACTCCTCGCCCATAAACAGTAGCGGAATATGCGGTGATAACAGCAGCATGGCGCACAGGGCTTTGGTGCGCCCGACGCCCGCCAGTTCAATCAGCCTCTCTCCCTGTGCGCGATTGCCGACCTGATCGTGGTTTTGTATAAAATCAACAAAGGCAACCGGCGGCTGACCCCGGCTATCAACCCCTCGCTTCTCGCCACTATGGGGCGAAAATTCGCCCTGCCAGGCAAAGCCTTCGGTAAGTGTTCGCGCCAGTAATTTTTCCGGCTGATGGGCAAAATCGGCGTAATACGCGTGCGTTTCGCCGGTGGCAAAGACATGCACCGCATTGTGGAAATCATCGTTCCACTCGGCGGTATACAGCGGGGCCGCGCCGTCTTTTTCGCGCGGATGCAGGAAGATAACGTTGCGAGAATCTTCAGTTGTCAGGTGAATCGGTCGCCCGGAAACCTCAGCACGAATGCGTTCGGCTATCTCAATAAGTACATGTTTTTGAGCGCTGTCTTTGATTTGATCAATCGCATCAAAGCGCAGGCCATCCAGATGGTATTCCTCAAGCCAGTAGAGTGGCGCTTCAACGATATATTTTCGCGCGGCGTCCACGTCATACGCGATACCCGCTCCCCAGGGCGTCTGGCGTTGCTGATGGAAAAAATCGGGTGACAGCAGCGGCAGATAATTGCCTTGTGGGCCAAAGTGATTCAGTACGATATCCAGTACGACTGACAGACCATAACCGTGTGCCGCATCGATAAATGCTTTGAACTCATCCGGGCTGCCATACGCAGCGTGCGGTGCATAGAGCAGCACGCCATCGTAACCCCAGCCGCGATCGCCGCCGAACTGCGCAACCGGCATCACCTCAAGCATCGTGATGCCCAGTTCCGCCAGATACGGTAACTTTGCGATGGCGGCTCTGAAGGTGCCCTCCGGGGTGAAAGTCCCGATATGCAGTTCATAGACCACGGACTCTTCCCAGCGATGCCCCTGCCAATGCGTGTTTTGCCAGGCATAGGCTTCAGGATTGACCACCAGCGAAGGGCCATCCACATCGGCTTTTTGTGCGCGGGACGCGGGGTCGGGCACCACGGTGCCGTCAGCAAGTGAATAGCTGTATTGCGTCCCCGCTGCCACATTTTTAGCAATGGCTTCGTACCAGCCATCTTCCCCAGCGCTGCTCATGGCAATTTTTTCACCGGCAAGGTTCAGGGTGACGGCATGTTGCCCGGTTGCCCATAAGCGGAACCGAACAGTATCTTCAGCGATGTATTCAGCACCCCATGTTTTAGCGAATGATTTAGTTACCATGCAAATACCTCACCAGGATGTCATGAAAATCAATCATAGACGTTAATTCGGAATGTGATGGGGCACATCCAGGATTCAGGTGCGGTAAAACGGGCTAGTGGTGGGGATTAAGTATGCTGAGTCAATAAGTTACAGTGATTCAATCAATGTTATAAGGCGTGCGTGTAGCACGATTTGTGGCGGTATAAAATGGGTAAGCTGGCGGCGTGAAAACCACGCCGCACACTGTCAGCAATCGGCTGAATATGCCCTGTCTCGCTGTGCTTCAATCTCTTTTAAGCGAGTGGATAACACGCCAGTTAAATGTTGCCAGGCGATACTGCCAAGCGGGACGCGCAGCGGCGGTTCTGGTGCATCGGCAACGGAGAGGATGGCATCAACGGTGCGCTGTGCATCGCCTTTGATTTCAACACTGCCGCTGGCGATGCCGCGACGCATTTCGCCCGCAGGTGTATCGTCATATACCGCCAGCGGTGTGGCGTGATCAAGACCAATGCCAAAACCGGTCTCTGTCGGGCCAGGTTCGGCGATAATAATATCGATCCCAAAGGGTTTGACCTCCTGTGCCACCGATTCGAGAAAGCCCTCTATGCCCCACTTACTGGCATGGTAGAGGCTGAAATTAGGGTATGCTACCTGCCCGCCCTCCGAGGAGACCTGGATGATGCGCCCGCCTTTTTGCGCGCGCAATAAAGGCAAAACGGCTCGTACCAGCTGGATGGAACCGGTCAGGTTGGTGGCAATTTGCCGCTCAATCTGGGCATCGCTGACCTCTTCCGCCGCGCCAAACAGACCGTAGCCTGCATTACTCACCACCCGCTCGATTGGCCCCCAGGTGGCAAAAGCATGTTCCAGGCTTTGACGCATTGCCGGGATGTCGGTCATATCAAAACAGCAGATAAACAGCCGGTCGGTATATTTATTTTGCAAATCTTTTAGCGCATCCGGGCGGCGGATACAGGCCACCACGCTATCGCCGCGCGCCAGTAATGTTCGCGTCATGGCCAGTCCCAGGCCGGATGATGCGCCGGTAATTAACCAGGTATTCATAGATGCCTCCGCTAACTCAACAGTGAAGAGATAGCTTAGTGCGCGCCTGATGCTAAGATAAGACTCAACAATCAGCATGAAGTGGTGAAAATTTTTCAACAATGAAAAACGTAAGCCTGGCCGATTTGAAGGCGTTTTTATGCGTAGCACAGCACCGCAGTTTTCAGCGCGCGGCCACTGAGCTTGGCCTTTCGCGCTCCTCGCTTAGCCACGCTATGCGATCGCTGGAAGCACGGCTCGGCGTGCGTCTGCTGCATCGCACCACACGCAGCGTGTCGTTAACCACCGAAGGTACGCAATTGCAGCAACGGCTGCTCCCGCTGTTGCACGATCTGGATGAGGTACTGGATACGACGCGCCTGGGGGCGCATCAACTGCGCGGCAGCCTGCGTATCAACAGTAATGAAGGCGGCGCCCGCTGGCTGCTCAGGCATGTTGTTCCGCAATTTCTGCACGATAATCCGCATGTACAACTGGACTTGCTCACTGAAGGCCGTCTGGTCGATATTATCGCCCAGGGTTTTGATGCCGGAGTGAGGCTGGCGGAAGCTGTGCCGCGCGATATGATTGCAGTACCGTTTGGCGGCACCATTCGCTTTATCGCGATAGCCTCGTCGGATTATCTCCGGTGCGAAGGCGAGCCATCGGTACCGGCTGATTTACTTGCGCATCGCTGTATCTGCCAGCGATTGCCCGGTGGCTCGCGTTATCGCTGGGAGTTTATGGCGAACGGGAAATCACTGAATGTGGATGTGCCGGGGAATCTTTGTCTTGATAATAGCGCGTTAATGGTTGAGGCTGCGGTGATGGGGTTAGGTATTGCTTTTGTGCCTGAACCCTTTGCCCGTGGCGCGATTGATGCCGGGCAGGTTGAAATCATACTGGAGCGCTGGACGCGGCCAATTGACGGGCTGTGTCTTTATTATTCAGGGCATCGCCAGGTACCGGCAACGTTAAAAGCGTTTATTGCTGTTATTCAGGAGGCTAAGCGGCGAATTGAACCGACATATGCTTCGCCCTCCCCGTAATCATCACCTTGATAAGGACTGAGATATGAATACTCGCCCGCCTTTGCCACCGTTCAGCCGTGCTACCGCTATTGAGAAAGTGCGCCTGGCAGAAGATGGCTGGAACAGCCGCGACGCTGAAAAAGTGGCGCTGGCCTATACCCTTGATACTCGCTGGCGTAATCGTACAGAGTTCGCAAATAACCGTGATGAAGCGAAAGCTTTTTTACAGCGAAAATGGAAAAAAGAGCTCGATTACCGGCTTATCAAAGAGCTGTGGGCGTTTGAGGGTAACTGTATTGCGGTGCGCTATGCGTATGAATGGCACGATGACTCCGGGAACTGGTTTCGCTCGTATGGCAACGAAAACTGGGAGTTTGCGGAGGACGGCCTGATGCAACGTCGCTTCGCCTGCATCAATGATATGCCTATTAAGGAGTCCGAGCGCCTTTTCCACTGGCCGCTGGGACGACGCCCGGATGATCACCCAGGCCTGAGCGAACTGGGTCTGTAACAGACTGTCGCAAAACGTCGGAAAGGAAGCGCCCTTTCCGACGTTAACGGGCTTATGAATTCATTACCCTTTGTCCATTCACCCAGACTTCAGAAATATTACTTCTCCTGGTGTTATAAATGATTTTTTGCAGGACATCGTGGCTTGTATCTTCGCCCTCGTTAATAAAAATATCGGAATCCGCACAGTTGGTTTTAATCACCAGCGCATCAAACAGAAATCCCTCTTTCAGTTGCCCCACGGGCAAAGAGAGTACTTCCCCACCACCGCCGGTTGCCAGCCAGAACGCTTCTTTAAAGGTAATGGCTGAGCCAGGGCGGCCGCGTTGCGCTGCCAGAAGTTCCGGGTCCACGCCATCATTGAGCGCCTTACTTGCGGTAATAGCATGGCGGCAGGCATCAAAAACTGAAGGGCTGTGTCCGGCAGAGATATCCGTTCCGAGGCCCACATGAAGCTGTTTATCCAGAGCCATACGTAGCGGAAATACACAATTCGCGAAATAGAAATTTGAGAGTGGGCAATGGGCGATACCCGCACCGGCCTGTTTGATGGAGCCCATATCCTCTTCATTGATAAGATTGCTGTGCGCAAGAATTGTTTTTGGGGTTAACAGGCCAAAATATTTCAGGGCCTGGGTATCGGTCATACCGTAGCGATCAAGCACATAATGATGCTCCCAGTCCCCTTCGGAGCAGTGAGTCTGAACGTGGCAGCCAATTTCGCGGGCAAGTTTGCCTAACTCTACCAGCAGTTCAGTCGTGCAGGCCGGGATAAACCGCGGAGTGATAACTGGCAATACCCTGCCTTTTTCATTGCCGGGCAGCTTTTGTAACGCATCGATAAATTTTCTGCATGCATCAACGGCCTCTTTTACCGAGGTTTCACAATAATAATCAGGGCACTGATCCTGGTTATCCATCGACACTTTGCCAACAAGCGCCCGCTGCCCTTGTTGCAGGCAAATTTTCGCCAGTTCCAGGCTGGCATCATGATGAATGGATGAGTAATAAACCGCTGTGGTTGTGCCGTGCGCCAGCAGCGTTTTGACCAGGTGGGAATAGACCTTGCGGGCATAGCTGGCCGATGCGTATTTTGCTTCAAGCGGAAAGGTATAGTCCTGCAACCATTTATCCAGCGGACGATCCAGTGCTTTGCCAAGATTTGGCCATTGCGGGGCGTGAATATGCAGATCGATAAACCCCGGTAATAAATATTCGCTCCGCGGATGTTCGAGCAAAACACCTGCAGCTTTTAAATATGCAACGATTTCAGAATAGTCACGCTGCGTATGCTCGATAATTTTGACGATATAACCTGCGTCATCTAAAAAAATAATCGCTTGTTCTTTGAAAACAATATCGCGTGCCGAGCTGGCAGTAAAAAAACTGGCCCTGATGGCTTGTTTAAAGGGTTTCAGACTTGTCAGTTTGTTCATTAAATATCCCTATATTTCAATGAAATGAAAGCATAGCGTTGCCAGCGCTGTTGGCCCGCCAGCCTTGCTGTCGATAACCACAACGTGTGATCATAACATGCGATTTTCGCACCAATATTAAATGAAACAGAAACGAATAATGCCTCATTGCAGGTGTTCACTTTATTTTATACGCAGTAATGCGCTGCTTTCATTCTTAATACTTATCATAAAGTGAACACCTTGATTAAATATGAAGTTTACTGGCTTGCAGAAAATATTGCTTTCCCGATACGGGCAATTGCTTCATTACTTTGCGGCATGCTTGCGGATGTTTGCGTGATATAAACCGATACGATTAGCGGCTTACGCTTTTCCGGCCAGACGATGCTGACAATGGACCGCGAGCCATACGCCCCCGCTCCGGTTTTATCGGCAATTGACCAGCCCGCAGGCAGCACGGAACGCAGCAGTGCGTCCGCCACTTTGTCATCACGCATCCACTGAATTAATTGTTCACGCGATGCAGGTTTGAGGACATTGCCCAGCGCCAGTTTTTGCACTGTGTGGCTGATGGCAACCGGTGTAGTGGTATCCCGTTTATCGCCCGGTATAGCGCTGTTCAGTTCAGGTTCAAGGCGATCGAGGTGTGTGACACTGTCACCTGTTTCTGCAAGAAAGTTATTGATTGCTTGCGGACCACCGAGCTGCGTAATCAGCAGATTGGCGGCGGTGTTGTCGCTGTAACCGAGTGCTGCCGCACAGACTTGTTGCCAGTTTATGGTCGCGGGGGCGACAAATTTCTCAGTGATCGGGGAATAATCCACAAGCTGATTTTGGGTAAACTGGGTGGTGTCAGAGAGCGCAACGTGACCTTCATCCACTTGCCTGAGCAGCGCACCGCAAAGCAGCGCCTTGTGCGTACTGTTATGCGGGAAACGTTCATCACCGCGATAACTGACGGTTTGCCCATCAGCGGTATCAATCACGGCAATACCGATCCGCGCATTCAGTAATTGTTCTTCCTGTTTTGCCACGCCAGCCAGTCGGGCAGCGTCGATAGTCGCTGACTGGGCGTTTAATGTGCATAAAACCAGCGCTGCACCGAGTGTCTTGCTGAATGAAAACATGAAGATGTTCCTGTAAATGATAAGATTGAGCTAAGCACATCACGCAGAATGAATAATGTATAACACGGCGTTAATTTATAAAAATTTTGGAGAACCGCTATCGGTATTGCAGCGGGTAACCACGCAGCCCGGCGCGCTGACAGAGGGTTACCTCCGGGTTGAAATGTTGCTTGCTCCGGTCAATGCATCCGATCTTATCCCGATTACCGGCGCATACCGCCACCGCATCGCGCTGCCTGCTGTTGCGGGTTATGAAGGTATGGGACGCGTGATTGAGGCAACACCCTCTTTTTCTCATCTTATTGGCCAGCGTGTACTACCACTGCGAAGTAGCGGAACCTGGCAACGCATCGTTGATTGCCTCGCCTCGCTTGCCATTCCCGTGCCGGATGATATTGATGACGCACTGGCCGCCAGAGCCTGGATCAACCCACATGCCGCACAGCTGATGCTTAAACATTATCCCTGCGCCGGGAAAGAGGTGATTGTTACCGCAGCCGGAACGGCTTGCGCAATGCATCTCGGACAGTGGGCATGGCTACAGGGAGCAAAAAACGTTACCGGAGTTTACCGATCGGCTATTCACGCACAGCGGTTGGTTGCGCTGGGTATCACACCCGTCAGCGAAAAGGATACCGATACCTTGCGAGCATGCGCGAACCGTGGCTGCATTGTTTATGATGCGGTCGGCGGTGTGCTGGCGGATACCCTGCTGGATGCTATGCCGGACAACGCACAGTTTGTCAGCTATGGGTTGCTGAGCGGGCAACCTTTTGCTATTTCCAGGAAAACACCGACAATCCACTGGTTTCATATCCGCAACTACCTGGCCGGGTTATCTGATACAGACTGGCAACAAACCTTCTCTGAGCTCTGTCCAACGCTACGGAAAAGTTACGTCAGTGATACAACGTACTTTCCCCTGCACGCGTGGCGAAAAGCGCTGGACTTCTATTACAGCGCAGGAAGAACGTCGAAACCGATGCTGACGTTCAGTCAGTGCTGGCGAGTCTGACAACGCCGGGCGAAGCGCCGCTTGCCCGGCTCGTGAGTATTACAACGCAATGCGGATGACATCATCCGGTTGTGTGGCTTCTTTTTCCCGGCTGGAAGCCTGTTTCACGCTGATATACAGGGTGTTGCCATCCGGTGAGAGCGCAAGGCTATTCGGATGAACAGGTGTTTCGAAGGTTTTCACCACTTTATAGTTTTTGCCATCAATCACACTGACTTTCCCGGCCTGACGATGCGTAACATAGGCTTCATTGCGTGCGGGGTTGAATAACACCGCCAGCGATTCCGGAGCCGGGATATTCTGCAGCACCTTGCCGCTGCGAATATCCACGACCAATACTTCCGGCTGTTTGCTATCGGTAATGAATGCCCGGTTACCTGCGGCGTCCAGACTGATATTCAGGTAAAAATGCTCTTTGCCATCATCCTGTAGTTTCTTACGCGTGATAATGGCATGATTGCGGGTATCAATTGTCAGCAGTTCGCCCTCAGCATTGGTTACATACAGACGCTTAGCTGCAGCATCCACCGTCAGACCGGTGCTAAATTTACCGGTGTTAACAATGGTGGTTTTCAGTTGCAATGTGGAGCCATCAACAACCCAAATTACGCTCTCTTTACCGACCCCGGTGATATACACGGTATTGGTGCTTTCATCGACTACCAGTTCGCGCGGCTGCAGCGGATGCACTGTTTCAGAACGTTTTCTCGCATCCAGCACCACGCGCCCTTTAATATTGCCGGTTGCCGCATCGACTGCCGTCACGGCACCATCGGTAGTATTGCCAAACCACAGCGTTTGCGTGCGGGCGTTAATGGTCGCGCCAAACGGTTTAAGATCGCTATGTATGGCCTGAGTGATTTCAAGCGTAACGGGATCCAGGCGATATACCACGCCGCCTTTGTCCATTTTGCGGCTCTGTGAAGTGGCCAGCCAAAGCGCATTTTCCTGCTGGCTGAAGGCCATTTCATAGGCACCTTTACCCACCGCTTTGCGCAGCATCTCTTCGGCGGCATGTGTGCTGAATGAGCCTGCCAGCAGCAATGACCCGAGTAATAAAGAACCACGCAGGCGCGGTGTGAAAATATGACGTAAAGACATGACGACTCCCTTTGATGAACAATAATGTTACGTTGTCACAAGCATCCAGTGCGCGAAAAATACGCTTCGCTTATTGTTGTAGGTGAGAATAGTAATCATTAAACACTGGAAAGTAGAGAAAAAAATGCACCTGATAACCTGGAACTGGAATCCGGCTCGCAAGGGAGCCATTTTTAGGGGGATCAGGAGGTGTATATGAGCGTTTTTTATTCATTTTTTCGCGGGTTATCTGCTAAATCAGAGGCAGGCATTTCATGCAGGAGAGATAAAATATGCTATCAGTCAATCAAAGCACATCGTCATGTTCAGGGAGCTCCAGGATAAGCGCTTGCCCTGCACCCAGTGCACCGCCAGATCCAGACGCGTACTATGCCATCTGGTCAACATGGGAAAAACAAGCACCGCAGGGCCGTGCTGAGCAGCGCGAGATGGCGGTTGCGGCGCTGTGCGACTGTCTTGCGCGAAAATCCCTTACCTTAGATTTATCCCGGCTGAATCTTAGCTCGCTTCCCGAAGTGTTGCCTGACCATATTGAAGTGTTGAATGCCTACGAGAACGAACTTGCGGTTTTGCCTGCAAACCTGCCTGCCACTCTCTCATCGCTGAGTATTTCTGATAATAATCTGATCGAGTTACCCGGGACGCTGCCGGAAAACCTCACCTGGCTGAGCGTCAGCTGCAATTTGCTGGCTTCCCTGCCGGAAAGAATGCCTGAAGGTTTAATGAACATGAATCTTTATAATAACTTTTTACAGGCATTACCTGATAACCTGCCCTCAACCCTGACCCGGCTGGATCTCAACGATAATCAGCTTATTTGTCTGCCTGATAACTTGCCGGCATCACTGCGCGATCTGCGTGTGGCCGACAATATGCTTATGTACCTGCCGGAGCAGCTACCGTGTGCATTACAGTATCTGGATGTGCGGGATAATTTACTCGCCACCTTCCCTCCGTCCATTATGGATTTGCCGCCGCAAGCCCATGTGAATGCTGAAGGAAACCCCCTTTCTGAACGCACGTTACGCGAGCTATTTAGCATCGCCAACGATCGTCATTATCGTGGGCCGCAAATCCTTTTCTCCTTAGCCGTCGATCGCCAGCGGCCAGCAGCGCGTTCACTTTGTGAGGCGGTTGCTGACTGGCTCCCGCCTGAGCAGTGGTCTGCATTTGAAAATGAAACCAACGCGCAGGCGTTTTGCCTGTTTTTAGATAGACTTGCACAAACCAAAAACACGCAGGAAAACCCAGCGTTTCGCGAGTACGTGGCAACCTGGCTGCGTAAACTGGTAACAGACGAGATCTTGCGGGAAGAGACGTTTGCTCTGGCTCAGGAATCGACATCAAGCTGCGAAGATCGCGTCACGCTGGCGTTCAACGCAATGCAGCAAGTTGCGCTGGTACGTGAGGTAGAAAACGGCGCATGGGACAGCAAACTGACGGCGCTGATCACCACCGGGCGGGAAATGTTCCGTCTGGAACAAATTGAGCATATTGCGCGCGAAAAGGTAAAAAGCCTGCGCTTCGTTGATGAAATCGAAGTCTACCTTGCCTATCAAACTGCGCTACGCAGGGAGTTACAGCTTAGTTCAGTCGCTGAGCTGATGCGCTTTTGTGACCACTCAGGCGTCACGCAGCAGGATATCAATTACGCCCTGGCTGAAGTCAGAAATAAAGAGAACGGGGAATTTGCTGGCTGGTTACCCGGTTGGGCGCCCTGGAAAAGCGCGCTGCAACGCCTCTACCCAGAGCTGATTGCACGGCTACAAAACCGGCACGAGGCCGCATTTTGTCAGCTTTTTCCACGCCGTCTGGAAGAAGAACTCACCGCCGCTGGCGTTAGCACAATTCCGGATGCTGAAGCGTTTGTGGGCAAAACTATCTGGGATCAGATGATTCACGACCAGAATATTGCCATCACCCGTGAAGTCATGCTCCACCGCTATCTTTCTGAAGAATGGACGCCGGTAAGCGCGCTGGATGCCGTACGGGAGCTGGCGGCAATCGCGGTTATCAGCCCGCCGCTGGCGGCCAGCATCATGCAGGCGGAAACCGCAAAAGGTGAAAGTATAAGCAGTCAACTTGCCGTGCTTACCGAAACGGGTGGGATGGTGCCACTTGTTGATGCCTGGGTTGCGTTGCTTTATCTGTTGTACGAGCACCATCAGCTCAGCGGCGAACAGGTCACTTCCCAGCTATTGCCGCAAGGAAAAGGTTCTGGCGACAAGTCACTTGTTTATGCCATCGCTGGCGCAGCCTGGTCCTCAGGTGCGGCAACGCGGCTTTGCGCCCTGCTGGCAGAGATAGCGCTTAACGAAAAAAAACTGCGCGCGCGTATTGTTAAGGGGCTGTCTGCTGAGCAGGCCGGCGGATTTCGCTGGCTGCAACTGGCGCGCCCGGCGGATTTCTACAAACTGGCAAAGCGCGCCGAAAAGTTCTGGCCGAACGAGCCTGCAAAAGCTTTGCTCAGGCAGAGCGGGCTAATCCCGCCGCACCGCGAGCTTTATCGTTTGGCATCACCCAAACTTGAGGTCTGTATTGAGCATGAGGACGGTTTTGCTTCGTTACAGCGAAAAATTAACAGTGAAGTCACCATCGCTACAATGGCAGCCTGGGAGGCAAAGGAGAAAGAAAAGGCCGCGATAAATCGGGCAAAAAGAGCTGCTTTTGCCAGTGTGAAAGAACGCTAATTCTTATAAAAATACCTGTCCCGGCAGAAAGAGACCCTCTTTACGTAATATAGTCGGTACAGCAGTAGATAACAGAACGTGCAACGTGCTTTTAATGTTTTCATATGTTTTACATTGACCTAACATTAAAGGCTGTGTCTATTAAATTCGGTCTTAACATGAATATTTTTTGTGCAACGCGGCAAAGTTTACCGTTGTTGCTGCTTCCTGCTGTTTTTTCGCCCACGGCTTTCGCGGCGGCTAATGAAACCCTGATTGTCAGCGCTGCACCACAAACTGTATCTGAACTTGATACACCTGCAGCAATCAGCGTGGTTCAGGGAGAGGATATCCGCCATGCGGCACCACGGGTAAATTTATCAGAATCCCTTGGCAGCGTGCCGGGGTTACAGGTGCAAAACAGGCAGAATTACGCGCAGGATTTGCAACTCTCCATTCGTGGGTTTGGCGCGCGTTCAACCTATGGCGTGCGCGGACTTCGCCTGTACGTGGATGGTATTCCGGCCACTATGCCGGATGGCCAGGGGCAGACGTCAAATATCGATCTCAACAGTGTAGAAAGTATCGACGTACTGCGTGGCCCCTTCTCCGCCCTGTATGGCAATGCTTCCGGCGGCGTGGTGAATGTCACAACACAAACCGGGCGCGAGCCGACGACGATAGAAGCCAGCAGCTATTATGGCAGCGATGCCAGCTGGCGTTATGGTCTGAACGCCAGCGGTGCCATTGGTGATGGAACCCAGGCTGGCGATGTGGATTACACCGTCTCGAGTACGCGTTTTGTTACTCACGGCTATCGTGACCGTAGCGGCGCGCGTAAAAACCTGGCAAATGCCAGACTCGGTGTGCGTATCGATGATGTGAGCAAGTTAAGTTTGCTGTTTAACAGCGTCGATATTAAGGCCGACGATCCCGGTGGCCTGACCTATGGCGAATGGAAGGAAAACCCGCGCCAGTCCCCGAGAGCGCAGGCATTTCATACCCGCAAGACCATCAAACAAACCCAGGCGGGTATGCGCTATGAACGCCAGCTCAGCGAACAGGATGATGTTAGCATGATGATGTATGCCGGTGAGCGCGAAACTACCCAGTTTCAGTCCATTCCTCGTGCACCTCAGCTCAATGCAACACATGCCGGTGGCGTGATTGAACTGACGCGTCACTATCAGGGTATCGTTACCCGCTGGACGCATCGCGGCGAGCTGGGCGTGCCGGTCACCTTTACCGGTGGCCTGAACTACGAAAATATGAGTGAGCAGCGCAAAGGCTTTGAAAACTTTGTGATGAGCGGCACGACGCCGGAGTATGGTCAGAAAGGTGACCTGCGTCGTAACGAGCGTAACCTGATGTGGAACGTCGATCCCTACCTGCAAACGCGCTGGCAGCTGACAGACAAGCTGTCGCTGGATGCAGGTGTGCGCTACAGCTCAGTATGGTTCGATTCAAACGATCGCTATATCACGGCGCAAAATGGTGATGACAGCGGTGATGCCAGTTATCACAAGTGGCTCCCGGCAGGTGCGCTGAGATACGCCGCAACGGATGCGTGGAATCTTTATATTGCAGCAGGCCGCGGTTTTGAAACACCGACCATCAACGAGCTGTCTTATCGCCCGGGCGAGCAAAATGGGTTGAACTTTGCCCTGAAGCCCTCCACCAATGATACGGTTGAGATTGGCAGCAAAACGCGTTTGGGTAATGGTTTGTTGTCCGCGGCGCTGTTTCGCACCGATACGGATAACGAAATTGTGACCGATACCAGTAGCGGCGGGCGCACCTCGTATAAAAACGCCGGGAAGACCCGTCGCCAGGGGGCGGAGCTCTCTTTTGATCAGCAGTTTGCCGGTAACTGGCGGGCAAAAATGGCCTGGACCTGGCTGGACGCCACCTATCGCAGCGAAGTCTGTAATAGCGGCAAATGTAACGGTAACCGTATGCCGGGCATTGCGCGCAATATGGGGTTCGCTTCCCTCGGTTGGGTGCCGGACGAGGGCTGGTATGCCGGGGCGGATGTGCATTACATGAGCGATATTATGGCTAACGACACCAACAGTGCCAAAGCACCCTCTTATACGGTAGCCGGTATTAATACGGGTTATAAATTCACCCACGGACGCTGGATGATGGATATTTTTGGCCGGGTCGATAATTTATTTGACCGCGAATATGTCGGTTCGGTGATTGTGAACGAATCCAATGGCCGCTATTACGAACCGGCTCCTGGTCGTAACTATGGCGTAGGGTTATCTGTCGCCTGGCAGTTCGAGTAACAAAAAGCCCGGTCATCGCTGACCGGGCTTTTACTCAGAACGTTGTCCAGCCTTCATCGGCCGTTTCACTTCGTGTTTCCTGTGGCGCTTTCGGTGGGGATTTCATCCCTGGCTTGAGCGTTTTCACGCGCGGTGCTTCACCGTTTTGATCCAGACGGAATGTTGCCACCAGCTCTTCGAGCAGGCGCGCCTGTTCTTCCAGCGATCCTGCCGCTGCCGAGGACTCGCTCACCAGCGACGCATTCTGTTGCGTGGTGCTGTCCAGCTCACCCACCGCACGGGCGATTTGCTCAATTCCCCGGCTCTGCTCTTCAGACGCCGAAGAAATTTCACCCATGATATCGTTAACACGCGTGACGGATTGCACCACTTGCCCCATGGTTTCACCCGCTTTTGCCACCAGTTCGCTACCGATATTGATGCGTGAAACAGATTCGCTTATCAGTTGCTCGATATCTTTCGCCGCCTGAGAACTCCGCTGGGAGAGGCTACGAACCTCACTGGCCACCACGGCAAAACCACGTCCCTGTTCCCCTGCGCGGGCCGCTTCCACGGCGGCGTTAAGCGCCAGGATATTCGTCTGGAAAGCGATGCTGTTAATTACGGCGGTGATATCAGCAATTTTATTCGAGCTACTGTGAATATCACCCATGGTATTGACCACTTCGCGCATTACGCTGCCCCCCTCACTGGCGGTCTGCGAGGCCTGGGCCGCGAGACTGCTGGCATTACGGGCGTTGTCGGCGTTGTTTTTCACCGTTGCGGTCAGTTGTTCCATGCTGGCGGCAGTTTCCACGACGGCTGCAGCCTGCTGTTCGGTGCGCGAGGAGAGATCCGTATTGCCTTCGGCGATTTCTGTTGCCGCATGGGAGACCTGGGTCACGCTGTTACGCACCTCATAAATCATATCGCGCAGGGTATCATTCATGCGTCCCATCGCACCGGTCAACTGACCCAACTCATCGGTACTTTCAGCACGGATCTGCGAACTGAGATCGCCGCTGGCAATGCGCTCGGCCAGCGCCAGGTTACGATCGATTGGCCGGGTTATCTGACGAATGACCCACCAGGAGACAATCACGCCAAGCAGGATGGCAATTGCGCCAATAATCGCTGCAATGGTACTGGAGCTGTAAGCCAGTTCATCGTTGTGCGCTTTAACAATCTGGATTATCTCTTTAAGTGAAGCACTGCTTTTATCACCGCCCACTTTAACGCTATCTTCGGCACGCTTAAGCCCTTCCCAGGCAGTTGAGTAGTTCTGACTCAGTTTCTGATATTTCACCGTATCGTCCCATAAGGATTGTAGCGGTGAGCTCAACTCGCCCGGTAACTGCCCGGCCAGTGCCTGAACGCTTTTCTGTGTTTCATTGAAGCGGGCGTTTAACTTATCCAGCGCGTCCTGTGTGGGGCTAAAACGCACAACCAGCGCAGCATCACGCACGCCGCTGATGGCAAAAAGTTGTTCATAAACCTGGCTCATTACGCCTGGGTCAGCCACAGGTGTGCGGACCAGTGCTGAATAGTGTGCCGACTGATCGACGGCAGAGAGCGTATCGAGCTCCTCGCGCACGCTACGAAGCGCGGCAGTGGCTTTTTGCATCTCGCCAATACTGCTTTGAAATTCATTAAGGTGGGTGGCAACGTCGCTGATTATCTGTTTTTCTTTCGTTGACCAGGACATATTATCGGCGCTGGCCGTTAACTCAGAAGCATGTCGCACATAATTAGACATCACCTGGCCTGACTTATCATCACCATAGAAATATTTCAGGCGATTTATCTTTGCCTGAAATACTTCAATATTGATGTTGTACATCAGATTTGTTTTTTCATAGACGTCGCGGATTTCTTTAAATCGCAACATACTAAGGATGGTGGCAATAGCAACCAGAAATAATACCAACCCGAACCCTACCGACAGCTTTTTACTAATTTTTATATTACTTAACCGCTGACTAAATGACATTCCGGACTCCTTGCTAAACACCAATGTTAGCGCCTAACTGCGCACTAAAAAGGTTATCGGCACAACGAGCAGGGATTTCAGCGTTCCGGTGATTTTGCAGTGAAAAACGTGATGCAGATGCTCCCCATTCGCAAATTTTTGCCGGAGAGCATCAGTAAGAAGCGTTAATTGATTCGTGGTGTGAATTAAAATTTAACGTTGGAATTGTTTGTGAATGATGTTTGCGCCCTCATCAATCGCTCGCCACAAAGCTCTTTCGCTGGCGAAGCCATCTCCCTCTTCCAGAGCGGCTAATAAATCTGAATAATTATGCCCGCGCATTAAATCGTCGGACATTGGGTACAGATAGTTAAAGCATGGCCCAATCTGTATCCACAGTTGCTCAATTAGCGCGCTGAGCGTTGGCATATCGGCTTGCTGATAAACGCTGAAACGAAACGCCCGATTAGCCTGTAGTGTCAATTCGGTATTACCTGTTTTCAAAGCTTCGGTGAAAGCATCAGCGAGGCTTCGCAGCTCGCGCATTTTATCTTTGGTCATGTTCTGGCTGGCTGCGCGGGCTGCCATGCCTTCCAGATTCTTGCGGATTTGATTGACTTCGTTATAGCGCGCCAGCGTTACCTCAGGTACCAGAAACGCCTGTGCAGGTGTGGCATGCAGCGCGCCTGCGGAAACCAGTCGCAACAGCGCTTCGCGCACGGGCGTAATACTTGTACCAAGCTGATCGGCAATCTCTTTCGTTATTAAGCGTGCGCCGGGCTTTAGCGCACCAATGATAAGCGCACTTTTCAGACTGGCCTCGACCTGCATGGTAAGACTGGTTCGCTGCGCTTTTTCCAAATCAAGCATGTCTATTTCCTGTAAGTATTTTTCTTTATATTCAGCCTGGTAGTGTGCTTTTTTACCATTATTAGAAGAAGATATATGATGCAACATGCCTGGTATTGGTTTACTGCGTAAAAAAAGGAAAAAAACAGGTTATTTATTATGCACGGCTACCAGGAACTGCCTTCATAAGGTATGTCAGTTCCTTATCCATGTATAATTAAAGACGTTTTTTTAAAAATTGCACGATATATGATGGCGGTTTTTCACCGCCATCTATTAATTAATCGTTTGAACCGAGTTGAACGACAACTTTGCCGAAATTTTTACCTTCCAGCAGGCCAATAAACGCCCGGGGTGCATTTTCTAGTCCCTCAACTAATTGCTCACGGTAATGGATTTTTCCCTCTTTTACCCACATCCCCATTTCCTGGTGGAATTCATGAATGCGGTGACCATAATCCTGGTTAATAATAAATCCCTGTAACCGAATTCTTTTTTTCAGTACCGTTGCCATTAACAAAGGAACCCGATCCGGGCCATCAGGTAAATTAGTGGCGTTATAGCCACTGACCAGGCCGCATACCGGCACGCGCGCCGATGTATTCAGTAGCGGCAGGACGGCATCAAAGACCTTGCCACCCACGTTTTCATAATAAATATCAATGCCTTGTGGGCAGGCTGCGGCAAGCTGGTCAGCAAAATCATCCGCATGATGATCCAGGCAGACGTCAAAACCAAGCACATCCTCCGCGTGGCGACATTTTTCACTGCCGCCCGCGACGCCAACAACGCGGCATCCTTTAATTTTACCAATCTGACCCACGGTAGAGCCGACCGGGCCGGTGGCTGCGGCAACGACCAGCGTCTCTCCTTCTTTCGGCTGACCAATATCCAAAAGCCCCATATAAGCCGTAAAGCCTGGCATACCGAGGACACCGAGGAACCATGAAGGGTGTTGCGGGTTATCGCCCAGTTTCACCAGCTTATCGCCAGCGGCGATATCGTAATCCTGCCAGCCGCTGTCGCTCAGCACCCAGTCACCTTCGCTAAAATCAGGATGCGAAGAGGTCACGACACGGCCCACTGTGCCGCCGCACATCACTTCATCAATTTTTACCGGAGGTGCATAAGAGGGTTCATCGCTCATCCGCCCGCGCATATACGGGTCCAGAGATAAGAAAACGTTACGCACCAACACCTGGCCTTCGCCTGGCGTTGCGATATCATCCTCTTCGAGGCGGAAATTTTCCGCCACCGGAACCCCGTGCGGGCGGGAAGCCAGTACCCAGCGACGATTACGATGTGAATCTTGGTTCATCATGCTCTCCTGTGCTTTAGTAAACTTACTTTTTATATTAGTCGTTTATGGGAGAGCCGTGTTTCATTATGAACTGGAATGGTTAAGGCGCACAACCAGATAGCGACAGGGCGCAGTGGATTCATTAATAAAGCGGCAATCGTTCGGCGGCCCCAGTTCCAGGCAGTCACCGGCTTTCATCTCATGGCGGGTTTCACCTTCGATAAACGTCAGCTCCCCTTCCTGAAGCCAGATAAGCTGGCGCGCCAGCGCGTAAGAGGCGGCAGGCATCGGGATATCGCTACCGGCGGGAAGTTCGACTTGCACCAGATCAATGGGCAGGTCGCTGCGCGGTGAGATGTGGCGACGCAGGTAATGGCTTTGCGGATCGCGCCACACCGGCTGATCACCAGCGCGCAGCAGTCGGCCTTGGGGCATTTCGGCGCGGGCAATAAGCGTCGACATACTGATGCCCAGCGCGCCGGAAAGCCGCGCCAGCAACGTCGCTGTCGGGCTGCTTTCGCCACGCTCAATTTTATGGATCATCGCCCGCGAGACACCGGCGCGTTCGGCAAGTTCGCTAAGCGACCAGCCGCGCGATTCCCGTTCAATACGAATACGCGCACTGATCCGTTGATTTATATTGTCTGAGATAGTATTCATAACGTAATACTATAGTGAACAACCTCTGAGGTTCAACCATGCACATTCGTTATGCCGGGAAAGAAGATTGCGCGGCAATTGCCGTTATTTATAACCACGCTGTGGTGAACACGGCGGCAATCTGGAACGATCAAACCGTGGATGTTGATAACCGTATCGCGTGGTTTGAAGCACGCGCGCTGCTGGGTTATCCGGTGCTGGTCAGCGAGGAGAACGGCGTGGTGACAGGTTACGCTTCGTTTGGTGACTGGCGTGCATTTGATGGTTTTCGCCACACGGTTGAACATTCTGTCTATGTACACCCGGAACATCAGGGCAAAGGGCTGGGTCAGGCATTATTGGTGCGCCTGATAGAAGAAGCCAGGCGTATCGGTAAGCATGTGATGGTTGCGGGGATCGAGTCGCAAAATCATGCGTCGATTCATCTGCACGGCAAACTCGGGTTTGTTATCACCGCGCAGATGCCGCAGGTCGGCACCAAATTTGGCCGCTGGCTGGATCTCACCTTTATGCAGCTTCAGCTGGATAACCGCAGCGAGCCGGACGCAATCTCATGAATCAGTCGCTCACCCTCGCCTTCCTTATTGCCGCCGGGATTGGCCTGGTGGTGCAAAACACATTGATGGTGCGTATCACGCAGTCAGCCTCAACGATTTTGATCGCCATGCTGTTGAATTCACTGGTTGGTATTGTGTTGTTCGTGTCGATTTTGCTTATCAAATACGGTGTGGCAGGTTTTCAGGAACTCTATAGTAGCGTGAAATGGTGGACGCTGATCCCCGGTCTGCTGGGATCGTTTTTTGTTTTCGCCAGTATCAGCGGTTATCAGTATGTCGGTGCGGCGACAACCATTGCGGTGCTGGTCGCCAGCCAGTTGATAGGCGGGCTGGTGATGGATGTGGTGAGAAGCCAGGGTATTGCGCTAAAAGCACTAGTCGGCCCGGTATGTGGTGCCGTGTTGCTGGTGATTGGCGCCTGGCTGGTGGCCAGACGCCAGTTCTGACTACAAAATGGTACCGCCTTTGGTGAGCTCGTCGCGCCGGGCTTCCATCTCTTCTTTATGCTGCTTGTCATGATGAGCAATAGCATAACGCAGGCGCTGCTGCTGGGTATAACGCTCCTCCCGGCTCAGCGCGGTGTCATCGCTTAACTCAATCAGCAACTCATTCATTCCGGCAATCACATTCTCTGCAATAGCCGCATCCACGCGAGCAATAACAGCTTCCAGGTGGGACATAACCTCTCCTTAGTTAAGTTTTGCTTTCGAAAAATCGCTCCCCATCAGGCTGACGCTATAACCGCTGACATTGCTGCGGGTCGCGTAAAAGGTTTTACCGTTTGCCAGCGCAATCCAGGGAGCCTGCTGATAAAAAATCTCTTGTGCCTGCCCGTAAAGTTTGGCGCGCGCCGCAGGATCGGCGACCAGTTTGGCTTGCTGCACCAGCGCATCATACTCTTTATCGCACCAGCGTGCGGCATTGGAACCGGTTTTTATGCTGTTGCAGCCAAGCAGCACATCGGCAAAGTTGTCCGGATCGCCGTTATCTGACATCCAGCCAAACAGCGCCGCGTCGTGCTCGCCTTTGCGCATCCCGGAGAGGTATTCACCCCACTCATACGATACGATTTTGGCATTGACTCCAACTTTAGCCCAGTCGCTCTGGATCATCTCGGCAATGCGGCGAGAGTTCGGGTTATAAGGCCGCTGCACTGGCATTGACCACAGCGTAACATTGACCGCTTTTTCCAGCCCGGCCTGTTTAAGCAGCGCTTTCGCTTTTTCAGGATCGTAGCTGTAATCTTGCAGATCTTTATTAAAGCCGAGCATATTCGGCGGCAGCGGAGATTTCGCCACCTCCGCTGAACCCAGGAACACGGCATTCACGATAGCTTTTTTGTCGGTCGCGTAGTTCAGCGCCTGGCGCACCAGCACATTATCAAACGGCTTTTTCTCAGTATTAAACGCCAGATAACCGACGTTCAGCGCATCAACTGTGTGCAGGGTTAGATCTTTATTCTTTTTAATTTGCTCAAATTGCACCGGTGCGGGCGCAGGAATAATCTGGCACTCGTTGGTTTGCAATTTCGCCAGGCGAGTCTGCACATCCGGGGTAATTGAGAAAATCAGATGCTTAGTCGGTACCGACCCTTCCCAGTAATTTGGGTTGGCAAGATAACGGATCTGGGCATCGGTTTTATATTGCTGCAACGCATAAGGCCCGGTGCCAATTGGCCAGGTATCAACATATTCCGGCGTGCCTTTTTTAAGCATTGCATCAGCATATTCAGCAGAAAGGATAGAAGCAAAGTCCATACCCCAGTCGGCGAGAAACGCCGCGTTAGGTTCGCTCAGTACAAACTGAACGTGATAATCGTCAAGTTTCTTCACTTCTTTGATTAATTTATCAAGACCGACGTCATTAAAATATTCGTAGGTGCCTTGCGAGACATTATGATACGGATGGTTCGCGTCTTTTTGCCGTAATACGGAAAAAATAACGTCGTCAGCATTAAAATCGCGCGTCGGTTTAAAATATTTATTACTGTTAAACTTTACGCCCTGGCGTAATGTGAACGTCCAGGTTTTGCCATCATCGGAGACTTTCCATTCGGTGGCGAGAGACGGAACCGGCGTATTTTTTACCGGGTCGAACGTCACCAGGCGGTTATATAAAACTTGCGAGCTGGCGACAAAAGTCGGGCCGGAGCTGGCAATTTGCGGGTTAAAGGACTCAGGCGACGCTTCGGAGCAGTAAATCAGGGTGTCACTGGATGCCGACCATGCGGCGCCTGCCGGTAAGAGTGTGCTCAACACGAGGGCGAGCAGCTTTTTCCCTGTCGTCATTATTTAAACCTTCTCTTTTTATATGGAATGATAATCTCAGCACAGCTTCAGAAAAGTGGCAAATAACCAATTTGACAGAGGTTATATTAAAGCAGTTGTTTTTGCTGAAATATCCACCATTCTTAATAAAGTAATTTCTGTTAAGTCTTTTTTACGGCGTCAAGTTGAATCGACGCTGCCAATGCTTCGAGAATTCAAAGGTTTTGCGCTTTCTTCTGCCTTTTACTGGTGGCAAGTTTGCGTATAGTAGACGCGTGAAGAAGTCTATGGGATGAAAACGTGGCAAAAACTCTCTTGCGCAGCGGCGATCTGGATGATTTCCAGGCCGTTGGCGGCGGCGGTCAGGCCGTCTTCGATTCGGCGTTGCAAATTCGTGAAGCACTGCGTCTGCGTAAGCAGCAGGCGCTGGTGGACTGCCTGGCAATACCCCAGGTTAATGACGAGGGCGATCGCGTCGACTGGTACTCACCGGTAGACGGGCGTGCCGTGTCGTGGAAAGCCGCCGATGATGAGGCGCGTTTTCGTGCCCTGCGCTACCTTGAAAGCACGATGGACAGTGCCTTTGCGCTAAGCCGTAAGTGCATACAATCTCCCAAAACGGCGCAGCAGCTGTTCGGTTCGCTGCTGGAAAAAGCCCTGCAATTCCCCGGTGAAAACCACGTATTTCTGGTGGATGGCAAGCCGGTTATCACCTTCTGGGGTTTTGTTAACCTTAATGAGAGCGCTCGAGAAAACGTGCTCGACTGCCTGCGTTATGAAGAGGTGGCCGAGCCTGTTGTTGAGCTGTTGCCGGAACCTGAACCCGAACCGGAACCTGAGCCAGAAAACGAGCCGGTTGCGCCTGCGGCCTTTACCCATGCGGATGAACCGCTGCTTGCCCCGCGCCCGGAGGTAAAACCGGCAGCTTCGGCACCGGCTGTAGTAGCGGCCTACACGGCGGAAGCGGAGCCTGCTGTTGCAGCGCCTGTGGCGAAAAAGCGCCATCGCGTGGGCCTGTGGGCAATTCCTGTAGCGGTGGCGGTGGCTGCGGCTATTGGCGTCCCGCTGATGCTTCATCAGTCGTCAACCGATCCTGAATCTGCACAGCCCGCTCCTGTTGCCGTTGCGCCCGCACCTGCCCCTGCTTCTCAGCCTGTTGCCGTTGCCCCGCCGCCAGCCAACGCAGCGCCAGCACAGGCTACAACGCTGCCGCTGCATCCGGCTGAAGTCGCCGCCACCGGCACGGCAAAAGCGGCGGATGAAGAGTCGGAACCGGTCGTGATCGCAGCAATAGCAAAAGATGCCCTGGTGATGGATGCCACCCAGGTGAAACTGGGATCGACGCGTTTTCTCAATGGCGAGTGGCGCCTGGCGATGGATATCAAAGACCCGGTAAGCGGTAAAGCGCCCACTGTGCGTTATCAAATTAATAACAACAAAGGGACGGCGCGTATTGTGCATGGCAAAAATGTCACCTGCCGCGCGGATCTCTTTTCCGGGTTACATCAGACCGGGGAGTTGCTTATCAAGAGTCGTGGCAACGCCCGCTGTAGTGACGGAACCCGCTATCCGATGCCGGAAATCACATGTAAAGCAGGCAGTAATAATGTCGCAGACTGTAGCGCGCGTTTTGATGCCAAAACCACCGTTGCAGTAACGTTCAGAAAAACAGGTGACTGATCCTATGCTGGTTAATCTTTGCGACTACAAACAGAGCGTGACGCTGATTGCCAACAGCGGCGTGCAGTTTCTCGATTTTGGCCTGACGCCGCTTGATACAGCAAACAGCGGCCGTTTTGTGCGTAAAACCGCCAACGGCCCGCTGTTGCGTCTTGATTTTGACCTGGTAAACGGGCGCTATACCCTGCCAAACCGCGAAGGCGGGCAGCCGGAAGTGGTGAAACCGGAAAGCACACATACGTTGCAGACATCGCTGGCCATTCTTGATGGCGTCTGGCTGCCGGTACCTTTTTTACGCTTTAACCCGCCGCGCACCTTTGTTGAAGGCCCGGATAACTGGGCGCGTGTCCAGATCCGCAAACTGAACGAGCCGGACAGCGGCGGGAATACCCACCGCGTCACGCTGGCACTCGACAGCCAGATCAACGATCTCTCCCCCGCCACGCTTGCGCCGCAGCAAAACGATATCCTTAACGGCACGCGTTTTGCCCTGGCCTGGCGTGATGCGGAAGTGGCGGATTTCCTCGATCAAACCTGGGTGGATGGCTGGCTGCGCGAAGCGTTTATGCAGTTTATTACGCAAAACGAAGTCCGCAGCGAGCGGGATATCACCCTGGCACTGCGCGCGTTTGAGTATCAGGCGCACTGGCTGAACCTGATGACACTGCTGGGTAGTCAGCTACAGATACCGGAAGTGAAGATTGTCACGCATACGCTCAGCACACCGGCGATCCCGGTGGATTTGATCCTGGATGTGGGGAACACCCACACCTGCGGCGTAATTATTGAAGATCATGGCGATGCGAACGATGGCCTGCGCCAGACCGCTGAGCTACAGGTGCGCTCGCTGAGCGAGCCACAGTTTCTCAATGAGCCGCTGTTTACCAGTCGTCTTGAGTTTTCCGAAGCGCGTTTTGGCAAGCAGCATTTCTCCGTGGAAAGTGGCCGCGAAGATGCTTTCGTCTGGCCATCAATTGTCCGTGTGGGCGATGAAGCCCGCAAACTGGCGATGCAGCGCCTGGGTACCGAGGGTAACAGCGGCATCTCCAGCCCGCGCCGCTACCTGTGGGATGAGACCCCGGTGTTGCAGGACTGGCGTTTTAGCCAGATGAACAGTAAAACGCAGCGCGAACCGCTGGCGACGGCGTTTCCGTTGATGAATCTGATGAATGACGAAGGTCAGCCGCTTTACAGCCTGCCGCTGGATGAGCGCCTGCCCGTCTTCTCGCCGCAATACAGCCGCAGTACGCTGATGACGCATATGCTGTGTGAATTACTGGCGCAAGCGCTGGGCCAGATCAACAGCGTCGCGACACGCCTGCGTCTGGGCTTTCCTGCCTCTCCCCGACAGCTGCGAACGATCATTCTGACGCTGCCGTCGGCGATGCCGAAGCAGGAGCGTGAGATTTTTCGCCGCCGCATGTTCGAAGCCATTGCGCTGGTGTGGAAAGCAATGGGCTGGCATCCGCAGGATGAAGATTTTGCCAACCGCAAGCAGCAGGACAAGAGCGTGGTGCCGGTTCCGTACATTCAGATGGAGTGGGACGAAGCCAGTTGCGGCCAGCTGGTGTGGCTGTATAACGAAGCCATCTCCCGCTTCGCCGGGCAGACGGAAACCTTTTTTGCCTCCCTCGCCCGCCCGGATCGCCCGGATGCCCCCGGCACGGTACATGGTCGCTCGTTACGCGTTGCGTCAGTTGATATCGGCGGCGGCACAACCGATATGGCTATCACCCATTATCAGCTTGATGACGGCACCGGCAGTAATGTGAAAATTACCCCGCAACTGCTGTTTCGTGAAGGCTTCAAAGTCGCGGGCGACGACATTTTGCTGGATGTGATCCAGCGCTGCGTGCTGCCTGCGCTGCAAACGCATATGCAAAAAGCCGGGATCACCGATGCGGCCTCTATTATGGCGACGCTGTTCGGAGACTCCGGGCGCATCGATACCCAGGCCGTGCTGCGCCAGCAAACGACCCTGCAGCTCTTTATGCCTGTCGGGCATGCTATTCTCGCGGCCTGGGAGGAGAGCGATATCAACGATCCGCTGGCCGGGCTGTATGCGACTTTTGGCGAGTTGCTCAGGCAGCCACCGACCCGCAATGTTATCAATTATCTTAAGCAGGCCATCGATCACGCCCTGCCTTCGGGAGCGGCGGAGTTTGATGTGCTGTCGGTTCCCTTACAGATAAACTTCCGTGAATTGCAGGAAGCCATGCTGGCCGGGCAGTTTACCCTCACCGCCCCGCTCCATGCGCTGTGCGAAGCCATCAGCCATTACTGCTGTGATGTACTGTTGATTACCGGTCGCCCTGGCTGCCTGCCCGGTGTGCAGGCTTTAATTCGCCACTTACAGCCAGTGCCGGTGAACCGCATGGTGTGGCTGGATAAATATCGCGTGCATGAATGGTATCCCTTCAGTCAGCAGGGCAAAATCGGCAACCCGAAATCCACCGCTGCCGTCGGCGCGATGCTGTGCAGCCTGGCACTGGATTTGCGCCTGCCACGTTTTAACTTTAAAGCGGCAGATATTGGCGCGTACTCGACGGTGCGTTATCTGGGCGTGCTGGATAATGTGGTCAATACGCTGCGGGATGAAAACATCTGGTATGCGGATATCGACCTGGACAAACCCGGCGCAAAACTGGATGCGCGGCTGCATTTCCCGCTGCGTGGAAACATCACGCTCGGTTTTCGGCAACTGGCGAACGCCCGCTGGCCGGCAACGCCGCTCTATACGCTCAGTATTAACTCCCAGGAGCTGGCGAAAACCATCGCCGGAGATGGGGTGCTGAATGTTCGCCTGCAATTAAGCGGCGGCAGCAAACAGCAAGGGCCGGAATCTTTTATCCTGAGCGAAGCCTGGTTGCAGGATGGCACACCGGTGCCTGCTGATGCGTTAACTTTTAAACTGAATACGCTGGCCGATCGCCGTCATAGCGGCAGCCATTACTGGATCGACAGCGGGAGTGTGTATCTGAAATGAGTGCGAGCCTAAAGACCTCTCAGGCGCTGGCAGCGTGGATCAACGAAAACCGCAAGCTCTCGCCGTTGCTGGATGATGATGCTGATGCGCTGCTGGCGCGCCTGTCCACCTATGGCGCTCAGGAATCTGCGCTGGATGAGGCGCAGGCCTCGCCCTGCACCGTCGGCTTATACGGCCATGCGCAGGCGGCGAAAGCGCATTTGCTGGCGGCGCTGTGCGGCAGCGGCAACGGGCGGCTGAATGTGCGCCCTGGCGAAAAGACGCTGGATTATTTTACTCATATCAACCCAGGTCATGCGCTCACCAGCATGGCGCTGCGTTTTAGCCAGCAAGAACAGGCGTTGGATGACAGTTTTCCGTTGCGTCTGCACATTATCAGTGAAGCAGAGCTGGTGCAGATCTTTATCGCCCATGCCTGGCATCAGCCGGGGCTGCGCGCGGTCGATAAAACCGTTATCGAAAGCCGTGTTGCGCGCTGGCGCGAGTTGCGCCAACCGAACGTGGTGCCTGGTATTTCCGCAGAAGATATTGGTGCCATTGCCCGCTTCTGGCGTTCAGTGGTGCCCTCATCGCATCAGCAAATGGACGATGCGCTGTGGTATCAGTTTGCCGGTCTTTTGCCGCAGCTGGATTTGAGCGCGCGCGCCAGCGCCTGGTCGCTGCTATGGGGTGAGAATCAGGAGCTGACGCAGCAGTGGCTTTCGCTTGCCCATACCCTGCATCAGACCGGAAATGCGACACAACTTGCCGCACCGCTGAGTGTCCTGGTGGACAATTTTGCGCTGCCGACAGAGGGTTTTTTAACCCCTGCCGAGCAGGAAAGCACGGATATTCACGGGGAAGTAGTGGTTCATCCCTGGGCGGGCGGGTTGCTGCATAATGCGGTCAGCCTGCCGCTGGCAACGCTTGCGTTGATCACCCGCGAGCTGGTGTTGCCTGTTGAGCATTGCGAGTTGGCATCGGTGGATATCCTGGATATCCCTGCTCCAGCGCCGCGTGCAGGTCAACCGCTATGGCTCAGTAAGTGCCGCTGGCTGCTGGAGAGTTATCGCCAGCGGATGCAGCCGGACGTACTGATGATCTGTAATGCGACGCCGGATCGTTCAACCACCGGCGTGACGGCACGCGCGCTGCTCAACTGGGTGAAAGAGACGCAGTCCGGCCAGGAAACGGCGCTGCCCGGCCTGGTGTGGGCCATTACGCCGCAGGACGAGCGTTTTACCCACGGGCAAAACCTCGACGAAGCTATTCAGCAACTGATCAGTAAACCCGGGCAGCACTGGGGCACATTACAGGCGCTGGATGCCAGTAGCCTGCAGCGCCTGCTGGAGTGGCTGGCGCAGGCAACCGCGCCAGCGCTGCGCCAGGCCCGTTTTGCTGCGTTGCGCGAACGTCAGCACCACGCGCTGCGCGACCTGCTGCAAGCGTGGATAGCCGCGCCGTCAGGTGAAACCGCCGCGCCGCGTGCCGCAGCAGAATCGCTTGTGCGCGTGTTGCAAGGGCATGCGTCGCGCCACGGTGAGTTGTTGGAGGGGTTGTTGCCGGAGATGCAGCAGTTCGATGCGCTCTGGAAGGTTCAGCAGCCGCGCGAAGAAAAAGTCAGCGGCTTATTTAATGACGCCATCGATCTGTTTGCCGAAACCACTGAAAGCGCCGAGCCGCAACTGGAAACAAAAGAGATTGGTCATCAGGCACATGCGCTGTGGATTAACCATGTGCGCCAGTGGAGCCGTAACGACGAAAACGCCGCACGATTAGGGATTTCGCCTGCCGCGCTGCGCCAGGTGGCTGAGATTGTTATTCTTAGCAGCTATCGACTTAACTTATCACAGCAGCTGCAACAGATTATGCAGCGTGATACTGCCAGCGCCGCTCAGTTACATGCTGCCATCGGTAACTTTATCGCCTGGCTGGGGTACGCGTCGGTGCCTGAGGCTGAAAGACCCGCCAGCCGGGTGCAAAAAGGCAGCGCCATTTTCGCGATGGAGTCTGTGGGGGTCAATGAAGCGCGGCTGACGAAGCTGAGCGAACAGCCCGTTCATGCCGCGACACGCTACGTTTATGACTGGCTGGTGGCGCTCTACAACCGGGCGCTGGAAAACATCGGCTACCACCACCCGCAAGATGTCTCCCCTGCCGCGCGAAAAAAACTTAACGCGCTGTTACCTTAACCTGCTAACCCGGCCACCTGTGCGCCGGGTTTTTAGTGCAATGCTCACAAAAGTGTGAAGATCAGCGCAACCGGAAAGCTAATCGGCCATGTTGCGCCAACCAGAATCGCACTGAGGAGCCGTATTTTCCAGCTTTCCTGGGTCAGAAACCAGGTTATCACCGCGCATACGCAGGACATGGCAAGGTAAAAAATAAGCAGTTTTGTGTACAGCTCCACCTTTGACTCCCTTCGTCAGGCTAAACATCTGCACACTATGTTGCATTTTCTGCAGGACTTTTTTGTTTCTGCCGTCACGCTTTGTGACGGAAAAAACTTAAAACAGAGAAAAGAGTAACGCGACAGGAAAGCTCATTGGCCAGGTGGACCCCACCAGAAAGGCGCTCAGGAAACGAATGCGTTTGCGATCGTGGGAGAGAAACCAGGTTATCAGAGCACAAATCAGCGCCATGATAATGTAAAAAGCCAACATTTTTTGGTAAAGCGACATAACCGAAATTAACTCAATAGTAACAAAACGTGCAAAATATGCTATTTTTGTTGATATTTATCAAGTTAAATCGCCTGCCATTACGGGTGATCAGTCCTGTTTTTGATCCGTAAACGAACAAGCCAGCCCCAAGGCTGGCTCGCTGGCGGTCAAATATGCTTCACACTCGCTCTGGAAGTCAGCATCGTGTTTACGTATCGTAACGGGCTGTCCTGCTTCAGATGTTTGTCGATTTGCGCAATATGCATCCGGTACGCACCTTTTAGCGCGGCAGGAATGCAGCGATAGCCGACGTTAACATAAGCGTTAACGATCTCTTTCTGGATTTTCGCATCAAGGTTATTTAAATCTCTATTCGTATAAACAAGCCGGAAGTCTACCGGGACGACCTCGCCTTTCGTTGTTTTAACGAAGTTAGATGGCCTGGCATCGGCCATAAAAAATCCTTTCTCAGCCATTTTTACGACGGCTTTCTGGATATCGTGTGTGGTTAATGCGCCTTTGTTTTCGATATAAGGCATTTGAATCAGATTGCGTTTATATAACGCTTCTGCTTCGCGGCCATGGGCGTGGTTATATTTGTTGCACATGGCGACTTCATGTTGTGCAGAAATCTCATTGATGTTTTTCTGTTTCTTGATAACAAAGTCTTCATGCTTGTATATAAAGGCATTGCTACCTTTATGAATCACCAGCCAGTTGGCTTCTTCAGCGGTCAGATTTTTAATTTTTTCCTGCGCCTGGACTTTATGATCCAGCATAACCTGAGCCTTATTAATCCAGCCATCTATTTTATTGTCCATCGCTGGATTAGACATCTCAGGTTTTATTACTTGAAGGTCTTTGATTAACCGTGAAATATTGTTGTGATCAAACCCTTTGAACGTATTTTTCTTGCCAAATATAAATTGCAGGGCATTGGTCCTTATATCATATTGGCTGTTTACTATTTTTTCGAGTTTATGTAATGACTTATACGACAAACTATAGTTATAAGCTTTTTTACCCAGGGCACTTTGCAAAGTGTCAGCCTGCACATCAATTCTTTGTTTAACAGCGCAAATCAAAATAAATTCCTTAACAATGCAGTATTTAACATGAATGACCAGAAAAAATATTCACTCCTGACCGGGTTAATTGCCCTTCACTCGCCATCAGGCGTAATGTCAAAGAATGACTGACATAAACAGACTGTCACCTGCATCATAAAAATGACGGGCATCACGCCTGAATTGATGTTAATCAGTGAATGGGTAATACTGCTAAAAATATATTCATGGTATTTATCCTGTCAATATTCACGTTGCTCAGATGCGAGTTAATTTATAAAAATATCACTGTTTTTGTCGTCATTTTAACGGTTAATAAAAAAAATGATTACTGTTTAAACGATTTTGCTCCCAATACCGTCAATTATTTCCCGCCAGGATTCCCGTTCTTTCTGCCCTTCGTCTCGCTGCCCGCCAATCTTAACGATAAGCTCATTAGCACCGGAGAAAACCTCCAGAGCGGTCTCATGCCCATATGCTGTGGGGGTATGTAAAACCCAACATTCACTGATTTTGCTCTCTTGTATCAGTAGTTTATTTGCCGGGTTGTGTACCTGCAGCCAACCGTTTGCGCATCCGATTTTATCAAGCAGGCCAGTATATATTTGCGCGCACCCATGATTTGGAACAGAAACGGTTAATTCCTCGTAGCGCTCTCTGGCTGCGGTAAGCACCTCCTGTAAGGCTTTTTTACCGACAGGCCAGGCAAGATCTGCTTTCACACAGCGGAATATCTCCTGCCTGGACATATGGTACTTCTCTGTCAGAGCGACTATATCTTCCGGGCAGGTCATGGCGCGCCATTCAGCATCAATATGATCATTAAATTCGTAATCAATATTAATTATTGATCTGTAGTGCGGATAGCGGATATTAAAAGTGGGCGGAATTTGCTGTGTAGAGGCATACCTTTTTAGCAGGACGGAAAGCCCTGATTCACTGGAGTTTTCGGTAATAAATATTTTATGAATGGCCTGCCCATAAAAATCAAATATCTGGAACGAGCGTTGTATTTTCTTGTCTTTATACTGCTTAATATAATAAATATGGTTCCAGTGTTTAAAAAAGATACGCAGATCCAGTTTGCGCGGGTTCAACACCAGCCCGGCCTCCGCGCTGATATTCACTTTATTATAACCATACAAATGTTGATTGCGGAACACGCCTTCCTGAATGCTGATGGCATTTTTGTTTGTCGTCATGCATTTGACATGACCTAGAAGCTCAAGATCCGTCACGAAAAACTTCACGTCAGGAATGGCAAGAATAGTGGCATCGTGAGCTAAACGAATATTTGTTAATTCCCCTTCACTCATGCCATATGATGCAGCAACATCAACAGGATAGTTTGTTTTTAGTTTTTGCATCACTTTTTCAATTATCATGAATTAATATCCTTATTAATTTCAAAAGCCAGATATAAATATTACCTATGACCGTTAGCTTCCTGATTATGAATCCACATTTTCTATATGAGTTCAAGATTTTTTTAGTTTTTTTATTGCAGGTTCGTTTAACTCATTATGAATTTTCAGCGAGTTAAATAAGGTCCATTTTTTTGGACGAAAGCAGCCGTAATTCTCAATTAATAATTCTATAATAGAAATTATATCCATCAGAAACGCCACTTAGTTTTATATAAAAATTTACCTTAAGGTATTCTTGCGGTTATTCCTTTTTTATGTGCGCGGATTGGCAAATTTGGTGAGGCGTGTACACTCTGTTAGGGTTTATCAGTAGGGCATATAACTTCGTAGACAAGGTAAGGTTATGCAGAAATACGACGATCTGTGGCAGGCCATTGAGGTTCGCGTGCGGGAAAACAATGACATAACGCATGTTGATATGACCACTGACAGTGCGCGTGGGCTGGCAGCACGGCAACGGATTGCACAGATATTTATCCTTGAGTCGCTACTGGCGCGCCATCGTGAAAAGTACGCCAGCAGTTTTGTCCCGCTGGCGGGTGAAGAAGCGCTTTACCATATGATCTTTAAGCGTACCGGCTGGAAACCGTTTGAAGTGAAACAACTTTCCTTCCTGGATGCGATGTTCGTCCTGGCTGAACTGTTCCGCGATGAAAACTTACCGGCAGAAGTTCGCGCCGTTTTGCGTTCGGAAGGCGTGACGGATCAAATCTTTATCACTTATGATTTTTCAGAGAAAGACTGGGCACCGCGAGAAAATGAAGCGTTCCTGAAGCGTTAAGCAACACTACCTGCCATGAGTAGGTGGTGTTTCAGGCATTGTGAGAAAAATAAAACACGGTGCCTTCACAGAAGTAAATTTCAACAGGGACAAAACGGTGTAACGCCTCGCCTTCCTCGCTTCGACAATGCATTGATGCTTTGCACTCTTCCTGCTTGCGCAATCCAGCTGTATCTGTTTGCTCCGTTGTGCCCATGGTTATCCCGCCTGTGTTAAAACCAGTAATTATTAATATTAATTGTTTCATTGATATTAATAATGTGGCAAGACACCTTTTCTGTGGATTAATGTTTGATCATCACATGACGCACCACGGTGTAATCTTCCAGGCCATAAAGTGACATATCTTTGCCGTAACCCGAGTTTTTCTGCCCACCGTGCGGCATTTCGCTGACCAGCATAAAATGGGTATTTACCCATGTGCACCCATATTGCAGACGGGCGCTTAACCGATGTGCGGTGCCGACATCGCGTGTCCAGACGGAGGAAGCCAGCCCGTACCGGGAGTCATTCGCCCAGCCGAGCACCTGATCTTCATCGTCGAAAACGGTCACGCTGACCACCGGGCCAAACACTTCGCGCTGGACAATGGCATCCTCTTGTTTTGCTCCCGCCAGTAGCGTGGGCTCAAAATAGAAACCGGCACCGCCATGCGCTTTGCCGCCGGTGATCACGCTAATATGGTCGAGTGCTTTCGCTTCATCAACGGCTTTCGTTACGCGTGCGAGATGTGCCGCAGAACTTAATGGCCCCAGTTCGGTCGTTTCATCTTCCGGCGCGCCCATTTTCAGGCTTGAAATTGCCGTGCCCAGTTTCTCCACCAGTGCATCATAAATACCGCGTTGCGCGTAGATACGGCATGCAGCGGTGCAATCCTGCCCCGCGTTATAAAAACCAAAGGTACGCACCCCTTCTACCACCGCATCCAGATCGGCATCATCAAACACAATCACCGGCGCTTTACCGCCCAGTTCCATATGCGTGCGTTTAATTGACGAGGCAGTATGCCGCAGAATATGTTCACCTGTGGCAATCGAGCCGGTCAGCGAGACCATATTCACCTTGTCGTGCCCGGTCAGCGTGTCCCCGACGGTTTTCCCCCGCCCAAACAGCACATTTAAAACGCCTGCCGGGAAGATATCTTTTGCCAGCGCGGCAAGTTTTAACGCACTCAGCGGTGTGATTTCTGAGGGTTTAAGCACAACACAGTTCCCTGCCGCCAGCGCGGGGGCGAGCTTCCACGCGGCCATCATCAACGGATAATTCCAGGGCGCGATGGATGCCACGACACCGATAGGATCGCGGCGAATCATTGAGGTATGTCCTTCAAGGTACTCTCCCGCCGCCAGCCCGTTCAGGCAGCGCGACGCACCGGCAAAAAAGCGAAACACATCCACCACCGCCGGAATTTCATCACTCACCACGCAGTGCAGCGGTTTTCCGCAGTTAAAGGACTCCAGCCGGGCGAAGGTGTCCGCGTTGTCTTCAATGACCTGTGCCAGCTTCAGTAAACATTCGGCACGCGTCTTCGGTGTGGTTTGCCCCCACTGTACAAAGGCGCTGGCGGCTGCCTGCACCGCTGCCTCCACCTGCGCGGGCGACGCCTCGGCGATTTCCAGCAACACCTCGCCGGTGGCCGGGTTAAAGACAGCCTGTTTTTCGCCTGCGCCGTCGACCAGTTCTCCATTGATAAATAGTTGATGTTGCATAATTTTGCCCTTCCAGCACAGTGGATTATTTACCGCTTCCGTCGGTGTCTCGTGTTAACCACCAGGCACCCAGAATCGGTATCGTTGTCACCAGCATTACCAGCAAGGCGACAACATTGGTTACCGGCACGTCGCGCGGACGGCCGAGCTGATTGAGCAGCCACAGCGGTAATGTTCGCTCATGGCCTGCGGTAAATGTGGTGACGATGATTTCATCAAACGACAGCGCAAAAGCCAGCATCCCTCCCGCCAGCAGCGCGGAACCGAGGTTTGGCAGCATCACATAGCGGAAGGTTTGCCAGCCATCCGCGCCCAAATCCATTGAAGCCTCAATCAGGCTCCAGGAGGTGCGTCGAAACCGGGCTATGACGTTGTTAAACACAATAACGACGCAGAAAGTGGCATGTCCGACAACAATAGTGAGTAAGCCTGGCTCCAGACCGATGGTCTTAAATGCGCTCAACAAAGCCAGACCGGTAATGATGCCTGGCAGCGCAATGGGTAATAACAGCAGCAGCGAAACCGCCTGTTTACCAAAAAATTGACTGCGCCAGAGTGCCATTGCCGCCAGTGAACCAAGGATCAAGGCAATAAGCGTTGCCAGCGCAGCGACTTTTAGTGACAGTGTCACGGATTCGAGAATGTCCGTACGCGCCGCTGCGACACTAAACCAGTGCAAGGTAAACCCCTGAGGAGGAAAGCTGAAGGCCGCATCTTCTGTATTGAACGCATAGATAGCGATAATAACGAGCGGGAAATGCAGAAATATCACCCCGCTCCAGGCCGCCAGTTTGAGCAAGAAAGGCGCGTGTTCAGAGTGCATCGAAAGCTCCCAGGCGTTTCACTAACGCCAGATAAAGGGCAATCAATACAATGGGCACCAGCGTAAATGCAGCCGCCATGGGCATGTTACCGATGGCCCCCTGCTGTGAATAGACCATGTTACCGATGAAAAAACCCGGCGGCCCTACCAGTTGCGGGACGATAAAATCGCCCAGCGTCAGGGAAAAAGTAAAAATGGAACCTGCGGCCACGCCGGGAATGGCCAGCGGCAGCACAACATAGCGAAAAGTCTGGCGCGGGTGGGCACCAAGGTCTGCTGAGGCCTGCAAAAGTGTTGAGGGTAGCCGTTCCAGCGCCGCCTGTACCGGCAGGATCATAAATGGCAACCAGATGTAGACGAACACCAGAAAACGCCCTAACCCTGACGTAGAGAGCGTATTTCCCCCGATTGCGGGAAGAGTCAGCAAGGCACGAAGCAGAGGTTCCAGCCCGAGATGGCTTAAAAACCACTGCGCCACACCATCTTTTGCCAGCAGCAGCGTCCAGGCATAGGCTTTAACGATATAGCTCGCCCACATCGGTAGCATCACGGCGATATAAAAAAACGCTTTCCATTTTCCGCGGGTATAACGGGCCATATACCAGGCCAGCGGGAAAGCAAAAATGGCACTCGCGAGGGTCACCGCGATGGCCATCAGCAGCGTACGTAAAATAATGTCGTAATTGGCCGGGTTGAACAGCGCCCGCAGATTGGCAAGGGTGAGCGTTGGCGTCACCGACATGGTGAAGTCATCGAAGGTGTAAAAGACCTGCCAGAGCAGGCTCAATAACGAGCCAAGATAGACAATGCCGAACCACATCAGCGGGGCGGTCAGCAGGAGCAGCAGCCCGAGCAGCGGCTTACGCCAGACGAGCGCGCTAAAACTGCGCCGGTGGCGCGCGCTACGGGCAATGCTCATTTCCATCTCAACGTGCCCCATCAAGCGGCACCATTGCCCCACGCGACCAGGAGGCCTGTACGTGCTGACCCGGCACCAGCGTGGGCGATAACAGCGCATCCGATAGATTTGCCTGGCTGACCAGAAGCGTTGTGCCGTTGGTCAGCGCCAGCTCGAAGCGAGTAGCGGCCCCCTGGTACTGCACGGCCTGCACGATACCATGCACTTCGACTTCTCCCGGAGCATTAAGGCGAATATGCTCCGGGCGCAGGGAGAAGATCCCTTGCATTTCGCACAGCGCACTGGCTTGCGCAGCATCGAAAACATTTGCCGTGCCAACAAATCCCGCAACAAACGGTGTGCGTGGGCGCAAATAGAGCTCCCGTGGCGCGTCCACTTGTTCAATCCTGCCGTTGTTGAACACCGCCACCCTGTCCGACATCGACAGTGCCTCTCCCTGGTCATGGGTGACAAAAATAAAGGTGATGCCGAGTTCCTGCTGGAGCTTTTTCAACTCGAGCTGCATCTGTTCGCGCAGTTTAAGATCAAGCGCGCCGAGCGGCTCATCGAGCAACAGCACGCGCGGTTCATTCACCAGGGCGCGGGCAATCGCAACACGCTGGCGTTGCCCGCCCGAAAGCTGCGAAGGCATGCGGGCAGAGGCAAAACCCAGTTCGACTTTCTCCAGTGCTTCGCGCGCGCGGGCATGGCGCTTTTTTTTATCGATACCTTTTACCATCAGTCCGTAGGCGACGTTATCAAGCACCGTAAGATGCGGGAACAGGGCATAATCCTGAAAAACAGTATTCACATCGCGCGACCAGGGCGGTAAGGCGCTGGCATCTTCGCCAAAAATACGCAGCGTCCCGCCGCTGAGTTGTTCGAACCCGGCTATCAGGCGCAGGCAGGTCGTTTTACCGGAGCCGGATGGCCCGAGCATGGAGAAAAATTCGCCATCGCGAACAGCAAAGCTGACCTCATCGACGGCTCTGATGTCGCCATATACGCGGGAGACATCCGTAAATTCCACAGCATAGGTCATGCGTCGCCTCCACAGGTTAACGGCCGCCCATGATGGCAATATAATCCTGCGTCCAGCGGCTGTACGGGACATATTTCCCGCCCCCGGCTACGGGGGTTTTCCAGAACGCGATTTTGTCAAAGAAGCGATAACCGTTCGTCTCGCAGCCTTTTTTACCCAGCAGCGGGCTGGCTTTGCACCCCTCGGGGACGACAGGCAGCGAGCCGAACCAGGCAGCAACATCACCCTGCACTTTTGGCGTCAATGACCAGTTCATCCAGCGATAGGCGCAGTTGGGATGTTTGGCCTGAGCATGCAGCATGGTGGTATCTGCCCAGCCGGTCACTCCCTCTTTCGGGAAAACAGTCGCGACAGGCTGGTTCTCACTTTTCAGTACATTGGCCTGGTAAGGCCAGGCGCTGGCGGCAACCACGCCTTCGTTTTTGAAATCGCTCATCTGCACGGTGGTGTCGTGCCAGTAACGGTGGATCAATAGATGTTGACTGCGCAGTACTTTCAGTACGGCCTGGTACTGTGCCTCGGTAAGCTGGTAAGGATCGTTGATACCCAGCTGCGGCTGGGTGGTTTTCAGAAACAGCGCGGCATCGGCAATATAGATAGGGCCGTCATAGGCCTGCACACGGCCCTGATTGGTTTTTCCGTCCGGCAGGTTTTGCTGCACAAAGATAACCGCCCAGCTGTCCGGCGGGGTTGGGAAGGTATCCGTGTTGTACATCAGTAAGTTGGGGCCCCACTGATATGGCGTGCCGTAGGTTTTGCCGTCGACGTTGAACCAGTCACCTTTCACTAACCTGGGATCGAGCGTTTTCCAGTTGGGGATTAGCGCCGTGTTAATCGGCTGCACTCGTTTTCCCATAATCAGGCGCAGCGAAGCATCGCCGGACGCCGTCACCAGGTCGTAACCGCCTTTCGTCATCAGGCTGACCATTTCATCCGACGTGGCGGCAGTTTTTACATTTACGCGACAACCGCTCTCTTGTTCAAACTGCGTCACCCAGTCATACGCTTTATCGGTCTGGCCGCGCTCGATATACCCCGGCCAGGCAATAATATCCAGCCGCCCTTCTCCTTTGCCGATTTCGCTCGGTTCGGCGGCCTGCGCGGTCATCACGGTAAGACCCAGCGCGCACAGGCTGCTGCGGGCAAATTTCTTGCTCATCGAATTACTCCTGTCGCAATGAAAAAAGTGCAGCTGCCTTGCTAATAGTTTCCTTAATAAAAATAGACGCCGACCCGCCCGGGAGAATGGCTGCGCCGGGAAATTTCACCAGGATGTGACTGACCGCGCATTACATTAAAGAATAAACGCAACGCAAATCCTCTTTCGGAGTATAGACAAGGAGTTAGTAAAGAGCGGCGCAACGAAGGCGTTATCAATATTTCATATGAATAACGTGGTTAATAGCGAGGAAAATAGTGACGTCCGGGCGTTAAAAATTTGCCCGATTTATTTCATCATGTCGCGGATTAATTCGCCAAGCAGCATAACCGCCCGCTCCTCTTTCTCTCCCCAGGCCCACGCACAGTTAAAGCGAAAGAAACTGCGCCAGTTATCGGATGTCGAGAACATTTTGCCCGGTGCGATGCTGATGTGGTGCGCCAGCGCGCGCTGGCTTAGTTCGCCAGCATCCAGCGGCGCAGGCAGCTCCAGCCATAAAAAATAACCGCTTTCATTGCGATGAATTTTCACCTCCGACGGCAGATGGCGCAATAACGCCTGCCAGGCAAGGTGCTTACGTTCAGCCAGCGCGCGGCGTAAGCGGCGCAAATGGGCGTCATAATGGTGTGTGGCGAGGTAATCGACCAGCGCCAGCTGCAGCGGTGAACTGGTCGATAAGGTACTCATAAGTTGCAGTTGTTGAATGCGCCGCGCATGACGCCCGGCGGCTACCCAGCCGACGCGAAACCCGGCGACCAGGCATTTCGAAAATGACGAGCAGTGCAGCGTCATATCCTGCTTATCCCATGCTTTAGCGGGCTGCGGTTGTTCGCGCCCGTAATAGAGTTCGCTGTATACATCGTCCTCTATCAGCATCACGTTATGCTCTGTCAGCAGTGCAACCAGCCGCGCTTTTTTCTCTGCGCTCAGGGTAAAACCCAGCGGATTCTGGCTGTTGGTCATCAACCAGCAGGCTTTGACCGGATTGTCACGCAGCGCTTGTTCCAGCGCCTCCAGCGAGATGCCCTCTTTCGCATCAGTCGGCACCGACAATGCTTTGAGTTTCAAACGCTCCAGTGCCTGTAGCGCGCCATAAAAGCAGGGGCTTTCAATTATCACCCAGTCACCCGGTTCGGTCACGGCCTGTAAACTCAGGTTTAACGCTTCCAGCGCCCCGGCGGTAATGACTATCTCATCCGGGGAAATATTGATGCCCTGGCGTGCATAGCGCCTGGCAATAGCATGGCGCAGCTGGCTGTTTCCCGGCGGCAGATTCTCAATAACGCTCATCGCGCCAGCACTTTTGCTCACTTTAGTCAGTGAGCGATTAAGCTGCGGCATGGGAAATAATTTGGGGTCGGGAAACGCGGAGCCGAAAGGCAGCACGGAGGCATCGCAGCTGGCCTGCAGAACATCAAAAATGTAGGTGTTGATGTCCACCGCTTCATCGCGCGTGACTTCCGGTGCCTTCGCGTGCGCTTTTTCCACCGGTGGCGTGACAAAGTAGCCGGATTGCGGGCGGGCAAAGATGCGCCCCTGGCTTTCAAGGAGCTGGTAAGCATGCCCGACCGTCATAAAGCTCATGCCGCTGTTGACCACCTGCTCACGCAGTGACGGGAGTTTCTCTCCTGGCCGCCAGACGCCAAGATCGATCTGTTCGCTGATTTGTTGCGCCAGGCGCTGGTATTTTTTCATCGCTCGTTATGTGCTGAACAATCACCGCTATCATGACATGCGCCAGGTCAATAATCTATATCAGAATGAAAAACCAGTCGTATCTATTGGCGCTGTTATAAAAACGACGCCAAAGGCGTTTTTTGAAAGTGGATATATTGGCAATGCTTATAATATAAATTCAAATAATGTTGTTTTGAATCAATCTGTAAACCGGAGTTTGTCATGCCCCGCTTTAGAATGACTCACGCTAAAAACCCCTTAACTGTTTGCATACAAAAAGGCTTCAGAAATATAAGACGTAATTTGTCACGCATGATGAATTCTTTAAAAAGTGTCAAACCCACGCCAACGCCGTTAAAACAGATGTCGATGGGAAAAAATTCAGCGCCAATGTCTGTTGTTGCCAAAAATATTGTGACCATCGCGGTTAAAGACAACGCAGCGGTAATCTACCCCGATCATATCTCCCATCATCAAAATAAATCCACCTCCTTACCTTCTGTAAATGCAAATACGCAACCCGCAATGGCGAGAGATATTTCCCCATCGTCCAATCTGAATCAACATAGCGCTGAAATAAAAGATGAGACAGCAACGACTTTGGTGCCAGCTGAACGAGAAAAAATAAAAGGAATGCTGGGGTCAATACAAGAGTATAAAAAACTCACCGAAAAAGCTTACTTTAAGGGCGACAAAATGCCCCCCGATGAAATGATGGATGCAATATGGGAAGCTGAAGAAAAAGTATTTCCTCAGGTGCTGGACGCGTTCAACGCCCGGCATAAGCTGAGCATAAAATACACGCTAAAAAGCAAGGAAATAACGGACATGGCCGTTAACCGTGACTGGAATGGCCGCCAGCAGTTTATTTTCGATAGCGGAAACCATTCTGTTTTTGCTGATTTGTACAAAGACTCTAACGGTAATATTTCTGTCATTACCATTGATACATTAACCAGCACAAATGATTTTTGCACTGAAAGCCTGCTGGCACGCGCATTTAATGAGCGAGAAATTCACGAAGGAAAGTTTTCGCTACTGTCTTTTAAAACTGAGGCGCAGAAAAACTACCAGGGTTGTAAGTATTTCAATATGCACTTTGCCAAAACAGCGGCAAAAGATGCCCTGATTGTAGAGTTGCATAAAGGAAATATCAACATAACCAAAGAACAAGCGGCGAAAAATCATAAGAACGATGCGCCAGGCGAGTATATAAAGAGAAAACCTCATCCGCATACGTTTATTAGTGTTGCTGAGACGGCTGAGTATTTAAATGCCCGCTATTACAAACACAGTCACTCCTCATCACGGCTTTTTGCTTTACCCCTGCAAAGGCGTAAAGAAAACATTTTTAAAGGGGCGAATGTGATTGAGAGATCGAGCAAATTCCGCGTACAAAAAAGACAAATAATAGAAGAGACTGAGGCAGAAACCCAACACGCGAGCGTAAAAGAGCGCGTGTTAAACTTCAGTAACTCTCTTGATCATTTCCGCCGCAAACGCATTATCGAAGCCGAAGCGTTTCTGCAAGCTCGTCTGGCCTGACACCCTTCGCTGGCGGCCGCTCCGCCAGCTTTTTGCCCTCCTTACTGACACATCCCACCGCTTCGCCTGGACGATATCAGTTTCACTTTATAAGCTTGATGAGCAAACTGTTATGTTTAATTTCACAGGGATTGTCTCTGCAAGTTTGCAGTGTTGCTGTTTAACATAACTGCTAAATATCGATGACGAGGATGTACATGTTTGGTTTAGATGCGTTCTACCTTGCGAGGATCCAGTTCGCTTTCACGGTCTCTTTTCACATCATTTTCCCGGCAATAACCATCGGACTCGCCAGTTATCTGGCTGTTCTGGAGGGGCTTTGGTTAAAAACGCGTAACCCGGACTGGCGAACGCTGTATCACTTCTGGTCGAAAATCTTCGCGGTGAACTTTGGTATGGGCGTGGTTTCCGGCCTGGTGATGGCGTATCAGTTTGGTACAAACTGGAGCGGATTTTCCCAGTTCGCCGGTAGCATTACCGGCCCGCTGCTCACTTATGAAGTACTGACCGCCTTCTTCCTTGAAGCGGGCTTTCTTGGGGTGATGCTGTTTGGCTGGAATAAGGTCGGGCCTGGCCTGCATTTTTTCGCTACCTGCATGGTGGCGCTGGGCACGCTGATGTCGACCTTCTGGATCCTCGCGTCAAACAGCTGGATGCATACCCCGCAAGGTTTTGCTATCGAAAACGGCCAGGTCGTCCCTGTCGACTGGCTGGCGGTTATCTTTAACCCATCGTTCCCGTACCGCCTGGTGCATATGTCGATTGCGGCGTTTCTCAGTAGCGCCCTGTTCGTCGGCGCGTCTGCCGCCTGGCATCTGCTGCGCGGCAACGACACGCCTGCTATCCGCAAGATGTTTTCGATGGCGATGTGGATGGCACTGGTGGTAGCGCCTCTCCAGGCGATGGTTGGTGATATGCACGGGCTGAATACCCTTGAGCATCAGCCAGCAAAAATTGCTGCTATTGAAGGCCATTGGGAAAATCCGCCCGGTGAAGCGACGCCGCTGCTGCTGTTCGGTCTGCCGGATATGGAAGAAGAGCGCACGCGTTATGCGGTGGAAATTCCGGCGCTGGGCAGCCTTATCCTGACACACAGTTTTGATAAACAAGTCCCGGCGCTAAAAGAGTTTCCACCCGATGAGCGCCCCTATTCACCCATTGTTTTCTGGTCATTTCGTATCATGGTCGGCCTTGGTGTGTTGATGATTGGCCTTGGCGTCGCGGCACTGTGGCTGCGTTTTCGCCATCGGCTTTACCAGTCACGCCCTTTCCTGCATTTTGCGTTCTGGATGGGGCCTGCGGGATTGATTGCTATCCTTGCCGGTTGGGTCACCACAGAGGTTGGACGGCAGCCCTGGGTTGTTTATGGCCTGTTGCGTACCGCAGATGCCGTCTCTGCTCATGGCGACTTGCAAATGAGCCTCAGTTTGCTGGCGTTTTTTGTCGTCTATTGCTCGGTATTTGGCGTGGGTTACAGCTATATGGTGCGCTTAATTACCAAAGGCCCGCAGGCGCATGATGAACACGCGACGCAGGGGACTCCGGCCCGCCCGCTTTCTGCGGCGGGAGAACGTCTTGAGGCTGAAGAGGACAAATAATGGGTATCGATCTTTCTTTGATATGGTTTGTAATTATCGTCTTCGCCACGCTGATGTATATCGTGATGGACGGATTCGATCTCGGTATCGGTATTCTGTTTCCGGTAACGCGCGATGCCCAGGACCGCGACGTGATGGTTAACAGTGTCGCGCCGGTGTGGGACGGTAACGAAACCTGGCTGGTGCTGGGCGGCGCCGGGCTTTTCGGCGCGTTCCCGCTGGCCTATGCGGTGATTATCGACGCGCTAACCATTCCGCTGACGCTGATGTTGATTGGCCTGATTTTCCGTGGTGTTGCCTTTGAGTTTCGCTTCAAAGCGACGCCTGGCCATCGCCCTTTCTGGGATAAGGCATTTTTAAGCGGTTCGCTGCTGGCGACCTTTTGCCAGGGCATTGTTGTTGGCGCGTTTATTAATGGTTTTGAGGTGACCGGGCGCAGCTATAGCGGCGGTGCGCTGGACTGGCTGACGCCATTTAACCTGTTTTGCGGTTTCGGTCTGGTCATTGCGTATGGGCTGCTGGGCGCGAGCTGGCTGGTGATGAAAAGCGCGGAACCTTTGCAGGATAAAATGCGGGCGACGGCGAAACAATTATTGCTGGCACTGTTAATCGTTATCTGTGTTATCAGCCTGTGGACACCGTTAACGCATCCTTCTATTGCCTCGCGCTGGTTTAGCCTGCCGAACTTGTTCTTCTTCCTGCCGGTGCCGCTGCTGGTGTTCGCTTTCAGTTTCTGGCTGTGGCGCAGCCTGAATAACCCGCAGCATCATGCCCTGCCATTTCTGCTGACGCTTGGGCTGATTTTCCTCGGCTTTAGTGGGCTTGGTATCAGTATCTGGCCGCATATTATTCCGCCAGATATCACGCTGTGGCAGGCGGCTGCCCCGCCGCAAAGCCAGGGCTTTATGCTGGTCGGCGCGCTGCTGATTATCCCGATAATCCTGGTGTATACCTTCTGGAGCTATTATGTGTTTCGTGGCAAAGTGCAACATGGTGAGGGATACCACTGATGAAACAGCCTTTATACAAACGATTGTTATGGCTGGTGTTTATCTGGTGCGCCAGCGTTCTGGCTCTGGGTGCGGTAAGTATGGTGTTTCGCTTTCTGATGGCGGCTGCCGGGTTTAAATCGCACTAAGTCGCGGCAGCCAGGACGGAGGATGCCCAACGTGCATCCTCTTGTCTTTTTTACCTGTTTTTAGGTAAGGTTTTGAGCAAATCATCCGGGCTGATGGACGCCACTACGCTTCCCGGCAGCGGCATCTTCAGGATGTGGTTTTTGATTTTGCCCACAACATGCATCTCGCAAGGGCGGCAGTCAAAACGCAGCGTCAGCACTTCGTCGCCATGAATAAGTTGCATCGGCGTGGCGCGCCAGCTTTTGATATTCCCTTTCGCCTGTTTCGGGCACAAATTGAAGGCAAAGCGCAGGCAGTGTTTGGTGATCATCACCGGCACATCGCCCTTCTCTTCATGCGCTTCAAACGCCGCGTCAATCAGCTGCACACCGTAGCGGTGATAAAATTCACGTGCCTTATGGTTATAGACGTTTGCCAGAAACGAAAGATGCGTTTCCGGGTAGACCGGCGCAGGTGTGGATACCGGTTTACGGCTGCCGCGCTGGTAGCTTGCCAGGCGCGCGGCCTCCAGCATCTCTACCGCTTCGCGGCGGAACTGGTTTAGCACACTATTTGGCACAAATAATGCGCCCGGCAGGTTAACCTCTACACGGCGGGCGTAATAACAGGTTTGCCCCAGTTTGCTCAGGCCATCTTTCAGTTTTTCCAGCGCGTGGGCGTTATTCGCTTCATCAAACAACCCGTCGAGCGTATGGGTGATAGTGACGCCATCTTCGCTGCTGAGCGTTAAAATCAGCTGCTCCTGCCAGCCGCCCAGCTCGATATCGATACCAATACGCCGCTCGCTGGAGGTTTTGAGCAGCGCCTGTTGCCAGTTATGGTCAAGGTTACGGTTCAGCGGATGATGCGGGCGCACGTTTTTCAGCGCCGGGGGCATTTCGTTCGGGAAAACGCGGTAGCGATTATCACCGGTTTTCTCGGCAACATTGACGCGAAAGCCGACCACTTCGCGCTTCACCAGCACATTCAGGCCGTCGCCGTTTGCCAGAGGTTCGGTGGTTTGCACGTCCAGGTGATCTTTGGCGACATTCAACACTTCGCCCACCGGTAAGCCGACAAATTTTGGCGAGTCGAAAGCACCGATATCGATCTTGCGGGCGTTGACAAAATAATCGGTGCTGCCGCGATGGAAGGTTTTATCTGTCGATGGCACGAAGAAATGCTCGGTACGCCCTGCCGAGGCGCGAGCCAGGTCGCCTCGCTCTTCAATGATCGCATCCAGCATCTGGCGATAGTGAGCGGTGATATTTTTCACATAGCTCATATCTTTATAACGCCCCTCGATTTTAAAGGAGCGAACACCTGCATCGATAAGCGCAGCCAGGTTGGCGGTCTGATCGTTATCTTTCATCGACAGCAGGTGTTTTTCATAGGCCACTACGCGGCCCTGATCGTCTTTTAAGGTATAGGGCAAGCGGCACGCCTGGGAGCAATCCCCCCGGTTGGCGCTGCGCCCGGTTTGCGCGTGGGAAATATTGCACTGACCGGAATATGCCACGCACAGCGCGCCGTGGATAAAAAACTCAATCGTGGCGTCGGTCGCGTCATGAATCGCGCGGATCTGCTCAAGGTTCAGCTCGCGCGCCAGCACTATCTGGCTAAAACCGACATCCGCGAGAAACTTCGCTTTTTCCACGCTGCGGATATCGCACTGGGTACTGGCATGCAGCTCAATGGGCGGAATATCCAGCTCCAGAATACCCATATCCTGCACAATCAGCGCATCAACACCGGCCTGATAAAGCTCGCCAATCAGGCGCTGCGCAGGTTCCAGTTCATCATCGTGCAGGATTGTATTGAGGGTGATAAAGATTTTAGCGCCATAACGATGGGCAAAAGGCACCAGTTCGGCGATATCCCGCAGGCTGTTGCCTGCGTTGTGGCGCGCGCCAAAACCCGGCCCGCCAATATAGACAGCATCCGCGCCATGAAGAATAGCCTCACGGGCGATAGCCGTGTCGCGGGCCGGACTTAAAAGCTCAAGTTGATGGGAGTGCAGGCGCATACAATCGTCATTATCCATTATGTACAAAATGGCGGCTATTGTAGTCACATCAGGGCCGTTACACCACCGGTGAGCGGGGGAATTTGCGCCTGCTGGCAATACAAAGCTGAAATTACTATTTCCGCTACTTTTCCTCTGGCGATAGAGTCGTTATCAGGACATGTCTTTTTTACGTTGTCGTCGTTATTTTGCCGCAAGCTCGCTTGCGGTTTTTTCTTGTGGGTAATGAATAAGCGAGTGGAAATGTACGGTCTGCGAGGCGCTGTTGCGATAAGAGTGCGCCTCATCACCGGCAAAACGCACTCCGCTTCCGGCGGTCAATGTCCGCCACTGCCCGTTAATGCACATATCCAGCGCGCCGCTAATCACAATCACATGCTCAATGACGCCCTTTTCATGCGGCGTGGACTCGCTCAGCGCACCTGGTGCCAGGGTTATCGAAAAAAGGTCAAAATGGAGTTTCTCATCCCAGGGAAAAAGCGGCGTGATAACCATCGCTTGCTGGTCAGGATCATAGGGCAGCGGCGTGTCACCTTCGGGTGGCGCAATAAAGGTTGAAAAAGGAACATTCAGCCCGGTGGCGATTTTCCACAGCGTAGCCACGGTCGGACTGGATTCGTTACGCTCTATCTGCCCCAGCATTGCTTTGGATACGCCTGTTTCGTCCGCCAGCCGGGAAAGGCTCCAGCCCCGCCCTTGCCGCAAGCTTTTCAGCGTCGTCGCCAGATAAAGTGTGAGCTCCATGATATCTCCTGATTGACCATCTGCCATTGACTTGTGCGTTATAGCGCACAGTGCTAAATTGTCTGGATGTTATAACGCACAAGGAGTGCAAATGCGTCTTACAACGCTTTCTGTTCCCGTTGCGATACCCTTTACCAGCGTGCTGGCGGGTTTTGTCGCCGTACTGGTTGGTTATGCCAGCTCGGCGGCCATTATCTGGCAAGCCGCTTTGGCTGCCGGAGCCAGCGCCACGCAAATTGCAAGCTGGATGACCGCTCTTGGCATCGGCATGGGCATCAGCACGCTTGCACTCACCTTGTGGTATCGCATGCCGGTTCTCACGGCCTGGTCAACACCCGGCGCCGCCCTGCTCGCCAGCAACTTGCAGGGCGTTTCATTAAACGAAGCGGTCGGCATTTTTATTTTCGCCAATGCGCTTATTGTGCTGTGCGGTATTACTGGTCTGTTCGCCCGCTTGATGAAAGTTATTCCGCACACGCTTGCCGCCGCGATGCTGGCGGGTATTTTGCTGCGTTTTGGGTTACAGATATTCAGTAATATGGAAAGCCATTTCACTTTGTGCGGCAGTATGCTACTGGCCTGGCTTATCTGTAAAGCCCTTGCTCCACGCTATGCTATCGTCGCAACATTAGTTGTCGGCGCGCTGGTTGCGCTATTTTTTGGCGACGTGACAACAGAAAATGTGGCATTTTCGCTGGTTGCTCCCGGTTATACCGCACCAGAGTTCCATTGGGCATCGCTCATTAGTATTGGTCTTCCTTTTTTTCTGGTGACGATGGCCTCGCAAAATGCGCCCGGTCTGGCGACCATGCAGGCTGCTGGCTATCACCCGCCGGTCTCGGCACTGATCATTTTTACCGGCGCGCTGGCGCTGCTGCTGTCGCCTTTCGGCGTGTATTCTGTCTGCATCGCCGCCATCACGGCGGCCATTTGCCAAAGCCCGGAGGCGCATCCGGATGCAGACAAACGCTGGCTTGCGGCAGCGGCGGCGGGTGTTTTCTATTTGCTGGCTGGTTTTTTTGGCGGGTCGATCAGCTCATTACTGGCGTCGTTACCTCAGGCCTGGCTTCAGACGCTGGCCGGGCTGGCATTATTAAGTACGATTAGCGGCAGTCTGCATCAGGCGCTGACCAAAGAGAGCGAGCGTGATGCGGCCATTGTAACGTTTCTGGTGACCGCAAGCGGCGTCACGCTTATGGGGATTGGCTCAGCATTCTGGGGGCTGGTCATTGGCGGCGCATGTTATGTCGTATTGTCGCAGGCGCGCCGTACATAAAATGATTCCAGCTTGCCCGCCAGGCTTTGCAGCTAAGCGGGCAACTTTTCATTAAGGCATGGCGCGCGTGCGGCAAAATAAGCAGTGTATTTTGCTGTAGGGCGGGATCTGCTCTATCAGTTTCGCCAGCGTAATCGTGTGTTCTTTGTTGATAATTAATACGTCGAATAACGGCTTGCCATTATTACTGCCCGCAGAAATATCACTATTGAGAAAGCGCGAGTGATAGCGAAATTTCGCATAAGTGTCTTCAAAAGGCCCGCTGGCGTGCTGTAATTCATAATCTCGCGTTTCCGCTCCCGTATTGATAATATCTTGCGGCGTAAGATCCTCCCTGCGTGTCTGGAACTTGAGGATTTCCGCATTACTGGCCTCAAAATCACGGTTCGCGGCAGCATAAAAATAGACATCAGCAGGTACGGCCGCTATTTTTCTGAATCTTGAGCGTAGCCGACCATGGGCTAAAACAATAAGCTCTTTCTGGTCAGCAGAGAGGTACTTATTATAAGTGGTAATCGAAAAGTCTTTATAATTTGTCGTTTCACTGGGAAGCAATAATCTGTTCTCTGCTGTATGACGCCATATCTCTGCGGCAAATTTTGAGCCGTGCCCTCCCAACCCCATGGTTTTTATCTGGTAGAACCGCTTGCCCAGTTTTACCGGAGCAGGTTCAAGAAAGCCAAAAGCGTTGCGGATATATTTTCTGCCGAACAGTTCGCCCGTTTTCCTGTCTACCCGCACCCAAATTTCTCTGCCTCTTTCCGTAGCGGTGAGCGTGACATCCAGATCTTTTCCGTGCAGCTGGCTATAAACGCTTTTGACGTTGAGATTTGTCGCAGAGCGTAATGAAGGCTGGGCGCGTTTATGTAATATGCTGGTGAGTCGTTCAATGCCCAAATGTCCGGAAGGAATTTGCGTCATAATTATTGCCAGCGCATTAATGCCTTGCTCTCCCGCCAGTGCCAGTAAATTAAATCCCGGATCGACGGCACTGATAAAACTATTTCCCAGACCACGCATCACCTGAGGGGAAATCTGTTGGGCGATAGATGGGAATTGTTTAATAATCGTACTGCCGGTGCTTTTCAGTATTTGTTTAATCCCGGCCTGTTGTAAGCCGTAACGCAGCGCAAGCGTTGTGGCTCTGCTGAGCGTAATACCAAACCGTGTGCTTGTTGCTAACGCCGCACCGGCAAAGGGCAAGAAAGAAACAATATCCATTGCGCAGGCAGGCATCGCCTCGTCGATATTGCCTTTGATACTTTCAGAAATACAGGTATAGAACGGGATCAGGCTGAGCAGAAAATCGTGGGCTTTTTCCTGAGTGGTTTTTTCATACCCAACGTGAGCGAGTGATTTAAGCAGTTTGGTGTAACGCAACTGGGCCAGTTGCAGAATCGTTTTTTGCGTCGATTCGTTGGGCTGTTTTAGCAGGATGGGCGTTGTATATTTCAGCTTATAATCCGGGTCGGTGGCCGGAATACTATCGTCTGGTAACAAGTCCAGTAGCTGTTGTCGGTTGTAATCGACTCTGTTGAACCGCCAGCTACTCTCTTTGTGCTCTTCCAGCGCATAAATTCGCACCTCATCCCCGGCGCTGCATTTCAGTAATTCAATATTATCCGGGATGCGAAAAATCATGGCGTTCGACTGGCTCATCGCCACTCTCGCCGACGGTGGCAGTGGAACACCATAAAGTGACGCCATCGAATTAAATTCACCGTTTACGCGTTCGACTTTAGCGGTCAAAATAAATTGCTGATCGGAAAAATGTAATGACTCAAACGCATCACTTAATAACAGGTGTTCAACCCGGCGATTAGCCTCCGTCAGTTTTTCGTTTTGCTTGTCAAATACGTCATCAATATTCGGCAAAACAATTCGCCCATTCCTCCCGGTCGCTGGCATTGGTGCATGATAATTCAGCCAGCGAATAAGCCATTTCTCATTAACCTGATGCTTAATCAGTAATTCTTTGGCCAGTTCGCGTCGCGTTTTCCATCCTTTTGCCAGTTGGTGTAAGTGGTACAGAGGATTATTGTCAATTATCCACGCTTGCGTATGCGAAAAATAGTCCGGCAAAATTTGCTGGTTGTCTTCCTTTTTGTGCTCACTGAACTGATTGTGCAATAATGCAGGCAACCGAAAGTATTCGGCATAATCGTCAGGTACGCTGGCGTTACGCAGCAGCATATCAAGTAGCAAACCAATATCCTGAATTTCATTAAGCGTCAGCCCGTCCAGTGAGACACCGCTTTCATTTAATAACAGTGCACCTGCATGTAAATAGCCCCACTCCGGTTGTAAAAGGCTCATGTTATTTAACGTATTTTCATCGGCGGCACTTAATGAAAACGTAATGGTAGGCAGAATCTTATTCAATATGTGAGTTTGAAAATAGTGCAGCGTCTGGGGGTTAAGGTTTTTTACAGTTTTTAAGTGTTTTTCTATTACGCCATGATTCAAATCTTTTTGCAGAATAAGCCATGGGGTAAATGGCATGCCAAGAAGTTCCCGAAGCATATAATCCGCAATGGCCGACTGTTTCCACGACGGAGGAATAGCATGCTTTTTATTCGTATAATATCCGCCGCCGGTTCTTATTAAGCGGTTGGCGACAACGTCCCTCTTTTTTTCTGCCGCGCCGGTTTGCAGGTAATTAACTAACTGGTTTAAGCGCTGTTCGGCGGTGTGAATGCCGCCTGTATGACTATTACGCAGAAGATGGATAATGCGTTTTTGCTGCTCATTAAAAATAATTTGCTCTGCATCCTGGATATCCAAAACCGTCACGGGTTTATTGATGGCGCGGGGAATTACGCCGGCCTGCGGCGCGGCGCGACGATATCGCACCGGCTGTGGCAGGAGCGGTGCCGGGCGCGTTACGGAGAATAATTGCGGCACCAGTGAATGACTCTTCTCGTGCGTGGTGTGGTTAAACTCAGGGACTTGCGGGGTGGGACGTGCGTAACTCAGGCAGGCAATCACCTGCAGCAACGCAGGGGCAAGCGCCTGGCGCTGCGCATTACTGCTGTGCAGACCAGGCATGTCGGCGAGTTTTTTGATATAGCGGTCGTAATCGTGTTGAGTTTGGGTCGTGCTGTCTTGCCGGTTGGCTTGGGTGCCGATTGCGCGGCGGTATTGCGCATGCAAAGCGGGGATCTCGGGCATCCTGCATCCTTTCCTGTGAATTTATTCATCCTGAAAATAGCCGGAGTGTCCCCGGCTACGTTTTTTAAGCTGTTTTGCGCGCCAGCATGGTGGCAAAACGTAGCTTGATACGATTTCCAAAGGCATCCGTACGGTGCAGCTCACCTGGGTTTTCGTTATATTTAATCAGCTCCCAACCCTGGTAGTAATTGCGCAGTTCCCCTTCTTTAAACACAAACGGGAAACCGACCGTGCAGGGATAATCTTCTGTATCCATAGCGGCAACAATCAGGTTATAACCGCCTGGTTTGGTGCAACGCTGCATATTCGCCAGCAAACCCGGAATGGTTTGTGCCTCAAGGAACATCAGCACCACGGTGGAAAGAATAAAGTCATACTCCCCGTCAAAGTGCAGATGATTAAGATCCACTTCAGCAATATGCAAATTATCCAGCCCCTCTTCGGCGCGGATTTTCTCAAGATTACTCAGGCTGTTAGGGTTTTTATCCCATGCGGTGACATCAAAGCCCCTGCTTGCCAGATACAAGCTGTTGCGACCGTTGCCGCAGCCAAGATCCAGCGTTTTGCCAGGCCGGACAACGCTCATCGCGCTGAGCACCTCAGAGTGCGTTGGGGTCATGCCATACTTTTCACTAAAGTAGTTTTCTTCACGGATGGTCATTGTTGTTAATCTCTGCGAGTGTCTAAAGATGCATTTTTTCTACATTTTATTGATTCCGGGCCGTGATAGCCAGTGGCGAAAAATTTGCTACGTTTAATGCAGGCCGTAAGGGGAAAAGAGCATGGATAAATACCGACTCAGTGAAACGACGCGTGTGTTTCATTATCAGTTAGAGGGTGAGAAAAAAAGCGTCTCGCTGCGCCAGATTATTGCCCTGCGCGACTTTAACGATGTGCCATCCGGCACGCCTGGCGGCTGGGTCGATGACGAGGCTGTGCTTTCACAACAGGGAGTGTGCTGGATATACGATGAAAACAGCATGGTGTTTCTCGGCAGTCGCGTTAGCGGCGATGCGCGCATTACCCAGCCGTGTGTTATCTGCCATGAAGTCACGGTGCGCGATAATGCCTGGGTCGATGGCTGTGAGCTAAGCCATGGCGCGCAATTAAGTGACAACGTCACGGTTCAGGCCTCTATGGTGCGTGGTGTATGCCATATACGTGGTGAGGCGCGTGTACTTAGCGAAAGCGTTGTCATTGCCGCGCGCGGCCTGACGCCAGACGCAGAGCAAATCCTGCAAATTTACGATCGCGCCACGGTGAGCCACTCGCGGGTCGTCCACCAGGCGCAAATCTATGGTGATGCCAGCGTTAATTACGCGTTTATTGAGCATCGGGCTGAAGTGTTTGACTTTGCCCTGCTGGAAGGTAATGCGCAAAATGATGTCTGGGTATGCGATTGCGCAAAAGTGTACGGGCACGCCCGACTGATTGCCGGTACGCAGGAGGATGCGATTCCGACGCTGCGTTACAGCGCGCAAGTTGCGGAACATGCGGTCATTGAAGGGAACTGTGTCCTGAAGCATCACGTTCTGGTTGGCGGTCATGCTTTGCTGCGCGGCGGCCCGCTTCAGCTTGATGAAAAAGTCGTGGTACAAGGAAATGCGCGCATTACGGGAGATGTATTAATAGCACATCAGGTCGAGATAACGGGCGATGCGGTGATCGAAGCGCTGGAAGGCGACGCTATTTTGCTGCGCGGGCCAAAAGTGATTAACGACGCGCAACATATCACGCGCACGCCGTTGGTGGGTTCAGTCTGACGTGACGATGCGCGCCCAAATGTTCTGATCATCATAGTGACCGTTCAGAAATTCCGCCTCTTTCAGGCAGCCTTCAAGCGTAAACCCGTTGCGCTGCGCCACCTGGTTACTGGCGCTATTCTGCACCCGGCACTTGATGACAAAGCGGCGAATTTCTCCTTGCCGGGCGTAGAAATCAATCATCGCCTGTATGGATAACGATAAAATCCCCTGCCCAACCGCCTCCTGATCCAGCCAGTAGCCGATATAGGCGGTTTTGTTTAACGGCTCGATAGCATTAAAGGCCAACACCCCGACCAGCGTTTCATCGTGGGTTATCATAAACATTTTCGCGTAACCACGCTGGTGCAGCATGATGTTGCCCTGCACCGTTTTACGCGTGTCTTCTGGCGAGCGCACATATTGCGGCCAGTCGAGAAACTGTTGCAGCCAGTCGCAGTTTTTAACAATCAACTGATGCAAATCGTGAACAAAACGCTCGTCGGCAGCGTGCAGTGTGATGCGATCGTTCACGGGTATCAGACGGTCGGTTTGCATACTTTCTCCGGTCGCGCATTCTCCCCTTGCGGGGAGAACACAGGCTTAGCGCATGATGCGATCGTCAATATAGTTACGCTTGTCGGCGGCGGGCGGGAAGTACTGATAAAGCCACGTTTCGCTGATGGCATCGCCCTGGCAGCGCAGGAACATGCGCATTTCTACCGGATCGGTGGCGTCGCTGGTTGGGTACCAGTCAAAAAGAATACGGTAGCCATCAAACGGTTCGACGTAGAGGATTTCCACCTGTTTTGCTTCACCGCTCGATAGCGTAATGACCGGCTCGATGCCTTTTGGCGCTGCAGCTTTCAGGTCGCCGCCGACGAAATCGATGGCGAAACGGCGCGCCCATTTTTGCGGGTAATGTTCACCCGGTGCCCATCCCTCCGGGAAGCCGCCCATGCCGGTACGGGTTGCGTACACGCGCGCCAGCGGCGAGCGCACCGGCGGCATCGCACTCCAGTAGAGACGATACTCGAAAGCAAACTCATCGCCTGCTTTGACCGGTTTTTCCGGCTGCCAGAAGCAGACGATGTTATCCAGCGTTTCGCCGGTCGTTGGGATCTCCATCAGGCAGACGGAGCCTTTGCCCCATTTGTTGCGCGGCTCGACCCACAGGCTTGGGCGTTTGTTATACCAGCCCATCACGTCCTGATAATGTGAAAAATCCCGGTCTAATTGCAACAAACCGAAGCCTTTCGGGTTGTTATCAAGGAACGCGTTAAATTGCAGCTTTTGCGGGTTATTCAGCGGTCGGCAAATCCACTCGCCGTTGCCGCGCCACATTGCCAGGCGATCGGAGTCATGGATCTGCGGATGAATAGTATCGCAAACGCGGCGCTCATTATTGCCGCAGCTAAACATACTGGTCATCGGCGCAATGCCCAGTTGTTTGATCTCTTTACGCGCGTAGAGACGGTTTTCTACATCCATCACCACCTGGCTCTCTTCGCAGTGGATAACAAACTTAAAGGCACCGGTGATGCTCTGGCTGTCGAGCAGCGCATAGACGGTAAACGAGGTGTCTGACGGTTTAGCGGTCTCAAACCAGAACGCGGTAAAGTCCGGAAACTCTTCCGGCGAATCCGTAAAGGTGTCAATGGCCACGCCACGGGCAGACAGCCCGTACTGGAACGTATTGTCTACCGCGCGAAAATAGCTGGCGCCCAGGAAGGAGACGACATCGCGGCGCGCCAGTTCCGGGGCTTTGAAAGCGCGAAACCCGGCAAAACCCAGATCGCTCTGGCCTTCGAGCTGCTTCGTATCAACGCCCGCGTCGTGGTAATTAAATAACGCCGGGCGGAAGTGAATTTCACGGGCCTGATGGTTTTGCGGATCGAGCGAGAACATGCGAACGCGGCGGCGAAAGCCCATGCCGACGTGGAAGAACTGGACATCAAGCTGGCGATTGTCGACGTTATTCCATAAGGAGTGATTCGCGTCATACTGAATGCTGTTGTACGCCTGAGGTGTCAGGTTCGCCAGGGTTTCAGGCAGCGCTTTTGGCGCCCCGCCCCAGGGTTTTTCCGCCAGGTCATGCGCCATTGATTGCAGCACGGAGAAGTCAAAACGCCGGCTCTGGCCATCAGCGATGTCAGAATCAGCAGCAAACGCCGCGCGGGAAAAGAGCGAAGCAACACCGGTTGTGCCATAAGTGGCGGCGAGAGCCATGGATGCCTGAATAAATCGTCTGCGGTTCATGCCTGATAACGCGTCCTTCTGGTCGGTTAGTGACACTTCGCGATGTCGCAAAACAGCGGCAAAAGTGTTTATTTGTGAAGGCACACTTTAGACAAAAAAACATTCAAAATCCATTTGTTGGGTGGCGAAATTCTACGCAAAAGCGTAATTATTTCATGTCGATCGGAGCAGCCTGAAAGCTGTGTATACATCATGTACGTAAATAGAACACGAAAACGCCGCCCGGCGGGCGGCGGTGGAGCCTGGTTTTTTTGATATTTACGCCTGTTGCCTTGTGTTACATCTTGCGAGGCATTTTGCTCAAATAAAGGAGGTAACCATGCCCGCCGCCGCTGCCGCAACTCGTCACGCCCGCGTTTATAATCCTTATCAAACCCTGCCGTTAGCCAGTAAGCGCAGCAGTATTGTATGTTTACTGAACTGGATAAAAAATAGCGCCGGGTGCCTTTGCCGCCGTCCACCTGCCCTTGCCGCCAGTAATACGCTCAAAGCCAACCTGAACTTTTATCTCACGCAATTTTTTATGCATGGCAAAGAGATCCTTGCCCTGAATAATAACCAGCAGTCGGTGCTGGATAATTTCCAGGCCTGGATCCGCCAGCATCAGGGCGAGTTTACCCGTGAAGATCAGCAAATCATCAAGGATTACAGTCAGGAGCTAAGAGCGATTATCTTCCCGACGGCCAGCGAAACGCAAAAAGCGCTACTGGAAGCAGATATTGTGGCAATAGAAAATATCGCCAACAATATCTTTTCAGATGTTCGCCTGGTGGTGGGTAAGCCATCAGCGGTTGAAAGCGAGGTTTGACCGCGCACCCGTACCGGCTTTCAACACTGCCCGCCGGATGTGCTGGCGGGCGGGATCTGGCTTTACAGCAAACCGCAACGTCGCTTACTGCGTTCCTCCGCCTCCTGATAGAGGATTAACTCATCAAGCACCGGGCAACCCAGCGCCGCTTCAAACTGCGCCTGGCTGGCGTTGCCGTGGCTGCGGGCTTGCGTCTGGTTGCCAAGATTCGACTGGAATATTCCGGCCGCGCTGACCGGCAGGAAATCTTCATAAGTGATAGGCTGCGCCACCACCCAGCCACGTTCGATGAAGGGCTGCGGATCGTCACCGGGGTGAATTGCCTGGCGGTGGGCTTCGCCGGAGGGCGTCAGGCGATAGCGAAACCACGCCAGCCCTTGTTTGCGCAACATCATTTCGCTGTCCGGAAACGCTTTGAAGACCTCCTGCAAATGCAGCTGATGCGTCAGGTTATCCGTACCGGTTCCCGCCTCGGCAAGCAGCTTATCGTAAAGCTTGCGGCCCTTTTTCGTTAACGCCACGCCGCGCTGCTCTATCTCGCCAAAGCGCGCCGTGTGGGTCCCCTGCTCCCCTGCGTTAAACAGCACTGGCTCATTGAGTGCTTTAAAACTGGTCTGGCGCAGTAAGATAGGCACATCGCGGCGCGGCGGCCCTTCAACAAGAATTTTTGGCTCGATACCATACTCAGGCATCAATGCCTGCGCGCGATCGATATCCAGCGTACGCGGTGTCAGGTGGTTGATATGGCAGCCCGGGAAACAGACCACATCAGCAATCAAACGGTGCTCATTGTGCAATGCCTGATAGGTTTCCTGATCCACCGTGGCGTGACGGTGCCAGCGAAATGTCTCCAGCGCTTCGTGCACAAAGGCCGTGGCCTGTTGTGGGGTAAAACCGCCGTTGAGCTCGTGTAACTCAATAAGCTGGCGGCAGGCGGGCGTAAAAATGTCGCGCTTTGCCAGAATGTCCGCGGCTTTGTTGCGCAACGTTTCATCCTCGATCAGCTCAAGGCGCAACAGCGAAGTAAATACCCGGAAAGGATTGCGGGTCAGCGCTGCATCATCTATCGGGCGAAAGGCGGTGGAGTGCACCGGCACCCCCGCCTGCGACAGATCGTAATAGCTGACCGGAAACATCCCCATAATCGCAAACATCCGTCGCAGCATGGACAGCTCTTGTGCCGTGCCTACGCGAATGGCGCCGTGGCGCTCCACATTCAGTCGGCCTAACTCGTCGGCGTTAGCCAGTTGTTCATGCAGGCGCTGGTTATGTTCCAGCACTGCCAGGTTCACGTCGGCGACCAGTTCCAGCAGTGTGCCGTATTGCGGAACTTCCTGTTGGTACATCGCCGACATGGCCTGAGAAAATTGTTCGCGAATTTCATCAACCATGATGGTGTGCGTCATAACCCTTTCCCTCCAGTATGCCTCTCTGGAGTGTAGGAAGGGTCATTCATCCGTGTGATGGGAAATTTACAAAGTGTGATCCTGACTGAAAACATGCGGCGGGCAGAAACATAACGAAAAATTATACAAAACCGCCAGATACCTGCTGCTGAGATCACATTGCTGGCAAATATTGTTTGTAAGTCAAAAGAATGAAATGTTAATAATGTTTTGCTATGAAGTTATCAAAATTAAACAACTTAACTTGTCACCAGCTTCGCTCTGCTTTAAACATCGCCTTATGGAAAAAAATGGTCTGTTTTCACAGCGCATTCGTCTGCGCCACTTGCATACATTCGTGGCTGTCGCTCAACAAGGAACTCTTGGGCGTGCGGCTGAAACCCTTAATTTAAGCCAGCCAGCGTTATCGAAAACACTGAATGAGCTGGAGCAACTCACCGGTAAGCGATTATTCGATCGCGGGCGTCTTGGCGCGAAACTTACCCTGGTGGGGGAACAATTTCTCTCTCATGCGGTGCGGGTGCTGGATGCGCTGAACGTCGCTGGCCAGTCGCTAAATTATAAAACCGAACAACAAAACGATCTGATTCGTATTGGCGCTCTGCCCACTGCCGCGCTGGGTATTTTGCCCACGGTTTTAGGTCAGCTGCATAAGCAACAGCCGGATCTCAGAATTCAGGTGGCGACGACCAACAACCCCATGCTGCTGGCCGGGTTAAAATCCGGTGAGCTGGATTTAGGTATCGGGCGGATGTCAGATCCTGAACTGATGAGCGGCCTGAATTATGAGTTACTGTTCCTTGAGTCGCTGAAACTGGTGGTTCGCCCGCGCCATCCTTTATTGCAAACCACCGTCACCCTGAGCCGCGTGCTGGAATGGCCGGTGGTGGTATCGCCTGAAGGAACGGTTCCCCGCCAGCACGCCGAAGACCTACTGGCAAGCCAGCATTGTACGTTACCGTCTGGCTGTGTGGAGACCCTCTCCGCCTCGTTGTCGCGCCAGCTCACCGTGGACTATGACTATGTCTGGTTTGTGCCGTCCGGCGCGGTGAAAGATGATTTACGCCTCGGCGCGTTGATTGCCTTGCCTGTTCAGCCGCTGGGGATTGGCGATCCTATTGGTATTCTGACGCGTGTTGATACACCGCTCTCTCCGGCTGCGTACCGGCTGATTAGCGCTATTCGTAAGACCATGCCGGGCTGATCCCGGCATCTCCGTTTGTTCCGTTGCGCAAACGGTAAATAAAATGTTAATTGTGTGACAAAAATGGGTTGTTAATTAAGGGTTGTTGTTATACGCGATACACTTTAACCGTGATGTCACTGCACGGAAAAACCGATGAAATTCAAAACCGCTATCAAACCCTATCAGGCTGCTGCCGGTGGTCTGGGGTCGCTCGAAGCCACAACCCGCTTTGTTTTCGACAGTAAAAACGCCCTCAAGAATTTGCGCAATTTATGGCGGATGAACAAAGCGCGTGGCTTTGACTGCCCCGGTTGCGCCTGGGGTGATGATAATAAAAGCACCTTCAGTTTTTGTGAAAATGGTGCCAAAGCGGTAACCTGGGAAGCGACGCGGAGAAAAGTCGATGCTTCGTTTTTTGCGCAACATAGCGTCAGCGCACTGCAACGCCAGAGCGATTACTTCCTTGAATACCAGGGGCGCTTAACCGAACCTCTGCGTTATAACCCACAAACCGATTGCTATGAACCCGTCTCCTGGGACGATGCGTTTGCGCTTATCGCTGAACATATTCAGGCAATGGATAATCCCAACCAGCTGGAGCTTTATACCTCTGGTCGCGCCAGCAATGAGGCTTCCTACCTGTATCAACTCTTCGGGCGCATGGTGGGCACGAATAACTTCCCGGATTGTTCAAATATGTGCCATGAGGCCAGCGGCGCAGGGCTTAAGCGCAGCATCGGCGTCGGCAAAGGCACGGTGCATCTGGCGGATTTCGACAAGGCTGACGCCATTTTTATCTTCGGGCAAAACCCCGGAACTAACCATCCGCGCATGCTGCACAGCCTGCGGCACGCGGCAGATCGCGGTGCGCGTATCGTCACATTTAACACCCTGCGCGAACGCGGCCTTGAGCGTTTTGCCGACCCGCAAAAACCGCTGGAAGTCGTCACCTCAATGGCTGGCACAATTAGCTCTTTTTATTATCAGCCCCAACTCGGTGGCGATATGGCCGCCGTCCGGGGTATGGCAAAAGCGCTGCTGGAAACACACCGTCTAAGCCTTGCTTCAGGTGAGGCCGGGATTTTCGCGCATGCTTTTATTGCTGAACATACGCACGGTATCGACGCGTGGTTTGCGCAAATTGATGCAACCGACTGGCAAACTATCGAACGACAGTCGGGTTTAACCGAACAGGCTCTGCGCGAAGCGGCGGCGGTTTGGCAACATGCGAAACGTGTGATCTGCTGCTGGGCGATGGGTATCACACAACATAAGCACTCGCTGGATACCGTACGGGAAATCACTAATCTGCAACTGTTAGGCGGGCATCTCGGCAAGCCCGGCGCAGGACTTTGCCCGGTACGCGGGCACAGTAATGTGCAGGGTAATCGCACAATGGGTATTGATGAAAAGCCACCCGCAGCCTTACTGGACAGCCTCGCCCACCATTTTCGCTTTGCACCGCCTCGTGCGCCTGGTCACCATACGGTTGATGCTATCCAGGCTATGCTTCGCGGCGAAGTCAATGTGTTGCTGGCGCTTGGCGGTAATCTTGCCGCCGCCGCACCAGATACGCCATGTACCTGTGAAGCCTTACGCCGCTGCGGTCTGACGGTGTATGTCAGTACAAAACTTAACCGCAGCCATCTGATGCCGGGCAAACAGTCGCTTATTTTGCCAACGCTTGGGCGCACGGAAGAGGATATGCAGGCGAGTGGTCGCCAGTTTGTAACCGTTGAAGACTCCTTCAGCATGGTGCATGCGTCGGAAGGTATCGGTAAGCCGCTGGCGGCGACTCAGCGCTCGGAAGTCGCTATCGTTGCCGGAATAGCCCATGCCACGCTGGGAGCCGATAAGCTCGACTGGCTGGCATTAGCGGCGGATTACAGCTTGATCCGCGATCATATCGCCGCGACGCTTCCGGGTTTTGCTAACTTTAATGCGCTGTGCGAGGAGCCAGGCGGTTTCTGGCTCGGTAATGCTGCGGCTGAACTGCGCTTTGCTACCTCGTCAGGCAAGGCGCAGTTCAGCGCGGCGCCACTTCCTGAGTCTGTCTGCCCGGAAACGCAGGCCCCGTTTGTGTTACAAACCCTGCGTTCACACGACCAGTACAACACCACCATTTATGGTCTCGACGATCGCTATCGCGGGGTTTATGGCCAGCGTGATGTGCTGTTTATGCATCCACAGGATATTGATGCGCTGGGTCTGAGTGACGGTAGCCGGGTGGATATCGAAACCCTGGCAACGGATGGCGTCATTCGCCGGGTGGAGAATTTCCGCCTGGTTGCGTATGCCATACCGCGCGGAAACCTTGCCGCCTACTATCCGGAAACTAATCCGCTGGTTCCCCTCACCCGTTTTGGTGATGGCACCGGCACGCCGACGTCGAAATCCATTCCCGTCGTTGTTACGGCTGCAAAGCTAAATGACGCCTCGCGCATCGCTTGACGCCCTGATTGAGATGTGTCGAACGTACAATGCGAAACGGCCTGTACCGTTTCAACTGATACAGGCGCAAAATATGATTGTGCTTCGAATGTGGGCTGATGCTGGCAGTAAAAGAGGCCTTGCGGCCTCTTTATTTATCAGAACGTTTCCCAGTTATCACCGTTAGCTAGCGCCGGGCGCTGCGGTTTAAACGGTTTTTCTGCAGGCGTCGCGCCATTACTCTGGCGCTGTGGCGCAGCACCCGCTAAGCGAAATGCGCCAACCGCTTCGGTGAGGCGAGCCGCCTGCTCTTCAAGCGATGTCGCCGCAGCAGAGGCTTCTTCAACCAGCGAGGCGTTTTGCTGAGTGACGTTATCCATTTCAGTGATAGCCTGGCTGACCTGCGTTATGCCTTTGCTCTGCTCATCGGATGCGGCGGCGATTTCCAGCATGATATCGGTGACGCGTTTTACGGCGGTGACTATCTCATCCATGGTTTCACCGGCGGCAACCACTTCTCCGGAACCTTGTTCAATCAGACTGACCGATTCGCTAATCAACGCTTCTATCTCTTTGGCCGCCTGCGCGCTACGGCTTGCCAGCGTACGCACTTCGCTTGCCACCACGGCGAAGCCACGCCCTTGCTCCCCGGCGCGAGCAGCTTCCACTGCGGCATTCAGCGCCAGAATGTTCGTCTGGAAAGCAATACTATTGATAACCGCCGTGATTTCAGAGATTTTGCGCGAGCTGGTCGTGATATTGCCCATGGTTTGCACCACCCCAGAGACGATTTGCCCGCCTTTGGTCGCTTTCCCGGACGCATCGCGTGCCAGGCCAGTGGCGTGGTGTGCGTTGTCCGCGTTCTGTTTCACGGTCGCAGTCAACTCTTCCATACTGGCCGCCGTTTCTTCAATGGCTGCGGCCTGTTGCTCAGTGCGTGAAGAGAGATCGGTGTTTCCGGCAGAAATTTCGCTGGTACCCCGGTAGATTTCCTCTGCGCCCATGCGCACAGTGGACACGGTTGTGACCAGCGAGTGCTGCATCGCCTGAAGATCGTGGCTCAGGCGGCCAATCTCACTACGGCCTGCTGCTTCATCTTCGGCGGTGAGATCCCCGGAAGCAATGCGCGAAATACGTTGCGCCGCACGTTGCAATGGATTGATGACAACGCGACGCAGCACGGTAAAGGTGAGCAATGTTAGTACCAGCGCAATGGCAAATGCCGCAGCCATAAACACCAGGCCCATCTGCGTGCGGCTGTGCGCCAGCTCCGTCAAGTGTTCTGCCCGCTCCGTACGGATTTGAATCGCTTTCAGTAAGATTTCGTTAAAAGCGGTATCCAGCTGGCGCGCCTGCTCACTTTCGTGGTTAATAATCGCTTCAAACATGCCGTTTTTCGCATATTTCAGCATCGGCTGCAGGCCCTGAACATAGGCGTTAAAACGCGCAGTCAGTTCCTCATCCAGCGCTGCATCAGCGGGTGTTTTAACCGCACGTTCCTGATATAGCTTGAAAGCTTGCTGGGATTGCTGGATGCGGCTTTCTGCTTCATTGACGTTGAACTTCATGTCATCCATTTCGGCGATGCGGCTTGCTGCCCCGGCATGGATCATGTTGATTCGCGCACTGCGCAGGTTGTTTGAGCTGTTGGATAAGCCCATGCGTACCTGAATTTCCTGCGTCACATCCTGCTGGTCACGATCCGCCTGCAATAAAAAATAACCGGCGAGACCGGAGCTCAGGGCAAACAACAGCAGAATGCCGCCAAGAATGGAGGAGAACAGAGGAACCAGTCGAATATTGTGTAAAAAATTAACGCCGTGTGTTCTTTGCATTGCTGCTTTGTTATCCATGGCTACCGACTCTCAAAGTGATCAAATAAGTAACATGTGCATGTTATCCACACATCGGCAGCAATGGGATTTTTCTTATGTCAAATTACGATAAGGCGGTCACAGATTTGGACATTGGCTGCGCCAGCGGTTACACCACTGGCGCGACGGAGGAATCAACTATCAGCGAAGCTAATAACGGTACGAATGGATTTTCCTTCGTGCATCAGGTCAAAGGCTTCGTTAATTTTTTCCAGCGGCAGACGATGGGTGATAAACGGATCGAGGCGAATTTTGCCTGCCATCGCGTCTTCCACCATGCCCGGTAACTGGGTGCGCCCTTTTACGCCACCAAATGCCGAACCGCGCCAGACGCGACCTGTCACCAGCTGGAAAGGACGTGTGCTTATCTCCTGACCTGCGCCCGCGACGCCGATAATAACGCTTTCACCCCAGCCTTTATGGCAGCATTCCAGCGCGGCGCGCATCACGTTGACATTGCCGATGCACTCAAAGCTAAAGTCCACGCCGCCGTCGGTCATTTCAACAATGACTTCCTGAATCGGACGATCGTAGTCTTTCGGGTTAATAAAATCAGTGGCACCCATCTCTTTTGCCAGCGCGAATTTATCAGGGTTGGTGTCGATGGCCAGAATGCGCCCGGCTTTGGCTTGTACCGCCCCCTGAATCGCCGCAAGGCCAATACCGCCAAGACCAAAAATGGCGACGGTATCGCCCTCTTTCACTTTCGCGGTGTTATGCACCGCACCGATGCCGGTGGTGACGCCGCAACCGAGCAGGCAAACCTTATCCAGCGGTGCTTGTGGGTTCACTTTTGCCAGGGAAATTTCAGCGCAGACTGTGTATTCACTGAAGGTACTGGTGCCCATGTAATGGTAAATTGGCTCGCCGTTATAGGAAAAACGCGTGGTGCCATCAGGCATCAGCCCTTTGCCCTGAGTGGCGCGAACGGCCTGGCATAAGTTAGTTTTACCGGATTTACAGAACTTACACTCGCCACATTCAGCGGTATACAGAGGGATAACGTGGTCGCCAGGTTTTACGCTGGTTACGCCTTCGCCGACTTCGACAACAATGCCGCCGCCTTCATGTCCTAATACCGCCGGGAATACGCCTTCCGGATCGTCACCCGACAGCGTAAAGGCATCGGTATGGCACACACCGGTATGCGTGATACGCACCAGCACTTCGCCTTTTTTCGGCGGCGCGACATCTATTTCGACGATTTTTAGGGGTTGCCCAGGACCGAATGCGACAGCTGCACGTGATTTCATAAGTCTTTTCCTTATTGTGAGTGTAAAAGCTTATTTTAGATAAGAGCGTAGAAGATGGCCGATTTCCGACATCCGTGCGGCGCGTTGATCGCTGGTAGTCTCCCCTGCGACCAGCTCATCTTTCAGATGGATTTCCACCATTTCGCCCATCAACCCGTTCGCCGCGCCGCGCACGGCAGCGATTTGTTGCAAGATGGCAATGCACGGATCGCCATTTTCCAGCGCGCGTTCCAGCGCATCGACCTGGCCGCGAATGCGCCTGACCCGGGTCAGAATACGTTTTTTGTCTTCAGGTGAATGTGGCATTTGCCCTCCAGTATACTATAGGGGGGTATACTACATGAAGTTGCAGGTGATTGTAATAGTAATTTTTTTATTAATACCAGGCGAAAGGACACTGGCGGTGTAATTCCACTCTTCTGGCAGATAAAATTGAATATAATTCCCTGGCCGTTATAATCACAGTTTATTTATTTACGGTGGGAGTAACCATGAAAATTACGGAAGATTCAATATTCAGGATGTTTGAAGGTACGAAGCAGTTAGTATTAGGGGCTTTTATAGCCGCGATGACGGGCACGTTAATTTTGATGCAATCAGGCTATTACTCAATAAGCAAAGCGCCACTGATAGCAGCTACGATGGTGCTAATGGTCATCATTGCCGGTTTTATTGCAATGCTTTTTTCGCCAATAACGTATAAGACCGCCAAAATATTTGACATTGCTTCAAATAAAACGTTATGCAGAATAATTTCCGGCGTATTTTTCCTGCTCTATTTAATCATCACTACGTTACTCGTCAATTTTATTGCGGTCTCAATTTTTGGCAAACACGATGCAGAAGATATGAGCTTATTATTTTTCGTTGGATGCTTTATCGTAAGCGTGGTGCAAAGCCGTCGGTATTTTAAACTCATTACAGCGTAGGCAGAGAAATAAAAGCCGCGACCGGTACAGGTCGCGACTGGATTGGAACATTAAGATACGGTAAATATCCTGATTCTACCGGACACTGTCGTTTGATAATAGTTGTCCCTGCATGTTAGATGATACATGAAGGAGCTGTCTTTGGTGATATCATTGAAATCAAATCTGACACGATCGGTACTGCCACCTGGCCAGTAGATAATGAAACGCCTGATTGTTCCCCACTCAATGTGTAGGTATAGGTGAATCCACCGGGTTTTTGGTCAAATATTGAACTGTCGACATGATAAACTCCGAATGGGCTACCGGTATCATATGTAACTGTAAGAATAATACCAAAATCTGAGGCAGGCCATTGATCAATAATTTGATAACTCACTGATGCACTCATAATTGTCTACTCCTCAAATGAATCATAAAATTTAATTTTCTTGCAAGCGTGCATCTGGCATGAAATATTCCGGGTGAGATATGTACTGCTGCAGCGTTATTTTATGTATAAGCAGTGCGTCATCTTAAACAAATTATAAAGTCTGTGATTCTTCTTAATTAAAAATAAGCAATGGAATTATTTACTTGAATTGTTCAGAAAAACAAAAGCAAAGCATTGCAAACGATTGTAGACTGTAGCATGAGGACTTATTTAAGTCGTTCATCTCGTTCTGTTGTTTTTTGCAGGTGATGATTTTTGGTATTTATTAATATGTTGCAGTTTTGGCGCAAGGTGAAACAAGGAAAGCAAATTTAGTTATTTCCTGAGCAAACAGCGAGTATGCGAATAATCAAAGACAGGATGCTGGCAGTGCTGTTTACCCCTGAACTTACAACCTCCGGTCAGTATATTCAGGGCGTATTATTATGCATCAACAATGATATCACTTGCAGGCACACACTGGCATGCGAGGAATGTATCGCTTTGCGCTGAATCAGCATCACTTAAAGATTCCACTTCGCCAGTTTTAACTTTTACGGCGCAGCAGCCACATACACCAACACGGCATCCGCCGGCCATCGGGATGTGATTTTTCTCCGCGAACTGTAAAAGCGTACCGGAATCCGCACTCCACAGCAGCGTTTTTCCTGTTTTTGCAAAGGTAACATTATAGCTCGCTTTCGTCGTGGCAATACGTCTGCCAGGAGGTGTGAACAGCTCTTTGAAAATATCGAAAGAAAAGACCCCCCGGCGAATCAAACCTGTTTCCAGGCTACTTACCATGGCATCCGGCCCGCATAAATAAAAGCGTGCACGTGCATTGATTAAATTTTCTGCAAAGATACCAGCACTGATAAACCCGCGATATTGGTAATCGCGCCCGATAAGATCACTTGCCTTTGGTTCCTGATAAACATTCACAATATTTAAATGGGGGATCTGCTGCGCCAGCATGTGTAATTGCTGGCGAAACGCATGGTGATCGCTATTACGGTTTGCGTAATAAAGCCATATATCAGCGCCGTGCTCCTGTGGGTTTAACGATGACAGATAACTGATGAAAGGAGTAATACCGATCCCCCCTGCCACCATAACAACCGGTGCTGGCCGGTGTCGGGGGATAATAAAAGCACCATCAGGCGCGGTGAGCGTCACCTCATCACCGACCCGCAACTGCTCATGGACCCAGGACGATACCTGCCCTTTCCAGGCATTGCCTTTATTATCTGTGCCTTTGCTTAATTTTACCGAAATGGTATAGCGGTTTTGACCTGCGGCACTACTTAGCGTATACGCCCGGCAAATACCTTCCGGTTCACCGGCGCAAAAAACACGCAAAATAACGTCCTGGCCTGGTTGCCAGTCTGGTAATGAATAACCATCGGTTGGGATAAAACTGATGCTTTTTACATCAGCTGTTTCATTAACAATGCGGGAAACGGTGAATATACGCTCCCCTTTCCAGGCAAGAGAACTGCCGATGCGTCGGACGGCACAATTTTCCATGCGCAATGGTACAGAACCGCTGATTGCATCTACCGTCTCATAATTAACTAAGGCGTTATAATTGCTGTTGCACTCGCCTCTGACAGGTAGCTCCGGTTGATTCAGATCCACGCAGCCTTGCCACCAGCCATATTCCGCAATCACCACATCATCGTTAATCGCATCGTCAATTTTGGCTGTAAATCGCGCCTTTCCGCTTGCGGTCACGACCTCTATCCAGTCTTTATTTTCTATGCCCTGCAGATTTGCGACAGCCCGACTGATAATCGCCTGCGGGTCGGGCGCTCTGCGACGCAAACTGACCAGGCTTCGATGCTGGCTATGGCAGAACAAGGGATGTTTCATTGTGGTCAGACGCAGCGGAAAGTTCTCGTCCTGTTGCGCTAACGAATGGAATTCCGGCACCGGAGGATAACCATGGCGAAAAAGTTTTTCACTGTATAGCTCCACTTTGCCGGTTTCAGTGGCAAAACCCGCAGGTATCCCGGTTTGCGGGTGCGGCAGGCTGTATTTCTTCTCGTGATTCACCAGATTCAGCGTGATACCGCCCGGATGCTGGCGCAGAAGTGTCGTCGTCAGCCCGCTGGGTTGTAAAATATGATTAAAAGCAGCATCGACATCGCCATGAAAAAAAGCCTCTTCCAGACCCATCCGACAGGCCAGTTGGAAAACAATTGCATAATCCGGCTGCGACTGCCCTTGTGGCGGTACCAGCCGGGGGCGAAGCTGTACGTGTGCCTGCGCGCGTGCGGATATTTCAAAACCAATTTTCAGCGCCTCCCGCTCCCATAAGGTGCATGCCGGGAGCAAAATATCGGCAAACCGGGCCGTGGGCGTAACAAAGTGGTCGCAGTGGACATGAAACTCCAGTTGTTTCAGTGCCGCCACGGCAGTATCGACGTTACCATGTGAAGACAACATATTGGCGCCGAAACACACGAATGCACGCACGGGATAAGGTTGTCCATCGAGGATAGCGCGCTGTAAATCCGCTGTAGCGATATAACCGTTGGCGGGAGGCCCTAAAGGACGCTCTGATAAACCCAACGCTTTATTTCTTTGTTCTTGCGGACACAATGTATATTTGTTGACCTGATTCGTTGGCGGTGAGGCGTAAATACGGTTGCCGCCGCATATATCGAACGCGCCTGTGAGCGCATAAAATATCGCTATTGCCCGCTCTGACTGTGTAGCATTCAAACTCTGTGCGATACCTACCCAGGCATGGTAAGCAATACGGGAGGAATTGGCGATTAATAATATCGCCTCTTTTAATTTCTCAGCAGTAATTCCTGTCAGCTTTGCAACATAATCGAGATTATAAGGCGCGACGGCCTGTTGTAATTTAACCAGCGAAGGGGTGCATAACACTGTTCTGCCATTATGTAATAAGACGGAAAAACCACCTGATAATGCAGCGCGTTGATAAAAATCTTTATTACCCGCTACATTCGGGGTACAGGGTCGCAGTGTGTTTTTATTATTGTCCCAGATCAAGTAATGGTTACTTTCCCGATCCGGGTCTATATCATTTTCACGCAAAAATAACCCCGTTTCGTCATTCACCAGTAAGGGGGCATTTGTCCAGTTGCGAACAAACGAAACGTCAAATTGCTTTTCGGATAAAAGTTGATGAATTAACCCCATGGCTAACACTAAATCGGTGCCTGGGTTTATATTGAGCCAGACGTCAGCTGATGCGGCGAGCTCAGTATGGCGGGGATCGATGACCAGCATTTTAGCGCCGCGCTTGCGCCCTTCTCCGATTGCGCTGGCCTGAGCAAGCCAGGTCGCGGCCGGGTTATTTCCCCACAGGATAATCAACTCAGCATTTTTATAATCCGCTGCGGGCATTGCGCAACCAAACGTAAAAGTATGAGCCACGTCTTTATGCCAGTTACACACCTCTGCGTTGTAATACATATTTGGGCTGCCGTACAGCCGGACAAAACGCTCAATCCACTCCACGCTGTCAATAATAGGTGTGCCACTGGGTGTTGTGACTCCAAATGCAACGGATTCTGCGCCGCTTTCTTTTTTATACCTTAATAACTTTTCTGCTATTTCATCCAGCGCGTCTTTCCAGCTTATACGCTCCCAGCCTGGATCTTCGCTCTCTTTTGAACGGGTTCTGCGTAGCGGCCAAAGAACGCGATTTTCGCTGTAAATCAGCTCTGGCGCGGCTTTGCCTTTCAGGCATACCGCTCCGCTTGTCGGGTGGTTCTGATCCGCCTGGACATTTGTCAATCGCCCGCCGGTTATCTCATTTAAAGTTCCACAGCGGGATCGGCATAATGCGCAATATCCCTGGATAAGCTTACTTTTCATTTTTAGCGCTCTGGTTATGGGCTTATCTCAATAAACGTAGCGCTATAATAGTAAATAGAGCAACAATTTTATCTAATATAATATATTTTATGAGAATAAATGACAAAATTGATTTTGGAAAAGGTAAGGAGATTGTTATGTAATTGATAGTTTTTTGAGTGAGTTATTTATTTGTCGTGTCGGTAAGAAACAAAATACGAAAGTCCATTTATCAACACTTAAAGATCTTTAACCGACAAAATGTAAAGAAAATTAAATATCCCCAATTCTTATTTTCCATCGTGAAGGATAATGAATATTATTAGATGGTCTGATGTTCATTTTTTCCAATTTATAACTGTTAAGCTTTTTCTTGAAAGTGCTATACCGCAAGGAGGTTGTATGCGATGGAATATTACAGAGATGCTGGTGTCGCCAGGCACCAGAATGGCTTTTGCAAAAGCAGGACTCACCAATGAATTATCAGTGATTATTTGGTATGAAGGTCTTTACTTCTTGCGCCCCGGAAATATCCTGCATACAACGTCACTGGGGGTCTTTGTTGATGGCGAAGAGCGTGATTTTACTATTATTCATTCTATGCCCTGGTCTGCTGAAACCTGGGAGAAACTGAAAACGAAAACTAATTGCCCAGGAAACTATAATAAAAGTTTACGATCTTGCGATACGCAGGATATGTGTTTGTTCGAACTTTGTCCCTATGGCATAAAAATGGTGGAATAAATAAGAGAAGCCGGTGAGTTTCCCCACCGGATATATTTTATCGTTTTAATGGCTGCCCTGCCGTTTCACGGGCGCGTAATACGGTAAGGAATGTAATAAGCGCAGCGGCCATCACATAAAATGCTGGCGAAAATTTGTTACCCGTGCTGGTAATAAGCCAGGCGGAGAACCACGGGGTAATACCACCGAAAAAGGCAACGGCAAAATTATAGGCCATCGATAGACCGCCATAGCGAACGCTGGTTGGAAAAAGTTCCGCCATCGCGGCCGTACAGGCGCCATCAAAGGCAGCGATAAACGCCCCCAGCATCACCATTGCCAGCACGGCGGAAAGCACATCGCCGTTGGCCATCACCATCATTGCCGGGTAGCTGAGCAAAATAAACCCGGCGCAGCCTGCCAGCATCAGCGGTTTGCGGCCATATATATCTGACAAATACCCCATAAACGGCACCAGCACGGCGACCGAAAAAAGACCGATAGTGGTTATCGCATACGCATTGAGTTTAGAAAAATGCAGTTCGGTCGAAAGGTAACCCGGCATAAAGGTTTGCAGCGTCCAGTGCCCTACTGCTTTGATAACCACGAAGCCTACACAAAACAGCAGTGCTTTCCACGCGGTTGTGACAGCTTTACGTAGCGGTGCCGATTCGGTTTTCCCTTCTTTTAGTGCCGCAAGGAATTCCGGCGAGTCCTCCAGGTGCTGTCGCAAATACAGCCCCACCCACCCAAGCGGCCCGGCGATTAAAAAAGGAATGCGCCAGCCCCAGTCGTTCATCGCGCTTTCACCTAGCGTGGCAGTCAGTAAAAACACCAGCCCGGAACCGACAACAAATGCCATAAACCCAAAGTTATCTATCCAGCACGTCACATAACCACGACGTTTGTCCGGCGCGTATTCTGCCAGATAAGTAGTCACACCTGAGCTTTCTCCCCCGGCAGCAAACCCCTGGACCAGGCGGGTTATGACCAGTAAAACCGTGGCCGTAATACCGATCTGGTGATACGTGGGCAAAAGCCCCATCACAAAGGTTGCGCCGGAGGTCAGCAGAATCACTGTCGCCAGTACCTTCTGCCGCCCTTTTCTGTCGCCAAGCGAGCCAAAAAACAGCCCGCCCAGTGGGCGCATCACAAACCCCGCGCCAAACACGGCAAAAGAGGAGAGCAGCGCGACGCTTGGCTCTGCAGCCTGGAAAAATTGCAGGCCAATGATGGCGGCCAGCGTGCCGTAGAGACCAAAGTCGAACCACTCAACAAAGTGACCAATACCTGTGGCGAGTAAAACTTTACGTAATTTGCGTGATGCGTTGGCCCCATCCTGGGTAGCCAACCGATCCAGAGACTCCTGAACTGGCTGTGTCATATTCCCTCCATCTGCGATAGTGTTTCTATAATAGATATACTATCTATACTGCTTGCACGAATTTCACGCAGTACAGATGGCGCGAAATGTGATTTCTGCCGGGCTTTGACTGCTAAAAAGTCAGGCAGGATCACATTTTACCTGAGCCAGAATAAGAAAACCCCGCATTATGCGGGGCCGGAAAGCGGAGGTTAGCGGCCTCTTTTAGGCAGCATTCTCAGTAGCGTATTGTCTTTAAAGACATAATGATGGAGCAGCGCCGCCGCAGCGTGCAGGCCAAGGACCACATAGCCTAACTTTGCAAGCGTAATGTGATACTCCTTGAGCGTATCGACTAACTCAAAATTTGACTCAGCGGCATGGGGCATCACAAAACCAAACGCGACCCACGGGCCGCCACGGTTATACATCATGAGCAGTCCGAGAATGGGCAGGATAATAAATAGCAGATAAATCACCAGATGGCCCAAATGCGCCAGGCCCGTCATCATCGGCGCAGGCTTCGGCACGATAGGCGGCGACGGTTTTTTCAGGCGCACCAGCAAACGCGCCACCATCAACACCAGTACGCTGATGCCACAAGAGACGTGCGTAATATTAAAGTAAGGACGATAGCTGCGCGGCGCTAAACCGCGAAATTCCATGGCGCAATACGCGATAACAACCAACAAAAACACCAGCCAGTGGATGGCGATTTGAATCCCGGAGTAATGACTGCGCATACACTTTCCTAAAAGAAAACAAACAGAACGCCAACATAGCTGGCTTTAATTAAAAAATCATTAACTTTGCTCTAACCCCTTAAGGAGTCGAATCGCGTGAAAGATATCAGTCCTGAAGTGCTATTAACAATGATGGAGTCGGCGGTTGCACGCGCTATCACTTTCCCGGTCTGGCCGCAGGGAGACGCTCCCGGCGCAAAAACAAGCACGGCCCATTTTCACCTCGAAGAGCAACACACGGGTGAGTCAAAACTTGACCGCTCGGTGACCGGCGTGCGTGCACCACAAATAACCGTCTATGCGTCGCAAAACCCGAACGGCGCAGGCATTTTAGTCACACCCGGAGGCGCATATCGCCGCGTGGTGCTGGACAAAGAAGGCAGTGCATTGGCGGCCAGTTTCAATGCCAAAGGGTATACGTTATTTGTGATGACCTATCGTTTGCCGGGCGATGGGCATGCAGAAGGGGCTGATGCCCCGCTCGCCGATGTGCAACGGGCAATGCGCACCCTGCGCGCCCGCGCGGCAGACTTTCAGCTGGATCCCGAGCGGATTGGCATCCTTGGCTTCTCCGCGGGCGGTCATGCCGCAGCAAGCCTCGGGGTACGCTATAAAGAAACCGTGTACCCGGCGCAGGATGTTATCGATAACGAAAGCGCCCGTCCGGCTTTTATGGCGCTGATTTACCCGGTCATCACCATGCAGGCTGATATCGATCATACTGTTTCGCGCCAGCAATTGATTGGCGATACTCCTGATGCTGAGCAAATCCGCTGCTACTCAATGGAGCAAATGGCGGATGGCTCAACCCCGCCGACCTTTTTGCTCCATGCGGTCGATGACCCCTCGGTAAAAGTGGAAAACAGCGTGGTGATGTTCACAGCGTTACGCCGTCTTGGTGTACCGGTGGAAATGCACTTGTTTGAACAGGGAAAACATGGCTTCGGGATCCGCGACGCGCTGGGGCTGCCGGTTGCGGTCTGGCCGGAGCTATTGATGTCATGGATTGCCACAAAGGTGTGATGTGCGCCCCCGTCCTGCGTGACGGGGGCAACAGCTCAGGATTGCAGATAGACCATCTGGGTTTGCAGATATTCGTTCAGACCGTGGCGCCCATCGGCTCCCCCGATGCCGGATTTACGCCAGCCCGCATGGAAGCCCTGCATCGCTTCAAAGTTCTCCCGGTTAATATAGGTTTCACCGAATTTGAGACCGCGCACGGCTTTCATCGCCGAGTGCAAATCCGTGGTATACACCGAGGAGGTCAGACCATAGTCGCTGTCGTTCGCCATCGCCAGCGCCTCATCCAACGTATCGAAAGCCACCACCGGCAAAACCGGCCCAAAGGTCTCTTCATGCATAATCGCCATATCCTGGCGGACATCCAGCAAAAGCGTTGGCGGGTAAAAGTAGCCTTTCCCCTTTACCGCTTCGCCGCCGAGCGCAATACGCGCGCCTTCCGATACGGCGCGCGCCACCTTTTCTTCAACGCGTGCCAGCGCGGCGGCATTAATCAGCGGCCCCATAGCAATGTCGTCGCGTTGTGCCGGATCGCCAAACTGCACGGCCTGTAACGCTTCGCCCAGGCGATTAACAAAACTGTCATAGATGCCTTTTTGCACATAGACACGCTCGACGCAGTTACACACCTGCCCGCTATTGATAACACGAGAGTCGACAATGGCTTTTACGGCCAGTTCCAGCGAAGCATCATCCAGCACAATCGCAGGCGCTTTTCCACCCAGTTCCAGGCAGACTTTGGTGATATTTTTCGCGGCGGCCGCCATGATTTTCTCGCCCGCCGCAACGCTACCGGTCATGCTGACCATCGCCACGTTGGGGTTACCGGCCAGCTCCTGACCCACGGTCTCTCCGCGGCCAAGCACCAGATTGAAAACACCTGCTGGCAACCCTACGTCATGGACGATTTTAGCGAATGCAACGGCATTGTTCGGCGTGAATTCACTGGGCTTAACCACGATGGTGTTACCGGTAATCAGCGCAGGTGCCATTTTGCGTGCAATCAAAAAGAACGGGAAATTCCACGGCAGAATGCCGGTCGTCACGCCAAGCGCGCGTTTGAAGACAAAAATGTTTTCATTGGGACGATCGCTTTGTAAGATTTCACCTTCATAGCGGCGCGCCCATTCAGCCATATAGTCGATGTAATCAGCGGTAAATGAGACTTCAACGTCGGCCAGCTGGCGAGTTTTGCCGCCTTCGGCAACAATCAGCGCGCTAATTTCGCGCTGTTTTTCACGAATGCCAGCTGCAATTTTTCGCAGCCAACCCGCGCGTTCGATGGCCGGTAGCGCTTCCCATGACGGTTGCGCGCGCTTAGCCGCATCGATGGCTTTGCGCGCATCTTCTGCGCCACCGTCAGGAATACGCGACAAGATTTCTTCCGTTGCCGGGTTCACCACATCGAGCCAGTTATTGCCCTGCCAGCTAACAAACTGCCCATCAATATACATTGGATGTTGTACGGGGGTCGTCATGATCTTCTCCGGTAATAACATTGTTTTTAACAGGTGAAATGTTTGTTAAAAATATATCCCGCCAGAGGAATACCAAAGATAACCGGCCTGCTTTTGTGAGAGGACTCGCGATAAATCGTGCCGAGCGACCGTTCGCGGTAAGTTACGCAAACGGTCAATGATTCAGAGAGAGCGGCTGGAAAGCGCGTCGCGCAGCGTGACGTCAGTGGAGAGAATCTGCCATGCTTCTTCAATATGAGGCGGGAAATCGATATGGATCAGGTAATCACGCCCTTTTGGTCCGTAGCCATTCACATCATCGCGCAGCCGCGGCACTTCACCGAGTATCAGCGAAAGATAGCGTTCCACCGGCCACACTCCTTTTTGCGCTGGCTGGAAACGTAGCCCGTCCGGTGTGTTAATCAGAGAAGGTGTAAAACCTGGCCAGCTGAGCCAGTGCGGCGCGTCGGGGCAGTCCTGACTAACACGCGCAAATGTCGCCATCGTGCGGCGCTGCATGGTAGGGTCCTGCACGACCACTACTGTTTTCGGCTTGATTTGCCTGCTTTGCAACAAATCCAGGCTAAATCGCGCATTTTCACCACAATTGGTGGACTTGTCTTCCACCAGAAGTTTATCACCGTCGATGTTCCAGAACTGGCGGGCGATATCTGCAAGAATAGCCGCTTCGCTGCGCCCGGTAGTGCGTATGGCGTTATACCGGGGATGGCGTGCAATCGCTGCATAAAGAAATGTGGTGGAGTGCCCAACGCCGCCGCTTATCAATAGCGGGGACTGCTGCGTTGCGGCTAAAGCACAAGCAGCATCAATGGTAGGAATGACCGCGTTACCGGCCAGGATCACCATATCTGCACGGATTGGCGTGGGTTTTCCGGTAAAATCGTTTTGTGCCAGCCATTCACCTACGGTATTGGCTGCTGCTCGTGTCCTTTCTGGTAAGGCAGGGAAAGTCGTTATCATAAAACCTCCTTCTTATCGCTTGCTCCATACTGGCAGGTTGATGCTACCTGAACAGGGGATCACTCCGAAACCGTTTTTGTATGCCTTGTTTTGCTAAATAATTAAAGTGATGCCTTTAAAATCAAACATAACTCATTAAGTTACTCAGTACCTTATGTAGTGTTATTTTAATTTCAGACGTTTCATCGTGTAGAACATTGGCTGTTTATAAATTGAGCAGCTATCTTTTTAAATAACGAAGGGAGTCAAAGGAGCCGTGGCTAAATTATTTGGCATTTTTACTGCACGGAGCGCACAGTACCTTTTTGCTATTACTTTATAACAATAAAGTTATAATTATAAGAGTAAAGGAGTTTTATTGGTCCGGGCAGTCATTGTTGTCAACAGACAGTTATATAAATGCTATTAAATACATCGGATAGTAAATGCGCGTGTTTAATATAACGGGCATCATGTTCATTGTTGTAGCGACTTGCATGATTGCAAGAGTATTTTTCGATATTCTACTGCAATATGTGATGCTTGCATAAATAAATGATTATTTTTTGACAGCAAATGTTATATTTCGCCGGGGGATGGCAGTGCTTTTACCTAACTAACTGATTATTTTACCGGGATGCAGGAGTAGTATGATCCCATGCAGAGTGCCGCTTCCGCGCGGTATAATAACACGGGCACCGAAGGGCAGACTCCACCCTGCTCTTCGGTGTTATAATTTTATATAATAAAACTATCACACTGGCTGTTTTTTTCTCCACTGAACGTATCCTTTTCTAATTTAATAAGCTTTAAAAAATAAGAAACATCACTCGTTATTATTGGTTTGCGTATTTAGAAAATTGCTATACTTAAGACAAAGGCAGGATATAAGTCTCAGTCAAAACCACCTGTTGACAATGCCTTTGATGCGAATAATATTTTTAATATTCTTGTTATTTGCAAAACGAATTGTCTTATTTCTTTATCGTAAGACACTACCCGCTATTTAATACACATACGCATTCATTAATTATAGAGGTAATATATAGCTGATATTATTTTAGATCCCATCCCCGGGTATTATGCAACAGACGCTTTTGTTCAGGATGGTAGTGTTGTAATCCAGCAGCAGGGATATAGCGATATGGTTCCGCCGCAATCCAGAAAGATAATTGTTGTAGCTTACCTTAGTATTCCTAACCTTGGCAATGTCCCGGTTCCTGTTTATGAAAACAACAATCCTGAAATGGTGGATTTAGGCAATGGTTCTAAAGGAGCTAAATTCCCTGCGGAATGGACGGGATATCAACGTATATATATTTTTATAGAAGTCCAGCCTGATGGCTACGAAGTAGCTCATGAATATAAATCCAGAGAGGAATCTGGAGTGCTGACAGAAAAGGGAGCAGAAACCACCAGTTAATATCTCCCCGGAGAGCGGGTTTCCCCGTTCTCCGGGACATACATCCCCTCCTCTCGCGCTTTATCAACACACCCTCTCCACGTGTTCTCTTTTTTTCGTCTACCCTTGCATTACTTGTTCTAACCCTTTTAAATGATTAGCCTGTTAATTATCAACCCTGGTCGATAAGCTGTAACCTGAGGTACACAAGAAAGAATGCGTCAGCCGAAAAGCGATCCTTATGCACCGCGTGAGTGGGCTCCCCATGAAAAACCGATGCTGCTGGGTTCTCCCTCCACGCCCTTTCACAGCACACCAAGACGTATCGCTTACGGTATTGTTGGCCTGCTGGTTTGTATGACCGGCGCGCTGGGCAATGCGATGGTGACAGCGAACCTGCAAAATTTACAAGGTACGTTTGCCGCCTGGTCAACTGAAATTGCCTGGCTGCCGGCTGTCTATGTAATGACCAATGTTTCCATCAACCTGCTGCTGGTCAAATTCCGCCAGCAATACGGTCTGCGCGCCTTCACGGAAGGTTTTCTGGTGCTCTATGTGCTGGTCACCTTTTTTCACTTATTTATTAACGATCTCAACTCGGCGCTGTTAGTTCGGGCGGCACACGGCATGGTTGCGGCGGCGCTGAGTTCGCTTGGCATCTATTACCAGATACAGGCATGGCCCGCGAAACATCGCCTTAAAGCGCTAACTATTGGCATCACCGGCTCCTCACTCGCCATCCCTCTGGCACGCCTGTTCTCAACCGAACTGCTGCAACTGGATGAGTGGCGCGGCCTTTATCTGTTCGAGCTGGGGCTGGCGCTTATCTCGCTTGGCTGCGTCATCTTGCTGAAGCTGCCGCCGGGCGATCGTAAAAAAGTGTTCGAGAAGAAGGATTTTATCACCTTCTTTTTACTGGCCCCCGGTATGGCGCTGCTCTGCGCGGTGCTATCTATGGGGCGCCTCGACTGGTGGCTTGAAGCGCCGTGGATTGGCTGGTCGCTGGCCGCAGCCATAGTACTGATCGTGTCGGCAATTGTTTTCGAGCACAATCGTACTAACCCTCTGCTCAACACCCGCTGGCTCTCCAGCGGCAGTATCGTGCGCCTTGGGTTAATTATGGTGTTGATTCGCATCGTGCTGGCTGAACAAAACACCGGGATTTATGCCTGGCTGCAATATGTCGGTTTGCAGAACGAACAGATGTCCCGCCTTGCCTGGTCTATCCTTGCCGGGATCGTCTGCGGCATCGTTGCCAGTTGCCTGACCATAAAACCGCAGCGTCTGGCCTGGCCGATCGTCACTTCGCTGGCGTTGATGGTGGCAGCCTCGCTCATGGACAGCCACTCGACCAGTCTGACTCGTCCGGATCAGCTGATGCTCAGCCAGTTTTTGCTCGGGTTTGCCAGCGCGTTTTTTATCGCTCCCGCAATGCTCGCTGGCATCGGTGGCGTGGTCGCCGAACCGCGAAACCTGGTCAGCTTCTCGGTGCTCTTTGGCATGAGCCAGAACATTGGTGGCTTACTTGGCTCCGCTGTTCTCGGCACCTTTCAAACCTGGCGGGAAAAGTATCACTCCAGCCTATTGGCCGACCAGCTCACCACGCTAAACCCTTTAGTGAATGAGCGTTTGCAGCTCTATAGCCAAATGTATCAAAGCACGTTAAATGACAGCACATTGTTAAGTGCCCAGGCCACAACGCAGTTGCAAACGCTCAGCACGCGGGAGGCGAATATTCTGGCTTATAACGACACTTACCTTCTGACGGCCAGTATAGCGGCTGCCACTCTGGTATGGATTTTGTGGCGCTTATTGCGTCTACGTATTACTGCCCGACTGACATTGAAACGGGCAACTGGAAGCAAATAATGATTTTACGAGAGTATCTATGAGCCAGCAGGAAGCAGCCAAAGCGCGGGAAAATACCCGCAGTAACGTGCGGATCGTGTCTATCTTTACCGCAGCCGCCATCGTTGTGGTCGGCGTACTGGTTATCCTTTACGCCTGGCAACTTCCCCCTTTTACCCGCCAGACACAGTTTACGGATAATGCCTATGTGCACGGGCAGACAACATTTATCAGCCCGCAGGTTAACGGCTATATCACCGAGGTCGCCACGCAGGATTTCGCCTGGGTAAAAAAAGGCAGTCTGATTATGCAGATTGACGACCGTATTTACCGCCAGCGTGTCCACCAGGCGCAGGCAACCCTCGCGATGAAACAGGCGGCACTGGAAAATAATATACAGCAGCGCAAAAGCGCGCAGGCGATTATCAAACGTAATGAAGCCGCCCTTGCCAGCACCAAAGCGCAGAATCTGAAAGCGCAGGCCGATTTAAAACGCGTGAAAGAACTGGCTGCGGATGGCTCTCTTTCAGTGCGCGAGCGCGATGCGGCACTTGCCACCGCGGCGGAAAACACCGCCAACGTTGCGCAGGCGCAGGCCACGCTTGAAACTTCCCGCCAGGACTTGCAAACGACCATCGTCAATCATGCTTCATTGCAGGCCGATGTAGAAAGTGCCAAAGCGGCGCTGGAACTGGCGCAGATCGATTTACAAAACACCCGGATCGTTGCTCCGCGCGACGGACAACTGGGGCAGATAAGTGTGCGTCTTGGGGCATATGTTGCTGCCGGAACGCGACTGACGGCGCTGGTACCTTCCCAGCGTTGGGTGATAGCCAATCTCAAAGAGACGCAACTGGCCGATGTTCGCCTCGGCCAACCGGTGCGTTTCACCGTCGATGCGCTGGATGGCCGCGCTTTTGCTGGCCGTGTTGAAAGTATCTCACCGGCAACCGGTGTTGAATTCAGCGCAATCAGCCCGGATAACGCCACCGGTAACTTTGTTAAAATCGCGCAGCGTATACCGGTGCGCATTGCTGTTGATGGAAAAGCTGAAGAGCTGGCGCGCCTGCGCCCTGGGATGTCGGTGCAGGTTTACATCGATACAAAAGAGGTCGCGCAATGAGGAGCAGAGCGACTGCCGTCGCCCTGAGTCTGATACTGGCAGGCTGCCAGTCGGTTAATGTCCAGCAGGCAAACCCTTCGCTAAACATCCCGACAGCCTGGCGAAATGATACCGGTCCGCTGAGTAAAAACGACAGTCTGTGGTGGCGGAATTTTCATGACAGTCAGTTAAATCGCTATGTAGATCAAGGTTTACGCTATAACAGTGATGTCCTGATTGCCCGTGAGCGCGTCAATGAATATCAGGCGCGCGCGTATGCTGCCAACGGCGCGCTTTTCCCGGAACTGGATGCGCAGCTTTCAGCAACCCGTGCGCGCTCGCAATCTGCCGCGACCGGTTTGCCGGTTTATGGAACGGTTTATAAAGGCAACCTGACGGCCAGCTACGATGTGGATATCTGGGGAGTGAATCGCAATGCTGCACACGCAGCGGACGCGACGCTTGAGGCGCAAAAGGCAGCGGCGGCCGCTGCTGACTTAACGGTTGCGACCAATATCGCCAGTGGTTATCTCACGTTGTTGTCGCTTGATGAGCAGCTGCGCGTGACGCAAGCTACGTTAAAAGCGCGCGAAGAAGCCTGGCAACTCGCCCGCCGTCAGTATGAAACAGGCTATACTTCTCGTCTGGAGCTGATGCAGTCGGACACCGAATTGCGCTCAACCCGTGCCCAGCTGCCGGTATTACAGCGTCAAATCAGCCAGCAAGAGAATGCCCTGACCATTCTGCTTGGCAGCAACCCTGGCGCGGTTCAGCGCAGTCATTTTGCTACGCTGACCCCCCTAAAGCTGCCGTCACAGTTGCCATCGTCCTTGCTCAATCGTCGACCGGATGTTGTCCAGGCGCAGCGTCAACTGCTGGCTGCTGATGCGACGCTCAGGTCTTCACAGGCCAAACTGTTGCCGTCAATTAACCTGACGGCCAGCGGCAGCGTGCAGGATAATACTCTGCCTGGTTTGCTGGACAATCCGTTGCAGCTGTGGAGCCTGGGTGGCAGTATTCTCGCGCCGCTACTTAACCGCCAGGCGCTGAACGCCCAGGTGGATATCTCAATGTCCCAGCGTAACCAGGCGCTCTTTAGCTATGAAAAAACCGTACGCAATGCGTTTAAAGAAGTGAATGACAGTCTTGAGGCTATCACGCGTCTTGGCGAGCAACTGACCGAGCTGGAAGGCCAGCAGCAGGCTTCGCAGGAAACATTGCGCATTGCGCAAAACCGTTATCGTAACGGTTATTCCTCCTATCTGGACGTACTTGACGCCCAACGGACGCTCTTTTCCACACAACTGAATGTTGTACAGGTTAAAAATAATCTGTTACTGGCACAGGTTGATCTCTACCGCGCGCTGGGAGGTGGCTGGTCGGGGCTGAATTAAAACAACGCAGGAGTAATGCTATGCAGCAGAAGTGGTCCGCGGTTGATGAATATCTTGAAAAAATGTTGATCCCGGCAGATGAAACTCTGCAACAGGTGCTGGCAAACAACCAGCGCGCGGGGTTACCGGCAATTGATGTCTCCCCCACCCAGGGGCAGTTACTGGCGCTATTTGTGCGCATGGTGCGCGCTAAACGTATCCTTGAAATTGGCACTCTTGGCGGTTACAGCACGCTATGGATGGCGCGGGAACTGCCGCCCGACGGTGAGTTGCTCACCCTTGAAGCCTCGCCACTACATGCCGCCATTGCCAGAGAAAATTTAACCTTTGCGGGCGTGGCAGATCGCGTAACGGTCGCGGAAGGCCCGGCGCTGGAAACGCTGGAAAACCTCGGTAACCACCCGCCGTTTGATCTTATTTTTATTGATGCTGATAAACCCAATAACCCAACCTATCTGAAATGGGCTTTGCACTACGCGCATCCCGGCACGCTGATTGTCGGCGATAACGTCGTGCGCGAGGGGGAAGTCATAAACCCTGCCACTACCGATGCCAGCGTACAGGGCGTACGTAAATTTATTGAAATGATGGGGACAAACCCACGTCTGACGGTGACGGCCATGCAAACCGTGGGCAGTAAAGGTTGGGACGGTTTTACCCTCGCATGGGTTAACTGAGCGAATCGCCGGACTAGCTTAGCACACGGCGTAAGCCAGCGGCCTTATAGCTTTTGGCTTATCTGGTCGAAATAACGTAAAGCCAGCCCGGTCACCATCGGTGAGTCCCCTGTTGGCATACCCATCACAAACCGGGTATTGTTGCTGTTTTTCACCCGCAATATCTGCCCCCCGCACACGGATTCCAGCACGGAATCTTTAGCTTTTGATTTTTGCAATTTTAACGCCTGCTCAATAGCAACAATTCGCGGCGAAGGTTGAAGACGTGTTGAAATTCCAGGCATGGTTTTTCTCTCTTTTTATTTTTGGCAACATTGCCGTTATACATATCAGATATGTAATCGCTCGGGAGGTAACTTAGCGCTATTGAAAAAAGATGCTATATAAAAAAGATAAACTCTTTTTGAATTGTTTTTTTATAGAATATAGGCAAGTGTTGAATTAATTTTTTTCAACGATTAAAAAATGAGATGGCGGGAAATTAATTATGTACATAACAAATTATCTACGCGCTATGGTTTGCCGCAGCACTAAGGCTGCCTACGCGCTGGCAGTAAATGATATCAAATACATCCCCTTTGCGCAGAAGATGGTGGCGGTTAAAAATACCGCAGCGTATTATGATGTTCAGTGCGGGAAAATGAACACGCAAAGAGTGATGGCGCGGCGACTGAAATTAAATAAATATGATTTTCTGTTAAGAAATTTAGCGTTTGTTCAACCCAATGATAATAATAATTCAGAAAATAATTTACTCTGTTATCCAAATCATATTCCCCGACTGGGGGTAAAAAGCATAAATTCTAATTCACATCCCTACTTTTTACCCGCCGCGCCGTTTCCCCAGGAAATATCTATTAGCGGGATAAAACCCAGGACGCCTACGTTATAAGCAGGCGTCACTGAATTATGCGGCGATTTGCTCCATCGCCTGCAAAATGCGCTTGTCGGAAATAGGGTACGGCGTACCCAGCTGCTGCGCGAAGTAACTCACGCGCAGCTCCTCAATCATCCAGCGGATCTCTTTCACATCATCGTCTTCGCGCCGTGCGGGCGGCAGTTTATTTAACCACTGCTGCCATGCCTGCTGAACCTGTTCCACTTTCAGCATTTGCGCGCGATCGCGATGCGGATCGACCGCCAGTTTTTCCAGACGTTTCTCGATAGCATGCAAATAGCGCAGGGTATCGCCGAGGCGTTTGAAACCATTACCCGTCACAAAACCGCGATAGACCAGTCCGCCCATTTGCGCTTTGATATCCGATAGCCCCAGCGCCATCGTCATATCTACCCGCCCTTTCAGGCGCTTGTTGATAGTAAACACAGCGGTAAGGATCTGCTCGACCTGCTTAGCAATATCAACCACCGTTTCATTAAGCTCAGCGCGAACCTTTTCATGCAGCGCAGCAAAAGCCTCCTGTGTCCATACCGGCCCGCCCGCCTCGTCAATCAGCTTATCGACGCCACAGGAAATACAGTCATCAATCAAATCAAGCACTTTCCCGTAAGGATTGAAATAGAGCCCCAGCTTGGCTTTGTTGGGCAGCTTTTCATGCAGGTACTTAATGGGCGAAGGAATGTTCAGTAACAACAAGCGCCGCACACCGCGCCACATGGCCTGTTGCTGCTCCTGCGGGTTATCAAACAGCTTGATAGCCACGCTGTCGCGCTCATCGACCAGCGCGGGCCAGGCCTTCACCTTATAGTTACCGCGCTTCTGCTCATAACTTTCAGCCAGCGTGCCGAAACTCCAGATATGCAAACCGCTTTGCTCGATACCGTCGTCGGCCACGGCAGAGAGCGTCTCCTGCACTTTGCCTTTTAGCTGCTCTTTTAACGCTGCCAGCGAGCGCCCTTCAAGCAGCTTTTTGTTTTTATCATCTACCACGCGGAAAGTGATTTTCAGGTGATCGGGCACCTGATCCCAGTGCCACGCCTCCCTGTCAACGGTCACCCCGGTCATTCTGCGCAGCTCACGCTCCAGTGCATCCAGCAAAGGCAGCTCCAGCGGCGTTACCCGGCCAAGAAACGCCTCCGCGTAGTTCGGCGCGGGCACAAAATTACGACGCGTGGGTTTGGGCAGCGATTTAATCAGCGCGATGATAAGCTCCCGGCGCAGACCGGGGATCTGCCACTCAAAACCACTCTCTTCAACCTGGTTGAGAAGCGGCAGCGGGATATGCACCGTGACGCCATCGGCATCTGCGCCCGGCTCAAACTGATAGCTAAGACGCAGCTTAAGGTTGCCCTGATGCCAGAAGTTAGGGTAATCCAGCTTACTGACCTGCTCTGCTCCCTCTTTGATAAGCATGCTTTTTTCAAAATTCAGCAAATCGGGCGTTTCGCGGCTGGCCTTTTTCCACCAACTGTCGAAATGGCGAGCGGAAACTACTTCATGGCTGATACGCTGATCGTAAAACTCAAACAGCGTTTCATCATCCACCAGAATGTCACGGCGGCGCGACTTATGTTCCAGTTCCTCGATTTCCGCGCGCAGCTTGAGGTTTTCGCGGAAAAAAGCATGCCGGGTTTGCCAGTCACCCTCGACCAGCGCATGGCGAATAAATAACTCGCGGCTCAGCGTCGGGTCTATCTGGCTATAATTCACCTTGCGCGCTGCAACAATCGGTAGCCCGTACAGGGTGACTTTTTCCGTTGCCATCACCGCACCCTGCGTGCGTTCCCAGTGCGGCTCGCTGTATGAGCGCTTAATTAAGTGCTGTGCGAGCGGCTCCACCCACTCAGGATCGATACGCGCCGCGATGCGCCCCCACAGGCGGCTGGTTTCGACCAGTTCTGCCACCATCACCCATTTCGGCGGTTTTTTGAATAACCCGGAGCCAGGAAAAATAGAAAACCGTGCATTACGCGCGCCGGTAAATTCTTGTTTGTCCGCATCTTTCATCCCGATATGCGAAAGCAGACCGGTCAGTAGCGCAATATGAATCTCACGGTACGCCGCCGGTTCGCTATTCACAGGGATGCCCAGCTCTTTCACCACCTGGCGAAGCTGCGTATAGATATCCTGCCATTCGCGCACGCGCAGGTAATTGAGGAAATCCACCTTGCACTGGCGGCGGAACTGATTAGACGAAAGCGCTTTTTGCTGCTCACCGAGATAGTTCCACAGGTTTACAAACGCGAGAAAATCGGACTCTTTATCCTGAAAACGCTGGTGTTTTTCATCCGATGCCTGCTTTTTATCCAGCGGGCGTTCACGCGGGTCCTGAATGGAGAGCGCGGAGGTGATGATCATCGCTTCGCGCACGCAGCCATATTTCTGTGCTTCCAGCACCATACGGGCCAGGCGCGGGTCGACCGGCAGTTGCGAGAGCTGGCGACCCAGCGGCGTGAGCTTATACGCCGTCTGTTGTTCATCGGTGGTGATAGCGCCCAGCTCTTCCAGCAGACGCACCCCGTCCTGAATATTACGTTTGTCCGGCGCTTCGACAAACGGGAACGCGGCGATATCGCCAAGACCTAACGCCGTCATTTGCAAAATAACCGACGCCAGGTTGGTACGCAGGATCTCCGGGTCGGTAAATTCTGGCCGCGAATTAAAATCATCTTCCGAATAGAGACGAATACAGATCCCTTCGGATACGCGCCCGCAGCGCCCTTTGCGCTGGTTAGCCGAGGCCTGGGAGACCGGCTCAATCGGCAGGCGCTGCACTTTGGTGCGGTAACTGTAACGACTGATACGCGCAGTGCCAGGGTCGATAACATATTTGATGCCCGGCACGGTCAGTGAGGTTTCCGCCACGTTGGTCGCCAGCACAATGCGCCGCCCACTGTGGGACTGGAACACCCGGTTCTGCTCGCTGTTTGATAACCGGGCATAGAGCGGCAGGATTTCTGTATGCCGCAGGTTGAGTTTACTCAGCGCATCCGCCGTGTCGCGAATTTCACGCTCGCCGCTCATAAAGATCAGTATATCGCCCGCGCTTTCGTGCCCCAGCTCCTCGACGGCATCAAAAATCGCCTGCAACTGATCGCGCTCGGTGTCGTCCGCCTCTTCCACTATCGGCCGGTAACGCACTTCCACCGGATAAGTGCGACCGGAAACTTCGATAATCGGCGCATTATTAAAGTGGCGCGAGAAACGCTCCGGATCGATGGTTGCGGAGGTAATGATAACTTTCAGATCCGGGCGCTTTGGCAGCAGCTCACGCAGGTAGCCAAGCAGAAAGTCGATGTTCAGGCTGCGCTCATGCGCTTCATCAATAATGATGGTGTCGTACTGCATCAGCAGCCTGTCTTGCTGGATTTCCGCCAGCAAAATACCGTCGGTCATCAGTTTGACCATGGTATTGTCGCTGACGTGATCGCTAAAACGCACCTTGTAGCCGATGCAGCCGCCCGGCTCCGTTTGCAGCTCTTCGGCGATACGGTTCGCAACGGTACGCGCCGCCAGACGCCGCGGCTGCGTGTGACCAATCAGGCCCTTAATGCCGCGCCCCAGCTCCATACATATTTTTGGCAGCTGCGTGGTTTTACCGGAACCGGTTTCACCTGCAACAATCACTACCTGATGGTCGCGCACCGCCTCCAGAATAGCTTGTTTTTTCTGGCTGACAGGCAAGTTGTCCGGGTAGGTAATCGCCGGGCGTGACGCCGTGCGCGCCAGGACTTTTTCCGCCGCTTGCGCTATCTCCTGCTGCAACTGTGCAAACAGCGCCTGCTGAGATTCAGGATTTTTAACTTTCTTACTGCCCTGCAAGCGGCGCGCAAAGCGCTGGCGGTCGCGTAGCATCACGTTATCAAGCTGCTGCCAGAGAGAGCTGATGGTGAGATTTTGTTGTTCAGTCATAGATTTAATGGGCAGAGCACTGCCTGAAAACGTCTTCTGAAGATAATGACCCTAGAATAACACATCGGGAGAATCCTTTTCTTGTTCAAGAAATTCGAATATAGGATTCGATATATTGCGCTATTCATTCCAGGAGTTTGTGAATAGAGTGTGACGCTAAAGACGGGGCAACCCACCGTAAAAACAACAAAGGAAACATCCTATGCGTAAGGTTTTAGTCCTTAAATCCAGTATTCTGGCAGGGTATTCACAGTCTGGTCAGCTGGCAGATTATTTTATTGAGCAGTGGCGCGAAAAGCACGCTGCCGATCAGATTACCGTACGCGACCTGGCCGCAAACCCGGTGCCGGTGCTGGATGGCGAGCTGGTTGGCGCGCTGCGCCCGAGCGATGCGCCGTTGACGCCGCGCCAGCAGGAAGCGCTGACCCTGTCTGATGAGCTTATCGAAGAACTGAAAGCGCATGATGTTATCGTGATTAATGCCCCGATGTACAACTTCAACATCCCGACGCAGCTGAAAAACTATTTCGACCTGGTTGCGCGCGCGGGCGTCACTTTCCGTTACACCGAAGCGGGCCCGGAAGGCCTGGTCACCGGCAAACGTGCGGTTATCCTCTCCAGCCGTGGCGGTATCCATAAAGATACCCCGTCTGACCTGGTCGCACCTTACCTGAAACTGTTCCTCGGTTTCATCGGTATTACCGATGTGAACTTTGTCTTTGCCGAAGGCATCGCCTACGGCCCGGAAGTGGCGTCCAAAGCGCAAAACGATGCGAAAGCCGCTATCGACAGCCTGGTCGCTGCCTGATGTTCGCCCTCGCTTTTCGAAGCGAGGGACTATTTTTTGGGTCGTAAATTCTCATCAAACACCAGTCTTTTGCGCCCCGCTTCAGCCTCTTGCAAGGGTTCCACTTCCCGCAGCGTCTGCTGACAGCGCTCAACCAGCACCTGATACTCCCGCGTGCCCTGCTTTTTCCAGTCCATTTCCTCATCGCGTAAGCGACGGATAGCTTTTGCCGGGCTGCCGACAATCAAATAGTTGGCGGGCATCTCTGCGTTGGCCTTAATAAAAGCAGCGGCGCCAACGATACTGTTTTCACCGATGATTGCGCCATCGAGGATCACGGCGTTCATGCCAATCAGCGCATTACGTTTGATAACGCAGCCATGCAAAATCGCGCTGTGACCAATATGCCCCTCTTCTTCAACCACCGTGTCCTGGCCTGGAAAACCGTGCATCACGCAGTTATCCTGAATATTCGCCCCGTCACAGACGACGATACGACCAAAATCACCGCGCAGACTGGCGTTTGGCCCGACATAAACCCTTTTACCTAAAATAACATCGCCAATCAGTACTGCCGTTGGGTGAACATAGCTCTCCGGCGGGACGACAGGCGTCATTCCATCAATCTGATAAATGGGCATTGCGGCTCCTGTTAGCGTTTGAAACGTTGAAAATAGAGGCTGCCAGGTTCAGGCAGCGGCCCGACAGAGGTTTCACCTTTCTCGCTGACAAACGCCAGCGAACCGGCAGCCAACCGTTGCCAGATATTAATACAGAGCTGGCGGGCGCTCTGCCCGGCCCAGTGCGGCGGCAGTAGCGCTTCCGGCAACATGGGATCTTTGAGCACCACGCGACGATAAAAATGAATCAGCAGCAGTTGCAGGTGAAAGCAGCGCTCCGGCGTCAGTGTTTCGCTCTCCAGCAGTGTGAGCAGCGGGCGGAACATGCGGATAAACGCTTCATACATTGCGTTCTGCCCGGTCAGTTGCCAGCAACTTTCCACGCGCGAGCGCAATGCGCCATGCGACAGCCCCGGCGGGCAGCTGGCCTCGAAACAGATAACCTGCCCGGCCACGCCCGCTTCATGTAAGAAGGCCTGCACATCCGGCAGCTTTTGCGATGGCGATGCCATCAGGCTCGGCGCCAGCGCGCCAAACCCCTGCCACATCAGCTGTTTTTTCACATCCGCCAGCGTTGCTTTGTCCAGTCCTTCTGAGAGCAACAGCAGCCAGGTGCCGTCCCACGCAGGTTGTTCGGCACGGTAGATTTTGCTCTCCGCCCGCCGCGCCTGGCGCTGGCCGCGATCGCTTAAGCGATAAAAGCTGCGCCGCCCGATGCGCTCCACATCCAGCCACCCTTCTTTATTCAGGCGAAATAGCGCTGTGCGAACAAAGCGTTCACCAAACCCCAGCCCTTCAAGGAGCGCCACCAGGCTTCCTAGCCAGACTTCACCGCCACGATGCAACAGTGCATCGCCATAAAGTGAGGCAATTAACGAGGTGCCGCTGACCGGCCCGTCGCTGGCGGCGCGCTGCAAAAACTCATCCAGTTTGTTCATGTGATTCAGTGAAGTAGTGTTATAGGCCCACAGCGAATCATAGCATAACCCCCTGGCTACCCCTGCAGGGAGGATGATTAACTGTTGGCCGCCTTGCGTAAGTCAAACACCCGACAGGCTTTACCTTCCGAGCGCGGCAGGCTGCCACAGTTAACAATGGTGATATCGGTCGAGATGCCCACCATTGATTTGATGCGATGGCGCAACTGGTGACACACCTGGCAGCGCTGCTCGTGGCTTAGCCACAAACTGCTCTCTTTAAGCTCCACGCGCACGGCAAGTGAATCAAGATGGCCGTTGCGTTGCACTTCTAACTGATAATGTGGCGAGAGATGCTCAAATTTGACGATCTCTTCTTCCAGCTGCGACGGGAACACATTAACACCACGAATAATCAGCATATCGTCAGAGCGCCCGCTGATGCGATCCATACGCCGCATGGTACGCGCGGTGCCCGGCAACAGGCGGGTTAAATCCCTCGTGCGATAGCGGATAACCGGCAGCGCTTCTTTGGTCAGCGTGGTAAACAGCAGTTCGCCCTGCTCTCCGTCTGCCAGCGGCGTGCCATCGTTAGGGTTTACAATCTCCGGGTAAAAGTGATCTTCCCAGATAGTTGGCCCGTCGGCGGTTTCGATGCACTCCATCGCCACACCCGGCCCCATCACTTCGGACAGACCGTAAATATCCAGCGCCGTGATACCGAGGCGCCGTTCTATTTCGTCACGCATTGCCCGCGTCCAGGGTTCTGCGCCAAAAACGCCGACACGCAGCGAACAGCCGCTGGCATCGCCGCCCATTTGCCGCTCCAGCTCCTCGATAAGATTCAGGCAGTACGACGGCGTGACCATGATCATGTCCGGCTGAAAATCCCGGATCAGCTGCGCCTGTTTTTCCGTCTGCCCGCCGGACATCGGAATCACCGTCGCGCCCAGACGCTCCGCGCCGTAATGCGCGCCCAGCCCGCCGGTGAACAATCCATAACCATAAGCAACGTGAATTTTATCCTTCGCCGTACCGCCCGCCGCCCGTAATGAGCGCGCAACAAGACTGGCCCAGTTATCAATATCTCGCTGCGTGTAGCCCACGACCGTGGGTTTACCGGTGGTGCCGGATGAAGCATGCACGCGCACGACCTGCTCCATTGGCACGGCAAAGGTGTCGAACGGGTAGTTGTCACGCAAATCCTGCTTGGTGGTACAGGGAAACTTGCGGATATCACTCAGCTCTTTGAAATCGTCAGGATGTACGCCCGCCGCGTCGAATTTTCGGCGATACATCGGTACATTTTGGTACGCATGTTGCAGCGTCCATTTCATGCGCGTGGTCTGCAAGGCTTCCAGTTCATCGCGCGATGCACATTCGATAGGGTCAAGCTTGTCGGTTCTTATCATTTTGTCGGGTACTCGCAGGTGGCTCACACTTTTTCCAGGATCATGGCAATGCCCTGACCCACGCCGATACACATCGTACAGAGCGCATATCGCCCGTTTCGTCGTTGTAATTCGAGACTGGCGGTTAAGGCCAGCCGCGCGCCGCTCATGCCCAGCGGATGGCCTAACGCAATGGCTCCCCCGTTAGGATTGACATGCGCAGCGTCGTCAGCGATACCCAGCTGCCTGAGTACGCCCAGCGCCTGCGCTGCAAACGCTTCGTTTAATTCAATAACATCCATCTGATGAATGCTTAGCCCGGCACGCTCCAGCACTTTTCGCGTGGCGGGCACTGGCCCCAGCCCCATCAGGCGTGGCTCTACGCCTGCGGTGGCCATCGCCAGGATGCGTGCTCGCGGTGTTAACCCCTGGGCAAGCGCCATCTGTTCGCTGGCAATAATCAGCGCGGCTGCGCCATCGTTAACGCCGGAAGCATTGCCCGCCGTGATGACACCATTGGCGCGAAACGGGGCTTTCAACGCGCTAAGCTGGTCTGGCGTCGTCTCCGGTCGCGGATGCTCATCCTGGCTTATCTCGCTGACCGCGCCCTTTTTGCCCGCGACCAGTACCGGTACGATCTCCTGGGCCAGAATGCCCTCACGCTGAGCGCGGGCGGCGCGTTGCTGGCTACGCCAGGCGAAAGCATCCTGATCGCTTCGGCTGATATTTAACAACTGCGCTACATTCTCTGCGGTTTCCGGCATGCTGTCAGTGCCAAAGTGCTGGGCCATGAGCGGGTTCACAAAACGCCAGCCGATGGTGGTATCAAACAGCTCCGCCTGGCGCTGAAACGCCGCGCTGGCTTTACCCATCACAAACGGCGCGCGCGACATGGACTCCACGCCGCCCGCCAGCAGCAGTTCGGCATCGCCCGCTTTAATTGCGCGCGCGGCAAAACCGATGGCATCAAGTCCGGAGCCACATAAGCGGTTGATGGTGGTCCCGGAAACGCTCTGGGGTAGCCCGGCGAGTAAGGTCGCCATGCGCGCCACGTTGCGGTTGTCCTCCCCGGCCTGGTTGGCGCAGCCCAGAATCACATCATCAATACGTTCGGCATCAAGCCGTGGATAACGCGCCAACAGCGCTTTAAGGGGAATGGCGGCTAAATCATCGGCGCGCACCGTCGCGAGTGCGCCGCCATAGCGCCCTACCGGTGTGCGAACACCGTCGCAAATAAAGGCATCACGCATCCTGTTCTCCTGTTACGTTGCCGCCTGTGCGGTGAGATTTCCCGCGAAACAGCGCCACGGTTTTCTGCTGCTGGTTAACGATTTCGATGTCATAGACACCGGTCAGTTTGCCCTGGTGGCGCACGCTCGCCGTGGCCGTCAGTTTGTCGCCCGCAAACGCAGGACGCAGAAAATCGATCTGGCAGGCAGAGGCGACAGCCGCCAGGCCCTGGCTGTTACAGGCGTAAGCGAACGCCGTGTCCGCCAGTGAAAAAAGCTGCCCGCCGTGACAGGATTGATGGCCGTTAAGCATCTGCTGCGTCACGGTCATCGTGACCGTTGCTGCCCCGTCATCCATCTCAATGATGTCGATACCCAGCGCCCTCGCGCAGTTATCGTTTTCATACATGGCGCGCGCGTTGCGCCAGGCGTTATGACTCATAACATCCCTCCGTCAGCGCGCGTTGGCGCAGTAATGAACAGGGGCGATAACGCTCCTCGCCGTAGTAACGTTGCAGGTTTTCCAGCACGCGCAGCACGCGTTGCCAGCCAAGCATTTCGCCCCAGCGCAGCGGCCCGCGCGGGTAATTCACGCCCAGGCGCATGGCGGTATCGATATCCGCGGCGCTGGCGACACCTTTTTGCAATGCGTCCAGCGCTTCATTGACAAGCATGGCGACCGTGCGCCACACCAAAAGCCCCGGATAGTCGGCAATCTGCAACACCCGCTTGCCCTGCTGCTGGAAATAGCGCACGGCCTTGTCCGTGTCGGCCTGCTGATTACTCGCTGCCGCCGCCAGCACGACCGTGTCGCCTTCGCTCAAATCAAAAACCACCACCGGGCGCTGTCGGCGGGCAGACAGCGACTGTGCCGTCTCGCCATCGGTCTCTATCAGCAGCAGCTCGTCCAGCTCGGTCAGAGGATTTTTAGTGACACTGTCACGAGCAGTGATAACCTGCCGGGCCTGTGCGCCGGTTCCTTTTTCTGCCAGCCAGTCGGGCTGATGCTCACCCGGCCAGCGGTAGACGCCGTGACCGCTCTTCTTGCCGAGCCGCCCGGCCAGCACCAGCTCCTGCTGAAACAGCGATGGCAGAAAGCGCCGCTCCTGCCAGAACGCGTTAAATACCGAGCAGGTGACGGCAAAGTTGACGTCCTGACCAATCAGATCGGTAAGTTCCAGCGGCCCCATCGGAAACCTGCCAGCATCACGCAGCGCAGCGTCAATCGTTTCGGCGGGTGCGATCTGCTCTTCCAGCGCGCGCCAGGCTTCGGCATAGAAAGGTCGCGCCACACGGTTAACGATAAAACCTGGCGTGGACTGGCAGCGCACCGGCTGCTTACCCCAACGGGAGGCGATGGCGCAAAGCGTGTCCACCACTTGCGCGGAGGTCGCCAGCCCGCTGACCACTTCAACCAGCGTCATTACCGGCGCGGGGTTAAAAAAGTGCAGTCCGGCCACGCGCTCCGGGTGCGGGATATCCGCCGCAATGGCGGTGATGGAAATCGATGAGGTGTTGCTGGTCAGCAGCGTTTCTGCCGGGCAGATTTCTGCCAGCTGTTTAAAGAGCGCCGTTTTGATCTCCAGGCGCTCAGATGCGGCTTCGATAACCAGACCTGCACGGGCTAAATCATGCAGTTCTGTGACCGGGCGCAGGCAGGCAAGAATGGTTTCGCTGCGCTGTGCGTCAATTTTTCCGCGAGCAACGCGGGAGGCCAGCCGCTGGCGAATACCCTCGATAGCGCGGGCAGGCGCATCGCCCGCAATGTCGTACAGCAATACCTGGTGGCCGTTGCTGGCGGCGACTTCCGCAATCCCCGCGCCCATCGTGCCGCTGCCAATCACCGCGACGGTAAATAGCTCGCTCATTTTATTTCCCCGTAAAATGCGCTGGGCGTTTTGCCAGAAAAGCGCTCACCCCTTCGCGGTAATCATCGCTGCGCCCGGCCAGCCGCTGGTAGTCGCGCTCCAGCGTCAGTTGTTCATCAAGCGTGTTGGTTTCAGAGGCGAGCAGCGCCTGTTTGATGAGTCCCAGACCGTAAGTCGGCTGTTGGGCCAGGTGGCGCGCCAGTTGCAGGCTGGTGTCGGGCAGTTCGTTCTCTTCGACCATCTGCCAAATCATGCCCCACTGCCAGGCCTGCTCCGCGCTGAGTTTGTCGCCAAGCAGCGCCAGTCCCATCGCTCTGGCGCGCCCGGCAAGGCGCGGCAGATACCAGCTTCCGCCGCAGTCAGGCACCAGACCGAGCTTACTGAAGGCCATAACAAAGGTTGCTGAGCGGGAGGCAATGACGATATCACAGCCCAACGCAAGCGTTGCCCCTGCGCCGGCGGCGACACCGTTTACGGCGGCAATCACCGGTTTTGGCAGCCTGGCGAGCCGACGCACCAGCGGGTTGTAAAAGCGCTCGACGGAGTCGCCGAGATCCGGTGGCGGGCCGCTGGGATCAACGTTTCGGTCGTTGAGATCCTGGCCTGCGCAAAAACCGCGCCCGGCGCCGGTAATAAGCAGGCAGCGCACCGTCTCGTCCCGCTCTGCCTGAGTCAGACAATCAGCGAGCTGATGATGCATCTCGTCATTAAAGCTGTTCAGCCGCGCCGGGCGATTCAGGGTCAGGGTCATCACCCCGTGCTCGATGGTGCTTAAAATAAGTGCGTCCATGATTAGCGTCCTTTGAATTCGGGGGAGCGTTTTTCGATAAAAGCAGTGATGCCTTCGCGACGATCGTCCGTTGCCGCCAGCAGCGTAAAGAGCTGGCGCTCGGTGCTCAGCCCGGCATGCAGGCTGACCTCCTGCGCCTGGCGCAACGCCTGTTTCGCCGCCTGCAACGCCAGCGGCGCGCGGCTGGCGATGGTGGTTGCCAGTTGCAGGGCGTATTCATCGGTTAGCGCAACCGGCGTGACATCGCTGATCAGCCCGGCCTGCTGCGCCTGGCGGGCGGTTATCGCCTCACCGCTGAGCACCATTTTGCTGGCAAGCGCTTTGCCGACGCTGCGGATAAGCCGCTGCGTACCACCCGCGCCTGGCATCAGCCCGAGCGTGATTTCCGGCAGGCCGAAACGGGCGTTGTCCCCTGCGATGACCACATCGCACAGCATTGCCAGCTCGCAGCCAGCGCCGAGCGCGTAACCGTTCACCGAGGCAATCAAAGGTTTGTTGAATGCATCGATGCGCGCCCATAAGCGGGGGCGGATATCATTGAGCGTGGCGGCGAGGTCGTTTTGCGCCATTTCGTGTAAATCCGCGCCTGCGGCAAAAAAACGTCTGTTACCCGTAATCAGGCAGGCCGCGATACCCGGATCGGTTGCGGCTGCGTCCAGCGCATCGGCGAGTTCGCCAAGCAGCGCGTTGTTGAGCGCATTACGCGCCTGTGGGCGGTTAAGTGTTAGCCGCAACACGCGATCGTGGCGGGTTTGCATCAGTCCGCTCATGCCATCCCCCGCGCGTCAAAATCAACCACCACGTCATCGCCTTTTGGCAGCGACTGGCAACTCAGCACGTACCCTGCCGCCAGCTCGTCCGGCTCCAGGCTGTAGTTCATCGCCATCGCAACTTCGCCGCGTAACACTTTGCATTTACAGGTTGCACAGACGCCGCCTTTACAGGCGTACGGCAGGTCGGCACCTTGTCGCAGCGCCGCATCAAGGATGCTTTCATCATCGGCGCTCAGGGTTATCAGGCGATCGCGCCCATCCTGGCGCACGGTGACGCTGCGCCCCTGAGCCTGCACGCCAACGCTTTGGCGCACCGCTTTACCCGGCGTGTTGAAACGTTCGAGGTGGATAGTTTCTGCCGCCATCCCCAGCGCCAGCAGCGCATTTTCAGCGTCGTCCATCATTGCCGACGGGCCACAAATAAAGGCCTGCTCAAAGCGTGAAAAATCAATCAGCCGCTCACCGAGCGCGCGTAATTTTTCGCTGTCGATTCGCCCGTGTAACAGGTCGCTCTCCAGCGTCTCCTGGCTGAATACCGACACCAGTTGCAGGCGCTGCGGATAGCGGTCTTTCAAATCGGCCAGCGCCTGGCGAAACATCATGCTCTGGCTGCTGCGATTGCCGTAAATCAGCGTGAAGTGGCTGTGTGGCTCGGTTTGCAGCGTGGCGGCAACAATGGCCAGCATCGGCGTGATGCCGGAACCGGCGGCGATGCCAAGGTAGCATCCTTCATGCCGGGCCTGCGGCTGATAGCCAAACTGCCCTTGCGGCACCATGACCTCCAGCGTCATGCCCTCGCGGATTTCGCGTTGCGCATAGCGTGAGAAACGCCCGCCTTCGATGGCTTTCACCGCCACGCTGATTTCACCCGGATGTCGGCTGCGACAGATAGAGTAACAGCGGCGCAGATCTTCACCCGCGAGGTGCGTTTTTAGCGTTAAATGCTGGCCAGGACGAAAACGGTACGCGTGCTGAAGCGCCTGCGGGATGGCAAAGGTGATGGTCACCGCGTCAACGGTTTCCGCCTCTACGCTTGCCACCGTAAGTGAATGAAAAGTTGTCATCACTGCCCTCAGATACATTTGAAATAGTCGAACGGCTCGCGACAATTGTCGCAGCGGTACAGCGCTTTACAGGCCGTGGAGCCAAACTCGCTGATTAGGGTGCTCTGCGTACTGGCGCAGCGCGGGCAGCTCACCTGCGTCGGTAAACCGGTGTGGCAGGCGTGCGCCTGCGGCGGGCTGATACCGTAGCGACGCAGGCGTTCGCGTGCTGGCGCGCTCATCCAGTCTGTCGTCCACGGCGGGTCAAGCTGGATAACGATATGTACCGGCAGATATCCCTGCGCGGTCATCGCTTCGCGGATAGCAGCCAGCAGATGCTCCGTCGCCGGGCAGCCTGAGTAGGTGGGCGTAAAGCCAATCACCCAGCCCTGCGCCTGGCGCGCCACGCTACGCACCATGCCCAGATCGGTGATGCTCAGTACCGGCACTTCCGGGTCGGGAATGGCGCTCAACAGCGCCCACACCGCGTGGACGTCTGCCGGTTCAATATTCAGGCGTTGCGTGTCCATCACCAGTGACTCCCCGGCCATGCACGCTGTAGATATTGCATCTCGGCGAGCATCGGCCCGAGGTGCTCGGTATGCAGCCCCTGTTTACCGCCCTGGCGAAACGCGCCCTCTTTCGGCACGCGCAGCCCGGCGTCGGCAAGTGCGCTGGCGATTTCCTGCTGCCACGGCTGTTGCAGCACGCGTGGGTCGACCGCAATACCTTGCTCACTGAGGGCGATGTCCAGCGCATCGGCGGCAAATAGCTCGCCAGTAAAACGCCAGAGGTTGTCGATGGCTTGCTGCATTTTCTGTGCGGAAAGCGGCGTGCCGTCTCCCAGGCGCACCAGCCAGCCACGGCTGAAACGCAGGTGGTAACGCACTTCTTTAAGCGCTTTGGCGGCAATGGCGGCAAGCTGCGCGTCGCGGCTGGCGGTCAGGCGCTCATACAGGGCGACATGCCAGGCATCGATAAAGAATTGCCGCGCCAGGGTATCGGCAAAATTACCGTTAGGTTGTTCGGCTAACAGCAGGTTGCAAAATGCCCGCTCATCACGCAGAAAAGCCAGCGTGTCTTCATCGCCCTCGCCCTGCAATTCGGCCGCATAGCTGAGGAAGTTTCGCGCCTGTCCCAGCAGATCGAGACCGATATTCGCCAGCGCCAGATCGATTTCCAGCTCCGGCGCATGGCCGCACCAGGCGCCCAGACGCTGGGAGAGCACCAGACCGTTATCGCCGAGGCGCAGCGCATAAGTTGCGATTGCTTGCGTTGTCATGGGCGGCCTCACATATGCTCGATGCCGTCAGGCAAGGTGTAAAAGGTGGGATGACGGTAGATTTTGCTCTCGGCGGGATCGAAAAATTCGCCTTTCTCTTCCGGTTGTGAGGCGACAATTTCGCTGGCTTTTACCACCCAGATGGAGCAGCCTTCGCTACGCCGTGTGTACGCATCGCGGGCGTTTTCCAGCGCCATGCGATCGTCAGCCGCGTGCAGGCTGCCCACATGACGGTGCGATAAGCCTTGCTTGTTACGCACGAACACTTCATATAACGGCCAGTAGACATTACTCATCATTTCCCCTTACGCCACATTGCGCGTCTGTTGTTTTTGCCCATGCGCCAGCGCTGCTTCACGCACCCATTCGCCCTCTTCCCAGGCTTTGCGTTTTGCCGCCAGACGCTCGTGGTTGCAGATGCCACGGCCGTTAATCACGTCATTAAATTCCTGCCAGTCGATCTCACCAAAGCGGTAATGCCCGCTGCTTTCATCAAAATGCAACGCAGGATCGGGCACCGTCATCCCCAGCAGCTCAACCTGCGGCACGGTGTTGTCGACAAACCGCTGGCGCAGTTCGTCATTACCAAAGCGCTTGATTTTCCATGCGAGACTGCGGGCACTGTTGGGCGAGTTGTCATCATTCGGGCCGAACATCATCAGCGCCGGCCACCAGAAGCGGTTGATGGCGTCCTGTAACATCTGGCGCTGCGCATCGTTGCCGTTAGCCAGCGCCATGCAGGCCTCAAACCCCTGGCGCTGGTGAAAGCTCTCCTCTTTACAGATTTTCACCATTGCGCGGGCGTACGGGCCGTAGGAGGTGCGGCAAAGCGCGACCTGATTAACAATCGCAGCGCCATCAACCAGCCAGCCGATCACGCCAATGTCGGCCCAGCTCAGCGTGGGGTAGTTAAAGATGGAGGAGTATTTCATCTGCCCGTCGAGCATCTTCTGGTAAAGGTCTTCGCGCGCGCAGCCCAGGGTTTCTGCGGCGCTGTAGAGGTATAAGCCATGCCCGGCTTCGTCCTGCACTTTCGCCAGCAGAATCGCTTTGCGATTTAAGGTTGGCGCGCGGGTTATCCAGTTTCCCTCCGGCAGCATGCCGACGATTTCTGAATGCGCATGTTGACCAATCTGACGGATTAGCGTTTTCCGGTAGGCATCAGGCATCCAGTCCTGGGCTTCGATCGCGCTCTCCTGTGCGATACGCGCCTCAAAGCGTTGTTCTTCTGTCACGGCGTCACCTTGCGATTCATAAAAAATATATTTAAAGCTGTCAGTGAATCATTTTGTTTAATAAAAGTTACGCCAGCGTTAAAGAGGTGGGCAATCCAGTGAGTTGTTTTTTGCGATCACACTCGCAGAATGATTGGTGTTTCTTTGTTGATACAGGGAGATAGCGAAACATGCAAATCTTCATCGCATCACATTGTTAATAAAATATTAAATTCAGGCTTGCATTTTTCGATACAGAATCGAATGCTTTAAAGCAAAATGATGAAACACGTGGAGAGAAGTGATGCAACAGTTAGCCAGTTATGTAGCAGGCCGTTGGCAAACCGGCCAGGGAGATGCCCGCACCATTCACCATGCGCTGAATGGCGAGGCGCTCTACGCCGTGAGCAGCGAAGGGCTGGATATGGCCGCTGCACGCCGTTTCGCCATCGAGCATGGCGGTGCTTCTCTGCGCGCCATGACATTTATTGAACGCGCGGCCATGCTAAAAGCGGTGGCGAAGCATCTGCTGGAAAATAAAGCGCACTTTTACGCCCTGTCGGCGCAGACTGGCGCGACCCGCACCGATAGCTGGGTAGATATCGAAGGCGGTATCGGCACCCTTTTCACCTATGCCGGTCTTGGCAACCGTGAACTGCCGGACGATACCCTGTGGCCGGAAGATGAACTGATCCCGCTTTCTAAAGAGGGCGGATTTGCCGCCCGCCACGTTCTCACCACCAAAGCGGGCGTGGCGGTGCATATCAACGCGTTTAACTTCCCCTGCTGGGGCATGCTGGAGAAGCTGGCCCCTACGTGGCTTGCAGGTGTGCCGGCAATTATCAAACCAGCAACCGCCACCGCGCAGGTCACGCAGGCGATGGTGCAATCCATTATCGACAGCAAACTGGTGCCGGACGGCGCCATCAGCCTGATTTGTGGTGGCGCAGGGGATTTGCTTGACCAGCTTGATAGCCAGGATGTGGTCACCTTTACCGGTTCTGCCGCGACCGGGCAAAAATTGCGCGTTCACCCGAACCTTGTCGCGCGTTCCATCCCTTTCACCATGGAAGCCGACTCGCTGAACTGCTGCGTGTTGGGCGAGGATGTGTCGCCGGAACAGCCTGAATTTGCGCTGTTTATCCGCGAAGTGGTACGCGAAATGACGGCGAAAGCCGGGCAAAAATGTACCGCGATTCGCCGTATTATTGTGCCGCAGGCGCAGGTGCAAGCGGTGAGCCAGGCGCTGATCGCACGACTTAGCGCGATAATACCCGGCGATCCGGCGCAGGAAGGCGTAAAAATGGGTTCGCTGGTCAATATTGAACAGCGCGAGGATGTGCAGGAGAAGGTCGATACATTAATCAGCGCAGGCTGCGAGCCACTACTCGGCGGGAAAGCAGACCGTAGCGCGCCCGGCGCGTTTTTCCCGCCAACGCTGTTGTTCTGCCCCTGCCCTGATGAATCCCACGCAGTGCATGAAGTGGAAGCCTTCGGCCCGGTCGCCACCCTGATGCCCGCCCGCTCCCGCGAGCACGCTATGGCGCTGGCCTGTGCGGGCCAGGGCAGCCTCGTCGGCACCGTGGTGACGGCTGATGCCGGGCTGGCGCGGGCGTTTATCCTGCACGCCGCGCGCGCGCATGGCCGTATCCAGATCCTGAACCAGACATCGGCGAAAGAGTCCACCGGGCACGGTTCCCCCTTACCACAGCTGGTGCATGGCGGTCCTGGCCGCGCGGGCGGCGGTGAAGAGCTGGGTGGCTTGCGCGCGGTTAAACATTATATGCAGCGCACCGCTGTGCAAGGCAGCCCGGACATGCTGGCCGCTATCAGCCAGCAGTGGGTACGCGGTGCCGCTGTACAGGAAGATAGAATCCATCCGTTTCGCAAATACTTTGAAGAGCTACAGCCAGGCGACAGTCTGTTGACGGCGCGCCGCACCATGACCGAAGCCGACATCGTTAACTTTGCCTGCCTCAGTGGCGATCATTTCTATGCGCATATGGATAAAATTGGCGCGGAACAATCCCTCTTTGGCGAACGTGTGGTGCATGGTTATTTCGTGATTTCAGCGGCAGCCGGGTTGTTTGTGGATGCGGGCGTCGGGCCGGTGATTGCCAACTACGGCATGGAGAATTTGCGCTTTATCGAGCCGGTGAAGCCAGGCGACACCTTGCAGGTGCGTCTCACCTGTAAACGTAAGACGGTGAAGCGGCAGAAAACAGCAGAAGACAAACCGTGTGGCGTTGTGGAGTGGGCCGTCGAGATTTTTAACCAGCATCAACACGCGGTTGCGCTCTACTCAATTCTGACGCTGGTTGCTCGCCAGCACGGCGATTTTTAGAGAAAAAGGCAAGGATGGAATAGCTTCAGGTCTGCCAGGCAAGCCTGCGGGGTTTTAGGCTGTATGCAGGTTCACGCATCAGTGTGAATCATATCTACAGACTAACTTCGGAGGCTTTCTGATGACCGACATGACTGCTCAGTACGACAAAGACACCCTGGCGGGCCGCGTGGCAATCGTTACCGGTGCCGCCAGTGGCATTGGGCTGGCGACGACGCTGTTACTCCACCGTCAGGGTGTGAAGGTGGTTGCGCTGAGCCTTGAAGAAGAGGTTTTGCAGCTTAACAGAGAAGGCATTACCGGGCTGGTTGCCGATGTCCGCTACGAGGAGAGTGCTGCTTTGGCGGTGAAAACCGCCCTCGATTGTTACGGGCGGCTTGATATCCTGGTAAATAACGCCGGAATTATTATCAACAAGCCGGTCGTGGAGATGAGCCTTGAAGAATGGAACCGGGTGCTGGCGGTAAACGCAACTGGCGCGTTTCTCTTTGCCCGTGAAGCGCTGCGCCCGATGATGGCGGCGGGCAGCGGTGCCATTGTGAATGTCGGCTCCTATGCCTGCTTTCAGACCTTCCCTGCTCTTGCCGCCTACGCGGCGTCAAAAGGCGCGCTGGCACAACTTACCCGCACGCTGGCGCTGGAAGCTATTCCGCATGGTATACGGGTGAATGCCGTGGGTTCCGGCGATGTGGTCACGAATATTGCGAATGCAATCAACCCTGACGGGCGTGCTTTTCTTGCTGAGCACGGTACCCATGCGCCTATCGGGCGCGCGGCCAGCCCGGAGGAGATTGCTGAAGTCATTGCATTTCTGGCTTCCGATCGCGCCAGTTACCTGGTTGGCTCCGTCGTCATGGCCGATGGGGGTATGAGCGTAGCTATTCAGTAAAACTATGATTGCCTTAAAGCCGCAGCGCGCCGCGTTGCGGCTTTTTTTTTGCCTGCGCTCAGGAGTGGCACGGTGGACAAATAACCTGGCAGGTGCAGGCAAGCCTGATGGCGCAAGGGGTTGTTATGGTGGAGAAAATAACAACACAACTCGCAGAGGTTATGATGAAGATCACGAAGCTGGCGTTGGCGATTGCGCTCTTCTCGTCCTAATTAATGATAAGCCAACAGCGAGATGGCATTACTTGAGATAAGTATATCTCTCCCCCGAACCGAGTGTTCCTAAGACATGTATGCATATTTTTAAAATGTCCCAAAGAAAAATATATAATTAATTTTAGAAAGATATAGGGTTAAAAATTCGCCCGCCAATAGCAGGTAACCGGATATATATTTAATATCTGACGCAAACGGCTTTGGTTTCGCACCAGCCATCCAGCCAGTCCGGGCCGAAATCGCGCCCGGTGCCGGACTGTTTCATGCCGCCAAACGGCAGGTTAGCGTCAATCAGGGTGTGGCTATTGACCCATACCGTGCCCGCCGCCAGACGATCGCCAAACTCCAGCGCCTGGCTTATATCTTTTGTCCAGACGCTGGCGGTCAGGCCGTACTCGGTATCATTCGCCAACCTCAGCGCCTCCTCCCCGTCCGCCACCCGCACCAGGTTAACCACCGGACCGAACACTTCTTCGTGGGTTAAACGCAGCGACGCCTGCGGATTAATCACCAGCGTCGGCGGCACATAGTAACCGTCGTGATTCGGGCCGCTATTGCCGCTGATAAGCTCGGCCAGCTGCGCTCTGGCATCTTCAAGGAAATGACCAATCTTGTCGCAATGCGCGCGAGACACCACCGGGTTGATCTGCGCCTGCGTAGACATCCCTGGCCCCACGCTTAACGATTTCACCGCCTGCTCAAAATCACCGACCAGGTTGTCGAACAGCGGCGCTTCAATATAGATACGCGAGCTGGCCGCGCACACCTGCCCCTGATTGAGAAAACTGCCTGCCATCAACCCTTCGATGACCCAGGCGGGATCGGCATCTTTCAGCACAATCGCCGGGTTTTTGCCCCCCAGTTCCAGCGTAACGCGCGTCAGGCGATCGGCGGCGCTGCGCGCTATCTGCTTGCCGGTCTGTGTCGAGCCGGTAAAACTCACTTTTGCCACCTGCGGATGGCTGCTCAGCGCCGCACCACACACCGCGCCGCTGCCGGTCACGACATTAAACACACCGTCCGGCACCCCGGCTTCGCTGGCAAGCTCCGCAACACGCAGCATGGTCAGCGGCGTTGTTTCCGACGGCTTAATCACGATGGTACAGCCCGCTGCCAGCGCTGGCATCACTTTCCACATGCCTATCATTAACGGGAAGTTCCACGGCACAATACCCGCCACCACGCCAACCGGCTCTTTGCGCGTCCAGGCCTGATAACGCGCGCCCGGCGGTAAAGGGATCGACACATCCAGCGTTCTGCCGCTGATTTTGGTGGTCAGCCCGGCGGTGTAGCGCATCCAGTTCAGCGTACATCCCACCTCAAATGCGCGGGAAATACCGATAGATTTTCCCTGCTCCAGGGTCTCCAGTTGCGCCAGCTCCTCAGTGTGCTGCTCCACCAGATCGGCGAAACGCAACAGGATGCGTTCGCGTTCGGCGGGCAACTTCCCTGCCCAACGACGGTCGACAAACGCGCGCCACGCTGACATCACGGCTTTATCGACATCTTCTGTGCTGGCATCGGCGCAAGAAGAGATAGCCTGCCCGCTCGCCGGATCGTACACCGTCAGCCGCTGCTCGCTCTCAGAGGCAACCTGACAACCATCGATATACAGCCCGTGCTTGCGGGTAAGAAATTGCTGTACCTGATTAAGTACCGGGACTTCGGCTTCAGACATATCTTTTCCTTATAGTTTGGCTAGAGATCGTCTAAGGGTAGGCTCGTGGCGCAGCGGCTGTTTTTCTGTGCGTGACATCCTTTTTGCCGCGTGTGACAGATACCGCAAAACGTGACAAAAACCGCATCAGACGTTGTTTATTGCAACATCAGTGCAACAATGTGAAAACATCATCACCCGGAGATAAGCAATGACCCGAATGGATAAAGAGGAACATTGCCAGCGCTGGCTGACAAAGGTGAACCAGACATGCGGGCATTTTAATGCGCAACCCCTGGGCGACGATGTTATGGGCGAACTGGAACCCTGCCATAACACTCACATCAAGCTCAGCACCGTCACCACGCGTGGTATCAATCTTTTTCGCACATACAAAGAGATAGCCCTCGGTCACGATGGCTGGTTTTATCTGGTGTTTCAGCAGGCAGGTGAAGCGGTTATGGCTCAGCAGGATCGCCAGACGGTGTTGCAGGCCGGGGATATGACGCTTATCGATGCTGCGCTGCCCTGCTCTTTCTGGTGGCAGGATAAATCAACGCAGATTTCGCTGATGCTACCACGCCAGCTGCTGGATAGCCCGCTGCGGCCGCCGGGTGCGCAACGCCTCGCTGGCACGCAACCGATGGTACAGATGTGCCAGCGTTTATTGCAGGAGAGTATGCAGAGCAGCTCGCTCACCGGCGCGGAAAGCGACGCGGCGCTGGCGGCGATGGTTTGCCTGCTGCGCCCGCTTGTGCAGCAGCAGACGGCGCTGCCGACTCGCCGGGAGCGGTTGTTTGAGAAAGTGCTCGGATTTATTGATGAGAACATCCAGGCCGAGGAGCTGCGCCCGGCGTGGATTGCTCGTGAGAATGGCATGTCGCTGCGCAGCCTTTACCGGATGTTCGCCGATCAGGGGCTGGTCGTGGCGCAGTTTATTAAGCACCGCCGCCTTGATCTCTGTGCGCAGCAGTTACGCCTGACCGCAACGGATGAAAAATTGGCCACGATTGGTCACGACTGGGGTTTTACCGATCAAAGCCACTTTTCAACGGCTTTTAAGCAGCGTTTCGGTCTGTCGCCTGGCGAATATCGTAAACGCTGCCGTTAACTATTTTTTTAGCCACTGGCCGTTGATCCCCTGGACATACTCCCCCGGCTTCGCCCGGTTGACCAGTTTCTGCCCGGCCATTTTGGCTACATCATCCACGGGAATATTATTGCTGTCGGCCAGTTGCTGATAGCTTTCGCTGCGCGCTTTATTAATCCGCTCAACCAGTGCCAGCGTCTCCCTGTCCTGGCTGAGCGGCGCAATATAGCCGTGAAGTGTTTCACCGACGCGCCCCTGCGTGCGCGCTTCGTCAAGGGTGAGCGCCTGTGCGGCGGTGCTGTACAGACCAAGCGCCAGCAGTGCGGCCAGAATACGTTTTTTCATCATCGCCTCAGAACAGATCGCTGCGGGATTTCAGCAAGGTTTCGACGTCTTTATCCACTTTGATATGGATTTCGTGCTCAATCTTCACATTCATATTGATGGTAATTGGCTCTTTGGGCGCCGCCACTTCGATACGCGGCGTACAGGCGCTCAGGGTACTCGCCAGCAGAAGACCTGCCACGGCTTTCAGGGTTTTCATTGATTATCCTCGCACTTCGTGCCGTTTAAACAGCGGGCATCGGGCAGCGCCGCGTGTTGCTCAAGCCATGACTGCAAATTGTCGCCAAACCGTAAACTGCGCCACAAGGTGAATACGTTCTCTTCATGGGTATAGTTCAAATTCACCGTAGTGCTTTTCCCTTCAACAAAGCTGGTGCCGCTCAGCACGGCGTGCATTTTCAATACCCCAAGAGTATCTAAATTTATTGAGGTCCAGGAGCGGGAAATTTCCATATAACGCAACCAGTTAATCGCCGCGCCCGCGGCCATATTATCTTTCACAATCGCATCCGCAGTATCTTTATCAATGCGCAGCGTCATCGGGCCGGGATTGTGCAGCCAGCCATCTTTGATGATCCACTGCGGATTATCCAGCCACAGTGGCAGCGCGCCATCAAACGGACCGGACAGCGCAAACTGCTTAGGATTCACCGCGCTGATGAGTTCGCTGGAAGAGATATGCTTCAGGCGCAGCAGTGCCGGGTCATGCTGGGGCATACGCAACTGTTGTAGCGTCACTTTTCCTCCCAGCACATCAATGCTCACATCACTTAACACCAGCGGCTCGTCTTCACTCCAGGGCCAGCTGCCCTGTAAGTCGGCGGTAATATTCTTCGCGCTGACCTGATTGGTGATTTCACCGATACGCAGCGAAACCGGGCCGTGCGTGCCGAGCCGCCAGCGGGAATCGCTGTAACGAAAAGGCAGGACGAAATCGACACCGGCAATTTGGTTATCCGGCGTCCATGCGCTGGCGTTTTTCACCACTCCGTGCCCACCGGCCCTGAACCCCTGGTCGGCAGCGGCAGAAAAAGCGACCTGAGCATGAAGAGTGCCCGCCAGCAGTTTCATTTTCCAGTCAGCGGGGAGCAGGGGCTGGAACACGGTCAGCGATTGCTGCGGCCACCACGCCTGGCCGCGCAGGCGCTCGCCGTCCCAGCGCCCCATCACCCGCACCGGGCCGATCGCCTCTGCGCGCAGGTCGCCTTTGAACTGAAACAACGTCGGTTCGCGCCCTGCCACGCTGAATTTTAGCGTCGAAGGCGGCAGTACGCTGCCGCCGCTGAAAGTGGTCTCTCCCGCATTCAGCGTCAGCGCTCCGCTGAATTGCGGCGCGGCTTCATCGCGCTGCCAGCGCACCGGTTCATCGAGAATCAAGCGTGGCGACGACATATGCATACTGCCGTACTGCAACTGATCAAAACCGGTCGAAAGATCCGTCAGGATGATGGTGTTATCGCGCCATTCACCGCGCCCCGCCACATCCCAGCGCGCCTGCATCGGCGTAAAGCGCCCCTCTCCCCAGTAGCGCCAGCGCCACACCCCCTCATCGGGTAAAAAGTCCTGCGCCTGACCATCAAGATGCAGCAGAAAATCACCCATCGCATTCTCGTGAGCGCGTAAAATCGCCTGCAAACGACCATCGATACCCTTGCGCGTCAGCCGGACGCCTGCCAGCGGCCAGCGTACCTCATCAATATTCAGAGAATCTATTACCCGCCCGCGCGAGCGCAACAGAGCGCCCGGCTGAAACACTATCGTCGGGTCGCTCAGCGCACCGCTAAGCCCGGCGGGCAGCACCGCGTAGAACACCAGATCACCCTGCTTGGCCTCACCGGTTAACTGGAGCGGCATCGCGCTATTACTCATGCTCAGGCGGCCAGGGCCAATAGTCAGCACCGCGTTACCCTTACCTGCGTCCCCCTGAGTCAGCACATTAAGACGGCCACTGATGCGGGCGTTTTCCAGCCCCTGCTGCCAGTCCTCAACCTTTACCCCAACGCGCCCGCTCAACGGGAACCCCTGGTAAGGCCAGTTCCAGCGGCCATCGCTTATCGTTAACTGCTGTGGCGTGACCTGCCAGGGCAAATCAAGCAGCGGATCGCTGCCATCGCGCGCCGTCACGATCAGTTGCCCCTGGTTATTGCGCCACTCGGCATCCACATCCAGTACGCCAGGTTGTTGATTCAGGGTGATGGTGCTTTGCATTTGGCCATTGACCGGCACGCCATCGGCGAATTCCGGCAGCGTAAATGTGCCCCCGAGCGTTAATGGCGGCGTGCCGTCAAACAGTTGCAACGTCAGGCTGTTTACATCGAGCTGCTGGCCACGCAGTTCAGCGTTGAGCGCCACGCGCTCGCCCTGGTAACGTAAGGTCTGGCGCGCGGGCGTGAGCGCCAGGCTTAACTTGCCTTGCCAGGTCTGCCAGGGCGAAACGGTGAGTCGGTCAACGGTAAGCCAGGTGTAAGGCAGCATCTGTTGCCACTGCGCGAGCGTGCGCGGCGTGGCGGGGGAACTCTCCCCCGGCGAGAGCTTATTGAAGCAGGCCGCGTTGATATCCAGCGAACCGATACGTAACTGCCAGCGGCTGGGGTGCGTGAGTTCGGCGTTTTTCAGACGGGCGACTTCGCACTCGCCAATGAGATAGCGCAGGTCGGGAATTTGCACTGCGTGGCGGGTAAAACGTGGGCTTTTATCAAGGGCAATACGCGTCCCCGCAGGCAGCCAGATACCGGCAAGCGACGGCACCCACTGTGCCAGGGTGAGCAGCAGGGTAAGCGGTAATAAAATAAGCAATAAAGCCAGAGCGATGGCGGCTTTGTATTTACCCCTCATGGGCGCGTTAATTTCCTGATTTTGCATGTGAATAAGCCAGTTCTGGCCCGTATTGTGGCATGTTTAACCTGGCAGTTGAAGGGACACTCCGCTTTAATCATAGACAGGCAGTAGAGAGATGCGTTGCGCATCAGACCGGATATCAATAATTTTTCAATACTTACGTAATATTTTTAAATGTGATAGTTTGTGATTATTATCACAGGAGATAAGTCTTATGAAACTCGCGATATACAGCACAAAGCAATACGATAAAAAGTATATGCAGCAGGTAAACGAGAAATATGGCTACGATCTTGAATTTTTCGACTTCCTGTTAACGGAAAAAACAGCGAAAACCGCTAACGGCTGTGACGGCGTTTGCATTTTTGTGAATGATGACGGCAGCCGCCCGGTGCTCGAAGAGCTGAAAAAGCATGGCGTGACATTTATCGCGTTACGCTGCGCGGGCTTTAATAACGTCGATCTGGATGCGGCAAAAGAACTAGGGCTGCATGTGGTGCGCGTTCCGGCCTACTCTCCCGAAGCGGTCGCGGAACACGCCATCGGAATGATGATGACGCTGAACCGTCGCATTCATCGTGCTTATCAACGCACCCGCGATGCGAACTTCTCCCTTGAAGGACTGACCGGTTTTACCATGTACGGCAAAACCGCCGGGGTGATTGGCACCGGGAAAATCGGCGTCGCTGCGCTGCGCATCCTGAAAGGTTTTGGCATGCACCTGCTGGCTTTCGATCCTTATCCCAGCGAGGCGGCGCTGGAGCTTGGCGTGGAATATGTCGACCTTGATACCCTTTTCTCCCGCTCGGATGTTATCTCGCTGCATTGCCCCCTGACGGCGGAAAATTTTCATCTGCTCAACCGCGCGGCGTTCGACAAGATGAAAGATGGCGTGATGATCATTAATACCAGCCGCGGCGCATTAATTGACTCGCAGGCGGCTATTGATGCGCTGAAGACACAAAAAATCGGTTCGCTCGGTATGGATGTGTATGAAAACGAACGCGATCTGTTCTTTGAAGACAAATCGAACGACGTTATCCAGGATGATGTATTCCGTCGCCTGTCAGCGTGCCATAACGTGCTGTTTACCGGGCATCAGGCCTTTTTAACCGCCGAAGCTCTGACCAGCATTTCGCAAACAACGCTTGAGAATTTACGCCAGCTACGTGACGGAGAAACCTGCCCGAACGCGCTGGTCTGATATTGCGCTCCCTGCCAGCAGGCGGGAGCGGTTTAAGACAATGCCCGATGACACGCTGGCATTGCCTGTTAAAATCCGCGCTATTAACGGAATTTCCCTTAGAGGACGAGATGAAGAAGATTGTGACTTTAGTTGCGTTAAGTGTTTTGCTTTCCGGCTGCGTCAGTTCACGCAGCACGACCATCAAAGCGGATCAGCTGGCCGACCAGCGTTTTGTGCTGGAAACCGTCAACGGCAAAGCCGTGCAGACTGCTGAGCAGGCGCCTGAGATAAGCTTTGATAAAGACTTGCGGGTATCCGGCAAAATGTGCAACCGCTTTATGGGCCAGGGTAAGCTCTCTGATGGCGCCCTGACCGTGAAGCACATGGGTATGACCATGATGCTGTGCGCTGAGCCGCAGCTTAATGAGCTGGATCACACCATCAATGACATGCTGTCTCAGGGTGCCCAGGTTGACCTGACCGGCGAGCAGCTGACGCTGACGACGGCGAGCCAGACCCTGCTCTTCAAGCGCGCAGCGAAAACTCAGTAACTGCCGCAACTCCCGGTGGCAAGCGACTGTTCACTGCAGCGTTTGCCATTGGGTAACGCACACATCCCGACCATTGAACCATCAAGCTGCCGGGCAACCGACAACGCGCCGCCTATCATGGCGCAATTCGCCTGCCCACTGTTGGACATCGCGGCCTTTAAACCTGGCGCCACATGCGCGGCGGTCGCCTGTTGAACGGGTTCATTACTGCATGCCGACAGCAATAACGCGGCACATCCTACCCAAAAAGTTGCTCGCATTTCTTTCCCCTCAGTTTTTTTAAAGCCAAAGCATAATAGGCACAGCGAAGCAAGACGTCGAGTTCTGAAATGCGCATTTTTCGTACTCATTAACATTTTTTTGCATTTTCATGCAATTATTTGCCCGCCGACAATGCGCGCATTAGCTCACCAGTAAACTGAGCCTTACCTTCGGCAAAGAGTAAAGCACCCATAGCCGCCGGGTATAAAAGCACCGACATGCTCTTTTCTCCCCGTCACCTTTTTAATCACCTGCCCTGTGCTGTCGCTTGTCACCGCCATGCAATAACAGCACTTATCGTTTTAAACCTGGATCAATTTGTGCACTCAAAGCCGCGAGATCTTCAGGGAGATACAGGAAAGTCTTATACTGAAAAGATAATTACAGGGCGCAGCGTTGTGACAGGCGTCTCATTTTTTTAGCAATGTAAGGGTGTCTTATGCAAACTATTGACGGTAATGGTGCCGTTGCCTCCGTGGCATTTCGCACCAGTGAAGTTATCGCCATATACCCGATTACCCCCAGTTCAACGATGGCTGAGCAGGCGGATGCCTGGGCTGGTAACGGTGTAAAAAATGTGTGGGGCGATACGCCGCGTGTTGTCGAAATGCAATCGGAAGCGGGCGCAATTGCCGCCGTGCATGGCGCCTTACAAACCGGCGCGCTCTCCACCTCATTTACCTCATCGCAGGGTTTGCTGCTGATGATCCCGACTTTGTACAAACTGGCCGGTCAGTTGACGCCGTTTGTGCTGCATGTGGCTGCGCGCACCGTTGCTACCCACGCATTATCGATTTTTGGCGACCACTCGGATGTGATGGCGGTGCGCCAGACCGGCTGCGCCATGCTTGCGGCCAGCAGCGTGCAGGAAGCGCAGGACTTTGCGCTGATTTCACATATTGCCACGCTGAAAAGCCGCGTACCGTTTATTCATTTCTTTGATGGTTTTCGCACATCACACGAAATCAACAAAATCGTGCCGCTCTCCGATGACACCATCCGCAGCCTGATGCCGCAGGAGGAGATTGACGCGCATCGCGCCCGCGCGCTGAACCCGGAGCACCCTGTTATTCGCGGCACCTCCGCCAACCCGGATACCTATTTTCAGTCCCGCGAGGCCACTAACCCGTGGTACAACGCGGTCTACGCTCATGTAGAACAGGCGATGGATGATTTCGCCGCCGCAACAGGCCGCCGGTACAAACCGTTTGAGTATTACGGCCATCCGCAGGCTGAGCGGGTCATTGTCCTGATGGGGTCCGCCATCGGAACGTGCGAAGAAGTCGTTGATGCCTTGCTGACCCGTGGTGAAAAAGTCGGGGTGCTGAAAGTGCGCCTCTATCGCCCGTTTAGCGCAGCACATTTGCTGGCAGCGTTACCGCAAAGCGCGCGCACCGTGGCGGTGCTGGATCGCACCAAAGAGCCAGGCGCCCAGGCGGAACCGCTCTATCTGGATGTGATGACTGCGCTGGCAGAGGCCTTTAACAGTGGCGAGCGGGAAATTCTGCCACGGGTTATTGGTGGCCGTTATGGTTTGTCATCAAAAGAGTTCGGCCCGGAGTGTGTACTGGCGGTCTTTAACGAGCTGCAAGCGGATAAACCAAAAGCACGTTTTACCGTCGGGATTTACGATGATGTAACGCATCTTTCGCTGCCGCTCCCGGAAAATACCCTGCCCTCGCACGCGAAGCTTGAAGCGCTGTTTTACGGTCTGGGCAGTGACGGCAGCGTTTCGGCCACCAAAAACAATATCAAGATAATCGGTAATTCCACGCCGTGGTACGCCCAGGGTTACTTTGTCTATGACTCCAAAAAAGCCGGTGGTTTAACAGTATCGCACCTGCGCGTAAGCGAACAGCCCATCCGCTCAGCCTACCTTGTTTCCCAGGCCGACTTCGTGGGTTGCCATCAGTTGCAGTTTATCGATAAATACCCGATGGCGGAACGCCTGAAACCTGGCGGAATTTTCCTGCTTAATACGCCCTATAGCGCTGACGAAGTCTGGTCGCGGCTGCCGCAGGAAGTTCAGGCGGTGCTGAATCAAAAACACGCCCGCTTGTATGTTATCAATGCCGCCAAAATTGCCCGTGAATGCGGGCTCGCCGCGCGTATTAATACCGTCATGCAGATGGCTTTTTTCCATTTAACCCATATTTTACCGGGCGACAGCGCGCTGGTTGAGCTGCAAGGCGCGATAGCTAAAAGCTACAGCAGCAAAGGCCAGGAGCTGGTTGAGCGCAACTGGCAAGCGCTGGCGCTGGCGCGGGAATCGTTGTTTGAAGTGCCGCTGCAAGCCGTCAACCCGGACAGCGCCCACCGACCGCCGGTGGTGGCCGATGCTGCTCCGGATTTTGTCAAAACTGTCACCGCAGCTATGCTGGCCGGGCTGGGCGATGCGCTGCCGGTTTCTGCTCTGCCGCCAGACGGCACCTGGCCTGTCGGCACGACGCGCTGGGAAAAACGCAACATCGCCGAAGCGATACCTATCTGGAAAGAAGAGCTGTGTACTCAGTGTAACCACTGCGTGGCGGCCTGCCCGCACTCGGCAATCCGCGCGAAAGTCGTGCCTGTGCAAGCAATGGAAAACGCCCCTGCCAGCCTGCACTCGCTGGATGTGAAATCCCGTGATATGCGCGGGCAGAAGTATGTTTTGCAGGTTGCGCCGGAAGACTGCACCGGATGCAACTTGTGTGTCGAAGTATGCCCGGCGAAAGATCGGCAGAACCCGGATATCAAGGCCATCAATATGATGTCGCGCCTTGAACATGTGGAAGAAGAGAAAGTGAACTATGACTTCTTCCTTGATCTGCCGGAAATCGATCGCAGCAGCCTTGAGCGCATCGATATTCGTACCTCGCAGCTGATTACCCCGCTGTTTGAATACTCCGGGGCCTGTTCCGGCTGCGGCGAAACGCCTTATATAAAATTACTCACCCAGCTGTACGGCGATCGCATGATGATTGCCAACGCGACCGGCTGCTCGTCTATTTATGGCGGCAACCTGCCCTCTACGCCTTATACAACGGATGCTAACGGGCGCGGCCCGGCCTGGGCAAACTCGCTGTTTGAAGATAACGCAGAGTTCGGCCTGGGCTTTCGTTTAAGCGTCGATCAACATCGCCAGCGGGTGATGCGTCTGGTCGAACAGTTTGCCGACCATATGCCTTCCGCACTGTATGACGCGCTACATGCGCAGGCCACGCCGGAGGTTCGCCGCGAACAGGTCGCTCAGTTGCGCGACGCGCTGAAGGATGTTGCGGATGCGAAACCGCTGGTGACTGAGGCCGATGCGCTGGTTGAGAAATCCATCTGGCTGATTGGCGGGGATGGCTGGGCCTATGATATCGGCTTTGGCGGCCTTGACCATGTGATGAGCCTGACCGAGAACGTGAATATCCTGGTGCTTGATACTCAGTGCTATTCCAACACCGGTGGCCAGGCATCCAAAGCGACGCCGCTGGGTGCGGTGACCAAGTTTGGCGAGCACGGCAAGCGCAAAGCGCGCAAAGACCTGGGCGTCAGTATGATGATGTACGGTCATGTTTATGTGGCGCAGATTTCGCTCGGTGCGCAGCTGAACCAGACGGTGAAAGCTATCCAGGAAGCAGAAGCCTACCCGGGGCCGTCACTGATTATTGCTTACAGCCCGTGCGAGGAACATGGTTACGACCTGGCGCTGAGCCATGACCAGATGCGCCAGCTCACGGCAACCGGCTTCTGGCCGCTGTACCGCTACGATCCGCGCCGGGAAGCCGAGGGGAAAATCCCGCTGGCGCTCGACTCGCGCCCGCCTTCGGATGCACTGGCAGAAACGTTGCTTAATGAGCAACGCTTCCGCCGCCTTAACGCGCAGCAGCCGGAAGTTGCGGAGCAGTTGTGGAAAGATGCGGCCGCCGATTTGCAAAAACGGTACGACTTCCTGGCGCGGCTTGCCGGAAAAAGCGAAACCAATACGGCCAGTTAAACCAAAAACGAATACTACCGGCATTCGCGAGTGGTATTCGTTATGCTTTTTTCCTGTGAGACGCTCTGCGTAGTGTCTGATACTCTGCTGTCAGGCCAGAATACAAGGAGCGTCATCATGCAATATCATCCTGTAAAATCCTCCCGTATCGCTTCGCTGGGGTATGACAAACGCAGCAGTACGCTGGAGGTGCGTTTTCATAACAGGTGTATTTATCAATATCAGGGCGTGCCGGAACGGATCTTTAACGTATTTCTTACCGTTGTGTCGAAAGGCCGTTTTTATGATGGTGTCATCAAAGGAAAATACCCGGAAAGAAAAATAGCGTCCTGAGTAGGTGAGGGTTAAGAATTTATTTGCCGTAAGTTGCAGATCCCAAATAGTGAATATTTTCGGCGTCGACTGGCCCTTTTACCTGCACCACTTTTACCTTCGGGTAATATTCTTCGACAGCGAAATGTGCATATAACATAGCTTCGCTATCCGCCATGACAAATTCCTCTTTAGTCAACGTTGCTAACGCGTTTATCAGGATTGCTTTATCCATTATACTATCAAAATTAAAGGACTCCCCTTTTTTGATATATAATTTATAAAAATGATATTCACCGGGAATATTCTCGTGGTCAATCATCGCGATAAACTTCCTGCAATCTTCAAACGTACTTGATGCAAAGACCGTTCTGTTGCCGAATAAACGAATTTCCCCTGGTATGGCGTTGGCGCTTCCGGCGAAACCGCTACGCGCTATCACCTCCGGCGGGCGGGTATCTGCACGGTAAAATGTGGTATTTTCAACGGAATGAATATTGCTCAGCAAGAAGTTTTGCGCACTCGCTTTCGAGCGATAAAGAGACAGCGGCATATATGATGGGGCATGACTAGTGGTAATTTTTGGCATTTAATTTCCTTATCGGTGTATAGGAATGATTATTCTTAATTTTGGCAAGACAATTTCCGCATTGGTGATTGGGAATGATTATTCTTAATTTATTGCGAAAAATACTTTACTACTCGCGAAACAAAAACATATAAAAATTCATTTCAGAATTATCTTTCGCGCAACGAGATTTATTATTTGCGTAACCCTCTGGCAAGTTTAAAAAAATAAAAATAGCGTTTTCATTGCGTCATCATTCCGTTTTCCCACTGCTATACTTAAGTCGAGAATTAACTCGCCGTGAATTAACACAATGGAGGAATAAAAATGAACTTGCAAAAAGTTTTAATGTTTATCCTGTTAAGTGTTTCACTAAATGTATCCGCCGGTCTTGAGCAGTGCGAGTCTAACGGTGATTTAGACTGGGAATGCGCCTGCGCTATTTTATGCCAGGCCGGAGAAGGCGGCTTGCTGTGTAATTGCGACATCGTCCCTTAATTCATTAGCAAATTAAATCAGTCCGGTACCGCGCCGGACTGATTTCTACTGACCTGCTCGTCCTGCCTAATCGGCTCTCTTCTCGCGTGATAAATTTATTCCTGACGGGCAGATAAACAAAAATAGCTGTCAGTTTCGTCCCTGCCATACCCGATATAGAGACCAAAATCTGTACTACCCTTTGCAGGGTGTCGGTACAATATCGTGCTGCGTTGTAAAACGTACTGGCATTCGTCGCTGTAATCCGTACCATACGCGGCATACGTTTGTCTGCTGGCCGAGGCTGGCAGAGTTAACCCGTCACAGATAACGAGCGGGAATGAATGCGCGCGGCGCGCTTGCATGCCAGCCTGGTGTCCGGAACAGTAAATAATGTCTGATAATCAACAAGTTTCAAAAAAAGAGCAGTACAACCTCAACAAATTACAGAAGCGCCTGCGTCGTAACGTGGGTGAAGCGATTGCTGACTTCAATATGATTGAAGAAGGCGATCGCATTATGGTGTGCCTGTCCGGGGGGAAAGACAGCTATACGATGCTGGAGATCCTGCGTAATCTGCAACAGAGCGCGCCGGTTAACTTTTCTCTGATCGCGGTCAACCTCGACCAGAAGCAGCCGGGGTTTCCGGAACATATTTTACCGCAGTACCTTGAGTCGCTCGGCGTGGAGTACAAAATCGTCGAAGAGAACACTTACGGTATTGTGAAAGAGAAGATCCCGGAAGGGAAAACGACCTGCTCGCTCTGCTCACGCCTGCGTCGGGGTATTCTCTATCGCACCGCAACGGAGCTGGGCGCGACGAAAATTGCGCTCGGTCATCACCGCGACGACATTCTGCAAACCCTGTTTTTGAATATGTTTTACGGCGGGAAAATGAAAGGGATGCCGCCAAAACTGATGAGCGATGACGGCAAGCACATCGTGATCCGCCCGCTCGCCTATTGCCGCGAGAAAGATATCGAACGTTTTTCCGAGGCGAAAGGCTTTCCGATTATTCCTTGTAATCTTTGCGGCTCGCAGCCAAACCTGCAACGCCAGGTGATTGCCGATATGTTGCGCGACTGGGACAAGCGTTACCCGGGGCGGATTGAAACGATGTTTAGCGCGATGCAAAACGTTGTGCCGTCACACCTGAGCGATATCAATCTGTTTGACTTCAAAGGGATCAAGCACGGTTCGGAAGTGGTCAACGGCGGAGATCTGGCCTTCGATCGCGAAGAGATCCCTCTGCAACCCGCGGGCTGGCAGCCGGAAGAAGACGATGCGCAACTGGATGAATTGCGCCTTAACGTTATCGAAGTGAAATAAGCGTTCGCCTCTCTGCCCGTCTGCAGAGAGGCTTTCCTGCTATTTTAGCAAGCGCACTCGGCAGCTCTTGCCTTTAATCTTTCCGTTCTGCAACTGCTTCCAGGCCTGGCGCGCCACGCTCTGGCGCACGGCAACGTAAACATGCGCCGGGTGCACGGTGATTTTACCAATATCGCTCCCTGCCAGCCCCATATCACCGGTCAGCGCTCCCAGCACATCACCGGCACGCATTTTGGCTTTCTTACCGCCATCAATGCAAAGCGTTGCCATCTCTGCTTCCAGCGGCAAAACTTTCACATTCACCGGCGGGTTCAGCCAGTTCAGCTTCAGTTGCAGCATATCTGCCAGAATATTCGCGCGCTGCGCTTCTTCCGGTGCGCAAAAGCTTATGGCCAGGCCGCTGTTTCCGGCGCGCGCTGTGCGGCCAATACGGTGCACGTGAACTTCCGGGTCCCACGCCAGCTCGTAGTTAACCACCATCTCCAGCGCTTTAATATCCAGGCCACGTGCCGCGACGTCGGTTGCTACGAGTACGCGGGCGCTACCATTGGCAAAACGCACCAGCATTTGATCGCGCTCGCGCTGTTCCAGGTCGCCATGCAGGGCAAGTGCCTCCTGCCCTGCGGCATTCAGCGCATCGCACACCGCCTGACAATCCTTTTTGGTATTGCAAAACACAACGCAGGATGCAGGGCGATGTTGACTGAGCAGCTTTTGCAACAGCGTGATTTTGCCCGCGCGGGGCACGTCGAAAAACTGCTGTTCGATGGCCGGTAATTCATCAACGGTGTCGATTTCGATGGTATGCGGGTCGCGCTGCACACGACCGCTTATCGCGGCAATCGCCTCCGGCCAAGTGGCAGAGAACAGCAACGTCTGGCGGGAATCTGGGGCAAAGCTAATCACCGCATCAATCGCGTCGCTAAAACCCATATCCAGCATACGGTCGGCTTCGTCCATCACCAGCGTTTGCAGATCCTCTAAAGATACGGTGCTTTTTTGTAAATGCTCCAGCAGACGTCCAGGCGTGGCGACAATAATATGCGGCGCGTGCTGTAGCGAATCACGCTGAGCACCGAACGGCTGCCCACCGCAGAGCGTCAGCACTTTGATATTCGGCATAAAACGCGCCAGGCGGCGCAATTCATTAGCGACCTGATCCGCCAGCTCGCGGGTCGGGCACAGGATGAGCGACTGCGTGCAGAAACGGCTGCTATCAATATGCTGCAGCAGCCCTAAACCAAATGCCGCTGTTTTACCGCTACCGGTTTTTGCCTGCACGCGAACATCTTTTCCGGCAAGTATTGCAGGCAGTGCGGCGGCCTGCACCGGGGTCATGGTGAGATAGCCCAGATCCTTAAGGTTTTCAATCTGGGCTTCGGGCAGGGCTTGCAATGTTGAGAAAACGGTCACTGTTAATTCTTCCGATAATATGGCTGACGTTCAGCAGGCGCGTATCCTCTCAGATCTGCCCGCTCAACGCGACAATTTAATCGGTTCTTCGTCCGGCGGCGGGTCCGGCTGCGGTTGCGGACCAGGGATAGGGTCAGGAATGGGCACCGGGTCGATGGGGATCGGCTCAGCCGGAATGGAATCAACAGGGTCAAACAATGCGGAATCAAACATGTTTACCTCCTCAATGGCTGTTTTACTCTTTAAAGGTAGAAGCTTATGAGAAAGAGGCAAAAAAAAGCCGACTCATCAAGTCGGCGTCGTACGAATCAATTGTGCTATGCAGTAATTCAAAAAAGGAAGTAAGACAATATGGAGCGCAACGCCCATCGCTTGACGTTGCATTCACCTGCGAGACGAATATTGCCCTGAATAGGTACTTCGTTTATTGACCTGCCTCAATTTATGTGGTGTTTTTATGTTCAATTTTTGTTAAAAACGTTAATTTTTACAGCCAGTTACTGCGCCGCAACCACCAGGTTACACCACCGATAAGAACGACCAACATGATACAAAAGAGAGAGAAGCCCAGGTGCCAGCCGCCACCGGGGATGCCGCCGAGGTTGACACCAAACAGGCCGGTCAAAAATGTGCTGGGCAAAAAGACCATCGCCATCAGCGACATGGTGTAGGTTCTGCGCGCCAGCGACTCCTGCATCACCTGCGTGATTTCATCGGTCATCACCGCCGTGCGGGCAATACAGGAGTCGATTTCATCCAGCCCGCGCCCGAGCCTGTCGGCAATATCCTGCATCCGTCTGCGCTGGTCATCAGTCATCCAGGGCAATCTTTCGCTGGCAAGACGGGCAAACACATCGCGCTGCGGCGCCATATAGCGGCGCATAACGATAAGCTGTTTACGCAGCAGCGCCAGAGTGCCGCGCGGGGGGATTTGCTGATCGAGCAGGTTGTCTTCCAGATCGATAATCTTGTCATGCAATGATTCGATAAATTCGCTGGCGTGATCGGTCAGCGCATCGCACACATCCACCAGCCAGCTCCCGCTATCGACCGGGCCGCTGCCCTCTTCCAGTTCGCTGACCACATCATCAAGCGCCAGTACCTTGCGCTGCCGGGTGGTGACAATCATGCGCTCATTCATATATAAGCGCACCGCTACCAGTTGATCCGGGCGCTCATCGGTGCTGCCGTTGATACAGCGTAACGTAATGAATGTCCCCTCACCCAGGCGGCTGACGCGCGGGCGCAGGCTCTCGCCTGCAAGGGCGTTACGCACGCTATTGGGCAATACGGGCGTGGAGGACAACCACTGCGCGCTCTCCTGATTTGCATAGTTAAGATGCACCCAGCAAGGTGTTTGTTGCGTGATAACATCACTGTCTTCCAGCGGCTTGACGCCCCCTTTACCATCCAGAAGCCACGCAAATACCGCGTCCGGTACATTGACGTCCGTTCCTTTAATTGCTTCCACAGCGCCTCCACAATCTGTTTTTCTCCTGGTCAGTCTAGCTGTATAGAAGCGTTAATCAATCATCGCGCTGAATTGGTTAAAAAAAAGGCCCGTTTCCGGGCCTGAAAAATTCGAAGAAGAGGATCAAAACGAGTGCCAGTAATTCTCCTGATTGCGCAAACCGGGGCGCGGCGCACGTTCGCGCACTCTGCCTGGTTGCCCTTCCGCCAGCGGCCCTCTGGCAACACTCCTTTCTGCCAGGCGAAACTTGATGGTACGTTTTTGCAACTCTTCAACCTGATGCTTCAGGATATCTGAAGAGCCAGCCAGTTCATCTACCGTCGTCACGTTGCTCTGGGTCACTTTCTCCAGCTCTGCCAGCGCGAGCGTTATCTGTGAGATCCCTTTCTCTTGCTGCAGGGTGGCAACGGCGATTTCATCCATTAATTTACTCATTACGCTGGCGCCCGAAACGATATCGTGCATGTTTTGCTCCGCTTCGCTAACCACCGTCGCGCCCTGATTCACATTGTCGGTGGTGACGGCTATCAGCGTTTTGATATTTTTAGCCGCTTCCGCGCTGCGATGCGCAAGGTTTCTCACCTCTCCGGCAACCACAGAAAACCCTTTGCCGTGCTCGCCTGCGCGCGCTGCTTCTACCGCTGCGTTGAGTGCAAGAATGTTGGTCTGAAAAGCGATGCCATCAATGATTGAGATAATCTCAGTCATCTTGTTCGCACACTCGGTGATGGACACCATGTTCTGCGCCACCTGCCCCATTAAATCGCCACCTTTACGCGCACAGACGGTGGCATCGCTGGCTCGGCTACTGGCCAGGCGTGTATTGTCGGCATTGTTTTTCGTACTTGCCGCCATCTGTTCCATGCTCGATGCGGTCTGTACCAGCGCAGCAGATTGCTCTTCGGTTTTGAGCGACAGGTCAGCGCTACGTTCGGCCAGCTGTGCGGAGAGGTCAAGCGCGGTATCTGAAGATGCGCGGATCTCGCGCACCAGCGTGGCGATACTGCCTGATAAACTGTTAATACCCGGGATCAAACGCCCAGCACAGTTGTTACCAAACTCCGGGATAACGATGGATAAATTTCCCGCAGTGACATCTTCAATACTTTTTTTCACCGTGTTGATAGGCGTCACTAAATAGTGAGTCATATATAACCAGAGCAGCCCCAGCGAGATAACACAAACAATCGCCGTCGAGGCAATCAACACATTATTTTGCGAAAGTACGCTAACCATACCTTGCAAAATAATAAAGGTGATTAACAGGAAAAAAGTAATAAATGTACGAACGCTTGTATTTCTAAACATAAAGACACCAACAGCAGGCAGGAATATCCTGAAGTTTATAGCATCCGAAATACATTTTTACACGGCTAAAATCACAGACAAAAATATTTATCGTTAAACGCTGTTGATTTACATTAGGTCAGATGATAAGTGCTGATATGGCGCATAAAACCAGTGCTTATCGCTATTTTCTGCTGAAAAAAGTTATATCTTGCATTTAATATATCATATAAAGAAAGCAGAGTAATCTTTCCGGACGTTAATACCCTGTTTTTAATAAAATGCACTTAAGTATAACTTAAGTATTCAGGCTTTTTTTAACTAACCCGACAGAATCGTTTATTTCTTCGTTGATCAAAAAGCCTGTGATATATTCTATTTCCGCCTGTTAATTAAATAATCGTAGCAACAAAAGAAAAACCACAATATATTATGCATTGCTCAATTAACAGGCATTTTTTAGCCATTTAACAATGCTGATCGGTAATATATCCGCAAACAGAGCAAAAAAAACGCCCGTGATTAACGGGCGTGGGAGTCAGTAGTGATGCGCCGGGTTAATGGATACCCAGCCGCCAGGCAAAATCGATCTCTTCTTTCAGCTCAGCGTGTGAAAGCGTCAACAAATCAGCAAACTCCAGCCTGAGTTGTCGGAATTTTTTTAAGTACTCGGCAGGCGTCAGCTCACTCTTATCACGACGCAGAAATTCGATTGCCAGTTGAGTCGGGTCTAAGTCACGCTCCATAACATCCTCTTCGCTGATTAAAACATCACCATAATAACACAAAAAACTGGTTAGTTTTTGACCATTCGCAGAAAAGCGGGCTTTTTTGTTAGCATCGTGATCGATGAAGTTACAGAAACCGCGACGACGCCGGAAAAAATGTTGCATGGGCAAATGAGACGTATTACCTTTTTCCTTGCTGAGTAGTTGAGTGAATCAGTCAACTATTTGGTATGACATTGCTCACATTGCTTCCAGTATTTATGCCCGCTCACGCAGCGGGCTTTTTTTGCTTTATGAACAAGCCGTTGAGGAGCGTCTCCTCAATTCCTCCATTGTCTCTGCACATTCCTTAAGTAAAATTCTCCCACTCCTGCTGAGACAGGAACTATCCCGTAATCAATGAGTTGCCCCTTACTACCCGTGTGGTAAGGGGATTTTTTGCGTTCTATTCAATGCTTAAGCAAATACATGGTGCGGGTATAGGCCACATCTTCCGGGTTATTAATGGGGTAACCTTTTAACCACGGTTTGATCAGGCGTCCGTTCGTGTACTGATAAATAGGCGCTATCGGCGCTTTCTCGGCAATAATATGCTCCGCTTCGTTATAATCAGCGTTACGCGCTTTTGCACTGGTTTCAAGCGTGGCCTGATTAATCACTTTGTCGTATGCATCATCCTTAAACCGCGCAATATTTCCGCTATGCGAGGAGCCAAGCAAGGACAGGAAAGTGGACGGTTCATTGTAATCCCCTACCCATGACGCGCGGATCACATCAAAATTGCCGCTGTTTCGGCTGTCGATATACGTTTTCCATTCCTGATTTTGCAGCTTAACGTCCACGCCAAGATTTTTCTTCCACATGGATGCCACGGCGATAGCGATTTTTTGATGGTTTTCCGACGTGTTGTACAACAAGGTCAGTTTGAGCGGGCGCTGCGGACCGTATCCTGCCGCCTGCAGCAGTGTTTTCGCCTGCGCATTCAGCTCTGCCTGGCTCATCTGTTCCATTTGCGAAGGCTGCGGTTCAAAACCTGCGGTAACGTCCGGCGTAAAACGCCATGCGGGTTTCTCCCCGGTGCCCAGCACTTTTTCGGCGATCACGCGACGATCGATGGTCATGCTGAGTGCCTGACGTACACGCGTATCCGCCGTTGGCCCTTTTTGCGTATTGAACGCGTAGTAATAGGTTCCCAGCTGGGGCGGTGTGTACACCTGGCCCGGAATATCTTTCAGTAACTTTTGATAGAGGTTTTTCGGGAAGGATTCAGTGATATCAATATTATTTGCCAGATAACGTTTGGTTGCGGCCGACTCCTGATTGATTGGCACAAACGTGACCTTGTTAATAACCGTTTTGCCATTGTCCCAGTAGTGCTTATTACGTTCCAGAACCAGTTTTTCATTCACTACTCGCCCGGTCAGAACATACGCCCCGTTACCGACGAGGTTGCCTGGCCGCGTCCACAGATCGCCGCTTTCGGCATTTTTCTGCGAAACCGGATAGAACGCAAAACTGGCCGCCAGACTCGGGAACCACGGCAACGGTTTGTCCAGCTGCACGCGCAGCGTACGGGCATCGACCGCACTGACGCCAAGTTTTTCCGGCGCGAGTTTGCCATCCACGATTTGCTGCGCATTGGTTATCCCTGCGAGTGCGGCAAAATTTGCGAAAGGTGACGTGGTTTTCGGCGACACCAGGCGCTGCCAGCTGTACACGAAATCCTGTGCCGTCACCGGGCTGCCATCAGACCATTTTGCGTTATCACGCAGGCTAAATGTCCACACACGGTTATCGCTGCTCTGCCATTTCGTCGCCACACCCGGCACAATTTCACCCTTCTCGTTCTGGTTGACCAGCCCTTCGAAGAGATCGCGGATCACCTGAATTTCCGGTAAACCCACGGCTTTGGCCGGATCTAAGGTTGCCGGTTCATCTTTAATATGACGGACAAGCTCCTGTTTTTCAGCCAGCGCGGTTCCCGGCGGCACTTCTGCGGCAAACGCAGCAGAGGAGACTCCGCACAGCCAAAGCGCGCAGCAAAGGCGTGACACTCGACGTTCCATAGGTTTCCCTCAAGAAATAAATATTTTGCATAATTCTGCGTTAATTATTTGTTTTGCATGCAAGGAATGCAAACACCGGCTGGTGGAAAATTGACGTGCATGGCATGATTTGTGACGCCCTGCTTTACTTACTACAAACAACAAATAAGGAAGCATATGCCTTTCTCACGTCCACGCGCGCAACGGGGCGCATTTTCTGCCGCTTATGAAGAGTTTGGCCGTTCAGCACTGGGCGCGCCGCTGCTCTGGTTTCCGGCAACAAACGCCACGCGCGACAGTGGCCTGGTGCTGGCGGGCACACATGGCGATGAGAACGCCTCTGTCGTCACCCTTTCCTGCGCGCTGCGCACACTGACCGCTTCGCTGCGTCGCCACCACGTCGTGCTGGCGTTAAATCCGGACGGTTGCCAGCTTGGTTTACGCGCGAATGCCAACGGAGTCGATCTCAACCGAAACTTTCCCGCCGCAAACTGGAAATCAGGCGACTCGGTGTATCGCTGGAACAGTGCCGCAACCGCACGCGATGTGGTGCTGCAAACCGGTGACGCGCCGGGTTCAGAACCAGAAACCCAGGCGCTGTGTCAGTTGATCCATCGTATTCGCCCGGCCTGGGTGGTCAGTTTTCACGATCCGCTCGCCTGCGTGGAAGACCCGCGTGAAAGCGAGCTTGGGCAGTGGTTGGCAGACGCGTTTTTGCTACCGCGGGTGAAAAGTGTCGGCTATGAGACGCCAGGCTCTTTTGGCAGCTGGTGCGCAGATCTCGACCTGCACTGTATTACCGTCGAGTTTCCGCCCATATCCGCTGATGAAGCGAGCGAAAAATACCTTGCGGCGATGACCGACCTGCTGCGTCGTGACACTCAAAGGTGAAGCGTACCGCTGGTAAACTGTAAAGGCGGCTCGACATCAACAGCAAGCCAGGTCGGGCCATCAAGATCGGCAAATCGGGCGCTGTTAACCAACGGCAGCGCCGCCGCAATCCCCCGCGATGTGCAGATCATACAGCCCAGCATCACCTCAAAGCCTTGCTCACGGGCGTCCTGCGCCAGCGCGAGCGCCTCCGTCAACCCGCCGGTTTTATCCAGCTTGATATTGACCATTTCGTAGCGCCCACGCAGTGTGGCAAGATCGGCCCGCGTGTGGCAGCTCTCATCGGCACAAATCGGCAGCGGATGGATAAAGTTTTCCAGCCCTTCATCTGCGCTTGCCGGCAAAGGCTGTTCCAGCATCACAACGCCTAAATCCGCCAGCAGCTGGCAGCGCGCGGCCAGTCCTTCGATATGCCATGATTCGTTGGCATCGACAATCAGTGTCGCATCCGGCACGGCGCTGCGAATAGCGACCAGACGCTCGCTAATCAGATGGTCGTCGAGTTTCACTTTCAACAACCTTGCCCCGCTGGCATAAAGCGCTGCGGCGCTGAGCGCCATTTGTTCCGGTGTGCCAATCACCAGCGTTTGCGCTGTTGTTACGGTTTCCGGTAACGTCACCCCGACATAGTGCGCCAGCGTCATGCCAACTTTACGGGCGGCCAGATCCCACAATGCGCTGTCCACCGCATTGCGCGCTGCGCCTGCCGGTAGCAAGGTTTGTAGCGTTTCGCGGGAGAGACGGTTTTCCAGTTGCGGCGCGACAGTCATTATCTGCGCGATGACGGATGCTTCGCTTTCGCCATAGCGCGGGTACGGCGTGCACTCCCCCACGCCTTTGATGCCGTCTTCTTCCAGCTCAACGACCACGACCCGCGCTTCGTTACGCGAGCCACGCGCGATGACAAACGGCGTGTGCAGCGGCCAGGTTTCCTCATAGACTTTGACGCTTCGCATGCTTTTCTCCTCTGCCGCGTTGTTACCAGTATAGATTCGAAAATTGTTTTGCCGCTTTAAAGCTGAATGGCATACACTAGCGGCGACGTTAACTATATGTAAACAGGAAGATATACATGTCACAACTCGTTCATTTCCAGGGCAACCCGGTCGCCGTCGCAGGCACGATTGCACAGGTTGGCAGCAAAGCTAAGCCGTTCACGCTGGTCGCCAAAGATCTCTCTGACGTCACGCTGGCGCAGTTCGCAGGCAAACGTAAAGTACTGAACATTTTTCCAAGCGTTGATACCGGCGTTTGCGCTGCATCCGTGCGCAAATTTAACCAGCTGGCAACCGAACTGAATAACACGGTCGTGCTGTGTATCTCTGCGGACCTGCCGTTTGCCCAGTCGCGCTTTTGCGGTGCAGAAGGTCTGAGCAATGTGATTACGCTTTCCACGCTGCGCAACGCTGATTTTCTGGAAAACTACGGCGTCGCGATTGCAGACGGCGCGCTGAAAGGGTTAGCCGCCCGTGCAGTGGTCGTAATTGATGAAAACGACAACGTTGTATTCGGTGAGCTGGTGAATGAAATCACTAACGAGCCGGATTACACTGCCGCGCTGGACGCGCTGAAAGGCTAAGCCTCCTACGAAAAGCCTCCATGTCGGAGGCTTTTTGCACTATTCCTCACCTTTTCGCTGACTCAACCCGTATTCACGCAATTTATTTGCAATCGCCGTGTGCGACACGCCCAGGCGTTTCGCCAGCTTGCGCGTGCTGGGATAGCTGCGATAAAGCTGCGTCAGCACCGAACGCTCAAAACGGCTGGTGATATCATCCAGCGATCCTTGCATCGCGTCTTCGCCAACCGGCAGCGTTGCGGCGTCATAATCCGGCAACTGGATATCCTGCGCCCGCAGCTCGTAACCTTCCAGCTGAGTCAATGCGCGATAGATTGCGTTTTTAAGCTGACGCACGTTACCTGGCCAGCTATAGCGGCTCAACAACTGATGAACGTCATGGGTCAGTTTCGGGCGCGGTATGCCCTGCTCATCAGCAAAGCGGGCGACAAAAAGTTCGGTCAGGGGAATAATATCTTGCGGGCGTTCACGTAGCGGAGGAAGGTTCAGCGTCAGCACATTCAGGCGATAATAGAGATCTTCACGAAATAGCCCTTTTTGCACCAGCTCCACCAGATTGCGCTGCGTTGCGCAAATCACGCGCACATCGACATGCACTTCACTGTCTTCACCGACGCGGCGAAACGTCCCGTCGTTAAGAAAACGTAGCAGTTTAACCTGCATACGCGGCGACATTTCACCGATTTCATCCAGCAAAACCGAGCCGCCATTGGCCTGCTCGAAAAACCCTTTTTTCCCTTCCGGCGCATGTCCAAAAAGTTCGCTTTCGACGGATTCTTCCGGAATAGATGCGCAGTTCAGCGCAAGGTAAGGTTTTGCCGCACGAGGGCTGGCAAGGTGGCAGGCATGTGCCAGCAGATCTTTGCCGGTACCGGTATCGCCGGTGATCAGCAGCGGAGCCGTCAGGGTTGCCAGTTTACGCGCCTGCTCAAGCAGATGGCGCATTTTCGGGCTTACGGCAACAATCTGGCTAAAGGCGCTGACATCCTGCTGGCTGAGGTTCTGCAATTGCCGCCCCATACGCACGGTTGAGCGCAACATAACCACTGCGCCGGTCAGCATCGGTTCGCCGGTTTCGCCTTCAATATGCACCGGAGTGATTTCCATCAGGAAATCCTGCCCGTTAATGACGACGTGCTCATTGTGTGAATTTTGCGGGTTGCTCTCCAGCCAGCGCTGGAAATTAAAACCCGTGATAAGCTGCAACGCCTGGCTGTTACGTAACTTTTCCACGCTCTGGGCGAAAAGCTGGCAGCTTGCCGGGTTCGCCAGCTCGATTTTGCTCTTCATATCCAGCGACAGCACAGGTTCCGGAAGCGCTTCAAGCAGCGCACTCATTGCCCGGTGCTCGCGCTCGGATGGCATCCACAGCACGGTGCGGACGTCAGTAACGCCAGGGATACGCCGGATTTCAGCCATCAAATTGCTGAATGTGTCGAACTCCAGCGCGGCAAAATTAAGGTAAATCCGCCCGATGGGGTCAATCTCGATGCCGCGTAAATCGATACTGCGTAAGACCAGGAGATCGAGTAATTCGCGAGTCAGACCAAGCCGGTCTTCACAAAAAACTTCAAGACGCATGGGATTATCAACCTTATTCATCCACGTAATACAAGGATAATAAGCCACTTCAGCGCTGGCAGGAAGATGTCTGTCAACAAATATTGACAGCATGGCGGAAAAACAGGCGCTGCGGCGTAAAGTTAACCGCGCAGCGCCTGGTGATTACCCGACGGGGCGTGATGATTTATTGCGTTGCAGCGTCTCTTTAAGCTGGCCAATCAGCTGGCGGCGGAAATCTCCCAGCCGTGGCTTGTCATCCTCCAGCCACGGAAGCGGCCGGCACAGCTCCATCGCCTTGATGCCGAGCCTGGCGGTTAATAACCCGGCACCGATGCCCTGCGCTGCACGGGTTGAAAGCCGGGCGGCCAGATCCTGCGACACCCAATCCATGCCGACTTCCCGCACCAGCTCGCTGGCACCGGCGAAGGCGATATTGAGCAGCACGAGGCGAAACAGACGCAGGCGACTGTAATAACCAAGCTCAATACCATACAGCGCAGCAATTCGGTTAATCAGCCGCAGATTGCGCCAGGCGATAAACGCCATGTCCACTAACGCCAGCGGACTGACGGCAATCATTAAGGTCGATTCGGCGGCCGAGCGGCTAATTTCACGCCGCGCCTGGGTATCCAGCACGGGCTGGACCAGGTGGGCGTAGAGGCTCACGACTTCACGATCGTTATGGGTTTCGTGAATGGCCGCATACCAGCGTTGCAGCGCCGGGTGCGCCTTATCAAGCCCCGCCTGGCTGGCCAGCTTTTCGCAAAACGCCCGCCCTTTTCCGGTGCCGTGGCTATGCAACAACTCGCGCGCTTCATCACGCTCATGCGCCCGCTGGCGCAAGCGCCACAAACGCCGCCACTCGCTGGCAACCGACCCCACGCCCGCGCCGATAATGAGCGCACCGGCGGCACACCCGCCAAGCGCGACCCAGTCCTGAGCCTGCCATGCGCTGGCAGCCCACTGCCCCCCCTGACCCACCACGCTAATGCCAAACAGCGCCAGCCCGGCACCGACCATTTTACGCCACAGGCTGCGTTTCGGGCGCAGCGCCGCTTCAACCGCACCCTCAGCGGCCCCTTCCTCCAGTACCTCGTCGGTAAGTGCCGGGGCGAATGTTTCCGCCTGCGAATCATCAAAAGTTTGCGCGCGTTTAAACTGCACGCTGCTTTCTTCTTCCAGCGGCCCGGCGAAATCTATTCTGGGTTTTAGCGGCTCGGTCATCGCAATTTATCTCCTATTAAAAACTCCAGGGCGGCATCCAGCCGGATATGCGGAAGCGGTGTATCTACATCTAACTGCTGCGGGCGGAAATCTTCAAAGCTGAACCCTTGCTTATCCCAGAACGCCTGCCCCGGCAGTCGCGCCGGAACTTCGCCCGGATAAAACGTGAGCGGCGCGCCATCGCTTAAGCGATGCCCGCGTAACGCCGGAATTTTTTCACCATTGACCTCAATCAAGCCGCTCTGCGTCGCCTGCACCGAGGCCAGACCCATGCAATCCATGCTGATGCCTTCAAACGCCGCGTTTTGCCATGCATCCTGAATCAATTGTTGCAGCAAGGAGACCATATTGGCGTGCTGGTCGGTGGTGATATGGTCAGCTTTGGTGGCAGCAAAAAGCAGCTTGTCGATGACGGGAGAAAAGAGGCGGCGAAAAAGCGTACGCTGCCCGTAGTGGAAGCTTTGCATCAGTTGCGTCAATGCCAGGCGCATATCGTTAAATGCCTGCGGCCCGCTGTTGAGCGGTTGCAGGCAGTCGACCAGCACAATTTGCCGGTCAAACTTTAAAAAATGGTGCTTATAAAAGCCCTGCACAACATGTTCGCAATAGTAGTTATAGCGCTCGCGCAACATCCCGGCATTGGTCTGTTTGCCCGCCTGCGCCAGTTTCGCTTCGCCAATGCTGTCCACATCCGGCCAGGGGAAGAATTGCAGCGCTGGCGCACCAGCCATGTCGCCTGGCAGTACAAACCGCCCCGGCTGGATAAAATGCAGCCCTTCGCGCTTGCATTGATGCAGGTATTGCGTCCATGCGCTGGCTATCTCCGCCAGCCGGTTTTCATCTGCGGGCGCCAGCGGATCAAGGCCCGCGCACAGCTCGCGCCATGCTGCGGACCACTGGTGGCGCGCCCCTTGCAGCAGACCGGTCATCTGCCGCGACCAGCTCAGGTAATCCTGCGCCAGCATCGGTAAATCGAGCAGCCATTCACCAGGGTAATCAACAATTTCGAGATATAAAGTAGATGTATCTTTGAAGTGACGCAGCAGCGAGTCGTTCGAGCGAAAGCGCAGCGCCAGGCGAATTTCACTCACGCCGCGCGTCGGCGTTGGCCACACCGGAGGCGTGCCGTAAAGTTGCGCCAGACCTTCGTCGTAAGTAAAGCGTGGGATGCCGAAATCACGCTGCGGCACGCGCTTCACGCCGAGCAGACGCTCTTCGCGAACCGCGCTCAGTAACGGCAAGCGCGCACCGGCGTGAAGATTAAGAAGTTGATTGACCAGCGCGGTGATGAATGCTGTCTTCCCGCTGCGGCTAAGCCCGGTGACCGCGAGGCGTAAGTGCCGATCCATACCACGGTTCACCAGGGCATTGAGTTCATTTTTAAATCGATCCATCGCCATTCTGTTTCGCCCTGAAAATAATTTATAGCGGTGAGACTAGCGTTTTCCTGGATGTTGAGCCATAAAACGGCGGGAAAACTTCGAAGCCGCCCGCCGCAGTAACGGTTCCAGCGCAAAAGCCAGCAACAGTTTAACCGGTCGCCGGGTCACGGATTTTACCGCCCAACCAGCCACGCCTGCCGGGCCATAGTTTAACGCACCGAGCAAAACCATTTTCCCCGCGAATTTAAGACCCGGTTTCACTTTACGACCTGCCTGTTGCCAGTGACGATTCATACATTACCTCTTAAAGCTGACGAAAACGGCTGCGCAGCGAGAATGTGTCGGACGTAACGTAACGCTCCATCTGGCGCAGGCGGGTTTCCCCTTCGGCCAGTTGCGCATCAACAGCATCCAGCAGCTCACTGCTGCTCGGGACATCGGCCCCGTGTTCGTAATTCTCCGGCAAAGGGTCCAGCACGAAGAACAGTACAATATAGGCGGCGACGACCAGGAAAAAGAGGCCAAAACACATCGCCAGGATGGTCAGTATGCGGACATACTTAACGCGGATGTCCAGATATTCAGCAATACCCGCGCAGACGCCGCCAAGTTTACCGCGCTGGGGAATGCGCCAGAGTTTTTTGTTCAAATTAAGCGTAGCCATCAGCTTTCTCTCCAGTTCGGGTGCTCAGCGTCAAGGATTGCTTCCAGCGCCTGGATCCGTTCGCGCATGCGCGCCGCATCTTCTGAAAGCTGAGCTAAACGTTGCTGTTCGCTCTGATTAAGCTCACCGCGCGCAGTCCGGTTGTTGTAATGCAGCCATAACCAGACAGGCAGAACGAATAAAATAAACAGTGTCAGGGGAATAGCCAAAAAAAGCGTGCTCATGTGTACTCCTTACAGGGATGACGAGCGGCATCTTCTGATGCCGCTACTTATTATTGAATGTCCTGTTTCATTTTGGCTTTCAATTGCGCCAGTTGCTCGCTGATTTCGTCATCCGCTTGCAGGTCGGCAAACTGCTGATCCAGCGTTTTCTGTTTACCGAAACCGTGGCTTTCCGCTTCTGCTTCCATCTGATCAATACGGCGCTCAAAGGATTCAAAACGCGCCATTGCTTCATCAATTTTGCCGCTATCAAGCTGGCGACGCACATCGCGTGAAGAGCTGGCCGCCTGGTGACGCAAGGTCAGCGCCTGCTGGCGAGCGCGGGTTTCGCTGAGTTTATTCTCCAGCTCACCAATCTCTTTTTTCATCCGCGCCAGACTCTCGTCAACCAGCGTCACTTCCTGCTCAAGGGTCTCGATAACCGTTGTCACTTTTTGTTTTTCAATCAGCGCAGCACGGGCCAGATCGTCTTTATCTTTACGCAGCGCCAGTTCGGCTTTTTCCTGCCATTCGGCCTGCTGAGCCGTTGCCTGTTCAATGCGACGCGACAACTGTTTCTTTTCAGCCAGCGCCCGCGCACTTGTAGAGCGCACCTCAACCAGCGTATCTTCCATCTCCTGAATCATCAGACGCACCAGCTTTTGCGGATCTTCTGCTTTCTCCAGCAGTGAGTTGATGTTGGCGTTCACGATGTCGGCAAAACGAGAAAAAATACCCATAATCTGTTCCTCTTAAGTTCTGTAATCGGGCGTTGCCCTGCTGAACGAATAATACAATCTTCGTGCCAACTTTTTATCTGATTGATTTTATGAGAAATCATTAATTTTACCACCGCGCCGTTTTGGTCTAGAGTGGTTAAACACACCAACGAGTGGCGAATTTCATCATGGCAGAATATAAGGATAATCTGCTCGGCGAAGCAGAAAGTTTTATCGAGGTACTGGAACAAGTCTCCCGCCTTGCGCCAATTGATAAACCGGTGCTGATTATCGGCGAACGCGGCACCGGCAAGGAGCTTATCGCTAACCGCCTGCACTATCTCTCCAGCCGCTGGCAAGGGCCGTTTATCTCGCTTAATTGTGCGGCGCTGAATGAAAACTTGCTTGATACCGAGCTGTTTGGTCATGAGGCTGGCGCGTTTACCGGCGCGCAAAGGCGCCATCCCGGGCGTTTTGAGCGCGCGGATGGCGGCACGCTGTTCCTTGATGAGCTGGCAACCGCGCCGATGCTGGTGCAGGAAAAATTGCTGCGGGTGATTGAATACGGCGAACTGGAACGCGTCGGCGGCAGTCAGCCGCTACAGGTGAATGTCCGGCTGGTGTGCGCCACCAATGCCGACCTGCCGCAAATGGTGCGCGACGGTACGTTTCGCGCCGACTTACTCGACCGGCTGGCGTTTGACGTGGTGCTGTTGCCGCCGTTGCGCCGCCGCCAGAGCGATATCATGCTGATGGCCGATCATTTTGCTATCCAGATGTGTCGCGAACTCAAACTGCCGCTGTTTCCTGGTTTTACCGAACGCGCACGCGACACGCTAATGTCGTACGCCTGGCCGGGCAATATTCGTGAGCTAAAGAATGTCGTTGAGCGTTCAGTTTACCGCCACGCCAGCAGTGAAACGCCACTGGATGATATTATCATCGACCCTTTCAGGCGTGACACTGTCACAGAAACGCCCGCTGAAACCACACCGCCAGCTCTGCCTGCGTTGCCGCTGGATTTACGCCAGTTTCAATACAACCAGGAGAGAGAATTGCTACAGGCGAGTCTGCAACAGGCAAAATTCAACCAGAAGCGGGCCGCTGAGTTTCTAGGTTTAACCTATCATCAGCTGCGCGCCCTGATGAAAAAGCATCAAATTAGCTAAAATCGCCGACAATAACAGCAGTCGCGTGCAGACATTTGTACGAAGCCATAGCAAGTGCGATACACTTTATCCATGTTTGTAAAATCGTTGATAAACACATGCGTCAGGTTTTCTCTTCCCTGTTATTGACTGCGAGCCTGGCAACAGGCGCTGCGCAGGCGGCCACCACGCCGCCTTTGCCTGCGGATATCCGCGACAGCGGCTTTGTTTACTGCGTTAATGGCCAGGTGAGCACTTTTAACCCGCAAAAAGCCAGCAGCGGCCTGATAGTTGATACGCTGGCCGCGCAGCTCTACGATCGCCTGCTCGATGTTGACCCCTATACCTATCGCCTGGTGCCGGAACTGGCTGAAAGCTGGGAAGTTCTGGATAATGGCGCGACCTACCGCTTCCATCTGCGCAGCGGCGTCGCTTTTCAGAAAACACCGTGGTTCACCCCTGGCCGCCCGTTAAATGCAGACGATGTGGTCTTTACTTTTCAGCGCATCTTCAACCGCAACCATCCCTGGCATAACGTAAACGGTGACAGTTTCCCTTATTTCGACAGCCTGCAATTTGCCGACTCTGTTGAGAGCGTGCGCAAAATTGATAACCGTACCGTTGAGTTTCGCCTGAACAAACCGGACGCCTCATTTTTATGGCATCTCGCCACCCATTATGCCTCGGTGATGTCTGCCGAGTACGCCGCGCAACTGGAAAAGAGCGGGCATCAGGAGCGGCTTGACAGGCAGCCCGTCGGCACCGGGCCTTATCAACTCAATGAGTACCGCGCCGGGCAATATGTTCGGTTACAACGTCACGATAAGTTCTGGCGGGGCAATCCGCTAACCCAGCAGGTGGTTGTGGATTTAGGTTCCGGCGGAACCGGGCGTCTGTCCAAGTTACTGACCGGCGAGTGTGACGTGCTGGCGTGGCCAGCGGCCAGCCAGCTGACTATTTTGCGCGACGACCCGCGCCTGCGGCTGACACTGCGTCCGGGCATGAATATCGCCTACCTGGCTTTTAATACCGACAAACCGCCGCTCAATAACCCGGAGGTTCGCCACGCGCTGGCGCTCGCTATCAATAATCAGCGTCTGATGCAGTCTATTTATTACGGCACAGCCGAGACGGCGGCTTCTATTCTGCCGCGCGCGTCGTGGGCCTATGACCGTGACGCGAAAATTACCGAATACAATCCAGAAAAAGCCCGTGAGCGCTTAAAGGCGCTGGGACTGGAAAATTTAACCCTGCACCTGTGGGTGCCGACCAGCTCGCAGGCCTGGAACCCAAGCCCGCTTAAAACGGCGGAACTGATCCAGGCGGATATGGCGCAGGTTGGCGTGAAAGTCGTGATCGTGCCGGTTGAAGGTCGCTTTCAGGAAGCCCGGTTGATGGATATGAACCATGACCTGACGCTGGCGGGCTGGGCCACGGACAGTAACGATCCGGACAGCTTCTTTCGCCCGTTGCTGAGCTGTGCTGCCATCAATTCGCAAACGAATTTTGCCCACTGGTGCAACCGGGAGTTTGATGACGTGCTGCAAAAAGCGCTCGCCTCGCAACAACTTGCCGCACGCATTGACGCTTACGATGAAGCGCAACAGATCCTCGCCCGCGAATTACCGGTCTTACCGCTGGCCTCCTCCCTGCGCTTGCAGGCTTATCGTTACGATATTAAAGGGCTGGTGCTAAGCCCGTTCGGCAGTGCCTCATTTGCCGGTGTCTCGCGGGAAAAACAAGAGGTATCGCCGCCATGATAATCTTTACGTTACGACGCCTGTTGCTGCTGATTGTGACCCTTTTTCTGTTAACCTTTGTCGGCTTCAGCCTGAGCTATTTCACCCCGCACGCTCCACTCCAGGGGGCATCGTTATGGAACGCCTGGGTGTTCTGGTTTAACGGCCTGCTGCACTGGGATTTTGGCGTTTCCAGTATTAACGGCCAGCTGATTTCCGAGCAGTTGAAAGAAGTCTTTCCGGCCACGATGGAGCTGTGCATCCTTGCCTTTGGCTTCGCGCTGATTATTGGTATCCCGGTGGGTATGCTGGCGGGCGTGATGCGTAACAAATGGCAGGATTCGCTCATCAGCGCGATCGCCCTGCTCGGCTTCTCCATTCCGGTGTTCTGGCTGGCGTTGCTGCTGACACTCTTTTTCTCGCTGAATATCGGCTGGCTGCCGGTTTCCGGGCGTTTTGATTTGCTCTATGAAGTCAAAACTGTGACCGGTTTTGCCTTGATTGATGCCTGGCTTTCCGATGCCAATGGCAGCGATGCGATGATGGTAAGCGCGTTGCGGCATATTGTGCTGCCTGTACTGACGCTCTGCGTCGCGCCGACCACAGAGGTTATCCGCCTGATGCGCCAGAGCACGATTGATGTGTTTGATAAAAACTACATCAAAGCGGCGGCGACGCGCGGCCTGTCGAAGTTCACGATCCTGCGCCGCCATGTGCTGCATAACGCGCTACCGCCGGTGATCCCGCGCCTCGGGCTGCAGTTTTCTACCATGTTAACGCTGGCGATGATCACCGAGATGGTGTTTAGCTGGCCGGGGCTTGGCCGCTGGCTTATCAATGCTATTCGCCAACAGGATTACGCGGCCATCTCTGCGGGCGTCATGGTCGTTGGCTCGCTGGTCATTATTGTTAATGTGTTGTCTGATATCCTGGGCGCGCTGGCGAACCCACTGAAACATAAGGAATGGTATGCCTTACGATAGCGTCTACAGCGAAAAACGCCTGCCCGGCGCGCTGCGTAACGTCTGGCGCAAGTTCTACAGCGATACCACGGCGATGATTGGCCTGTACGGCTGCGCCGCGCTGTTGCTGCTGTGTGTTTTTGGTAATTTGTTTGCGCCTTATGGCATCAATCAGCAATTTCTGGGCTTCCAGTTGCTGCCGCCGTCATGGTCGCGCTATGGCGAGGTTTCATTTTTCCTCGGCACCGATGATCTTGGCCGCGATGTGTTAAGCCGCCTGCTCAGCGGCGCGGCACCAACCGTTGGCGGCGCTTTTGTTGTGACGCTGGCCGCTACGCTGTTCGGCCTTGGGCTGGGCGTGTTTGCCGGGGCGACTCACGGTCTGCGTTCAGCGGTGCTCAATCATATCCTCGATACGCTGCTCTCTTTGCCCTCGCTGTTGCTGGCTATCATCGTGGTCGCCTTTGCTGGCCCCGGTCTTTTTCATGCGATGTTTGCAGTCTGGCTGGCGCTTCTCCCGCGTATGGTTCGCTCGGTCTACAGCCTGGTGCATGACGAACTGGAAAAAGAGTATGTCATTGCAGCTCGTCTTGATGGCGCATCCACAGGCAATATTTTATGGTTTGCCGTGTTGCCAAACATCACTTCCGGTATGGTGACCGAAGTGACCCGCGCCCTGTCGATGGCCATTCTGGATATTGCCGCGCTCGGTTTTCTCGACCTCGGCGCACAGCTTCCCTCCCCGGAATGGGGCGCGATGCTCGGCGATGCGCTGGAGCTGATTTATGTTGCGCCGTGGACAGTGATGCTCCCTGGCGCCGCCATCATGATCAGCGTGTTGCTGATTAATCTGTTAGGCGACGGTGTCCGCCGCGCAATCAATGCGGTGGTGGAGTAATGCCGCTGCTGGATATCCGTAATCTCACCATCGAAGTGAAAGCCGGCGACGAGTGGGTTAAAGCGGTCGATCGCGTCAGTCTGACGCTCGCCGAAGGTGAAATCCGCGGCCTGGTGGGCGAGTCCGGGTCGGGAAAAAGCCTGATTGCCAAAGCTATTTGCGGTGTGTCAAAAGATAACTGGCGCGTGACGGCCGACCGTATGCGTTTTGATGATATCGACCTGATGCGCTTGTCGGCGCGGGAGCGGCGTAAACTGCTGGGTCATAACGTATCAATGATTTTTCAGGAACCGCAATCCTGTCTCGATCCATCCGAGCGCGTCGGCAAGCAACTGATGCAAAATATCCCCGGCTGGACGTGGAAAGGCGTGTGGTGGCAACGCATCGGCTGGCGCAAACGCCGCGCCATAGAGTTGCTGCACCGCGTCGGGATCAAAGATCATAAAGACGCCATGCGCAGCTTCCCTTATGAGCTGACGGAGGGCGAATGCCAGAAAGTGATGATTGCGATTGCGCTGGCGAACCAGCCGCGCCTGTTGATTGCAGACGAGCCAACCAACGCAATGGAACCCACCACGCAGGCGCAAATTTTCCGCCTGCTCAGTCGGCTTAATCAAAACAACAACACCACCATTATGCTTATCAGCCACGATTTACAAATGTTGAGCAAATGGGCCGATCGTATTGATGTCATGTATTGCGGCCAGACCGTCGAAACCGCACCCAGCGAGGAACTTATCAGCACGCCGCATCATCCTTATACCCAGGCGCTGATCCGTGCTATCCCGGACTTTGGCAGCGCGATGCCGCATAAAAGCCGGCTGAACACGCTCCCCGGCGCAATCCCGCTGCTGGAACAGCTGCCGATTGGCTGCCGGCTGGGGCCGCGCTGCCCTTATGCACAACGTAAGTGCATTGAAACACCGCGCCTGACCGGTGGCAAAAATCATCAGTTTGCCTGCCATTTCCCGTTAAATATGGAGAGAGAGTGAAATGGTCGAGACGTTGCTGGAAGTGCGTAACCTGAGCAAAACGTTCCGCTATCGCACCGGCTGGTTCCGCCGCCAGACCGTGGATGCGGTGAAACCGTTGAGCTTTACCCTGCGGGAAAGGCAGACGCTGGCGATTATTGGCGAGAACGGCTCGGGCAAATCGACGCTGGCGAAAATGCTGGCGGGGATGGTTGAGCCAAGCTCAGGAGAGCTGCTGATTGACGATCAGCCGCTGCATTACGGCGATTACACCTTTCGCAGTCAGCATATCCGCATGATTTTTCAGGACCCCTCAACCTCCCTGAACCCACGCCAGCGAATCTCGCAGATTCTCGATTTCCCGCTGCGACTAAACACTGACCTGGAACCCCAGGCTCGCCGCAAACGGGTGCTGGAAACTCTGCGGATGGTTGGATTGCTGCCAGATCATGTCAGTTACTACCCGCATATGCTGGCACCGGGGCAAAAACAGCGTCTGGCGCTGGCGCGTGCGCTGATTTTACGCCCAAAGGTCATTATTGCTGACGAAGCGCTGGCCTCGCTGGACATGTCGATGCGCTCACAATTGATAAACCTGATGCTGGAATTACAGGAAAAACAGGGTATCGCTTATATTTATGTCACACAGCATATTGGCATGATGAAACATATCAGCGATCAGGTGCTGGTGATGCATCAGGGAGAAGTCGTTGAGCGTGGCAGTACAGCCGATGTGCTGGCTTCTCCGCTGCATGAGTTAACAAAACGTCTGATTGCCGGTCATTTTGGTGAAGCGTTAACGGCTGATGCCTGGCGAAAAGATCGCTGAACCAATAGTTTCAGTGGTCGGATTAACGGATTCGGCGACTCATGATAGAATCGCCGCGTTTTAACGACGGTCGTTACATAAAGATGACGATCGCCACAACAATGAATATAAGGATTAGAGCTATGGGTTTTCTTTCCGGTAAGCGCATTCTGGTGACTGGCGTTGCCAGCAAACTGTCTATCGCCTACGGCATCGCACAGGCTATGCATCGCGAAGGCGCTGAGCTGGCATTCACCTATCAGAACGACAAGCTGAAAGGCCGCGTAGAAGAATTTGCTGCGCAGCTGGGTTCCAGCATTGTTCTGGAATGCGACGTTGCTAAAGATGAAAGCATCGATGCCCTGTTCACCGACCTGGCGAAAGTCTGGCCAAAATTTGACGGTTTCGTTCACTCCATCGGCTTCGCACCGGGCGATCAGCTCGATGGCGACTATGTTAACGCCGTAACCCGTGATGGCTTCAAAATCGCCCACGACATTAGCTCTTACAGCTTTGTGGCGCTGGCGAAAGCCTGCCGCGAAATGCTGAACCCGGATTCTGCGCTGCTGACCCTCTCCTACCTGGGCGCTGAGCGTGCTATTCCGAACTACAACGTAATGGGCCTGGCAAAAGCCTCTCTGGAAGCCAACGTGCGCTACATGGCGAACGCGATGGGTCCGGAAGGCGTGCGTGTTAACGCTATCTCCGCAGGCCCCATCCGTACGCTTGCTGCGTCCGGTATCAAAGATTTCCGTAAAATGCTGGCGCATTGCGAAGCAGTTACCCCGATCCGTCGCACTGTCACCATCGAAGATGTCGGTAACACCGCGGCTTTCCTGTGCTCTAACCTCTCTGCCGGTATCTCTGGCGAAGTGGTTCACGTTGACGGTGGTTTCAACATCGCTGCGATGAACGAGCTGGAAATTAAATAATTCCCGCCGCCCCTTCTTCAGCCGAAGGGGCGTTTCACATATGCCATTCTGATATTTATTATCACTTAACAATCTTTTATCCCTTTCCTTCCTTGCGCCAGGATAAAGCTGCAAAACAGATCCGGCGTTCAGACCTTACGTCGTATCCGGATCGCAACTTTCTGACCAAGGAACGACTATGGAACAACGCCGTTTTTCTGGCAAAAGTCACTGGTACCATGAGACCCAGTCGAGTGCCAGCCGCTCGCCTGCGCTACCGTTAGTTCCCGAAGCGGCGACCGTCAATAACCCCTTTCTGCTCGACCTCAGTTTACCGGATGAACTGCTCTGTGATATTGACGATATTGTCACGCCTGCGCGTAAGTTCTACGCCCTTTTGTTTCCGCAACGCGTTACCCTCAATCGGTTACATACTTTTAGTGCCTACGATCGACTGAGCACCGCACTCACCGCCGCCCAGGTTTTTGGCGTACAACGCCTGTGTAACCATTACGCCGCCAGGCTGGCGCCTCTGCCAGGCCCGGACTCGTCGCGGGAAAGCAACCACCGGCTGGCACAGATAACCCAGTACGCCAGGCAGCTTGCTGCATCGCCATCAGTCATCGATGCGCGCGCCCGTCAGCAACTGGAAGATGTGGGTCTGACATTGTTTGATTTGATAGTGATCAATCAGATAATTGGCTTTATCGCTTTTCAGGCGCGTGTGATGGCGTCACTTCAGGCCTTGCTTGCGCTCCCGGTGCGTATTGTTCCCGGTCTGGATACGCAACAAGAGGCTGACGCCGCGCGCTTTACAAGCCAGGCAACGCCCTGGCAGCCAGGCTTTGATGGCGTGGATATCCGTAGCGCCAGCACACCTCAACTGGCGTCGCTCGCGCACTGGCAGATATTACCTGAGCTGCGCCTCCTTGCTCCGCAACTGGCGCATGAGCATCTGCTGCTGAATACGCTGGGGGAGATTGTCATGCAACTGACTAATGTTGGCGCCGAGTCGCTACATACTCGCCTGGTTGCACTTTATACGGCGCGAATTAACGGCAGCTATCACTGCTTTGCGGAGCAACAGTTGCGCTGGCGTGGCGATATGGCTCTGTTACACGCCGTGCGTGGCGGTGGGCGGGAATTGATTCGTTTGGCGCAGGCAAAAGAAAATGCCGTGGTGCAGGCGGTACATTTACTGACCTGCGCGCCGGACAGGTTCAGCGCTCTGCAATTTACACAATTGACAGAGACGGGTTTTAATGTGCCGCAAGCGCTACGGCTGCTGTTTGATTGCGCCCTGCACGGCTGGCTAAATCGCCTGAAGATAGGTCTGGGGCAAAGCGTATAAAAAACGCCTGGCCATGCGGTAACGTCTTCTGATTTGCGCAAACAGCGCTTGCCGCAAATGGCAGAATCGCGTAAAACTGTCAGCCGCTCTTTTAGCCACGAAAAAACTTAACTATGTTCCAGGACAACCCGCTGCTTGCGCAGCTTAAACAGCAACTTCATTCCCAGACGCCACGTGCGGAAGGTGTCGTTAAAGGCACTGAAAAAGGCTTCGGATTTCTGGAAGTCGACGCGCAAAAAAGTTACTTCATTCCGCCACCGCAAATGAAGAAAGTGATGCATGGCGACCGTATTGTTGCCGTGATCCACAGCGATAAAGACCGCGAAAGCGCAGAGCCGGAAGAGCTGGTTGAGCCATTTCTGAGCCGTTTTGTCGGCCGAGTGCAGAAAAAAGATGACCGCCTCTCTATCGTGCCGGACCATCCGTTGCTGAAAGATGCTATTCCCTGCCGCGCGGCGCGTGGCGTGGAGCATGATTTTAAAGAGGGTGACTGGGCTGTCGCCGAGATGCGCCGCCACCCGCTGAAAGGCGACCGCGGTTTCTATGCTGAGCTGACAACATTTATCACTTTCGGTGATGATCACTTTGTCCCCTGGTGGGTCACGCTCGCACGCCATAATCTTGAAAAAGAAGCGCCGAACGGCGTCGTCACTGAAATGCTGGACGACGGCTTAACGCGCATTGATTTAACCGCGCTGGATTTCGTCACCATCGACAGCGCCAGCACCGAAGATATGGATGATGCGCTGTACGTTGAAAAAACCGCCGAAGGTAAACTTCAACTGACGGTGGCGATTGCCGATCCGACCGCATGGATTGCTGAAGGCAGCAAGCTGGATGATATTGCTCGTGTTCGCGCGTTCACCAACTACCTGCCGGGCTTTAACATCCCCATGTTGCCGCGCGAACTGTCTGACGATCTTTGCTCCCTGCGCGCCAGGGAAGTCCGTCCGGCGCTGGTGTGCCGCATGACGCTGGATGACGAAGGCGCAATTGAAGAGAATATTGAGTTCTTCGCCGCGACCATCGAATCCAAAGCGAAGCTGGCTTATGACGAGGTTTCTGACTGGCTGGAAGGCACCGGTGAGTGGACGCCTGATAACGAGGCCATTGCCGCGCAGATTCGTCTGCTGCATCGCGTCAGCCTGCTGCGCGCCCGGTGGCGTGAAACCCATGCGCTGGTGTTTAAAGACCGTCCGGATTACCGCTTCGTGCTTGGCGAAAAAGGCGAAGTGCTGGATATCGTCGCCGAGCCGCGTCGCACCGCAAACCGTATCGTGGAAGAGTCCATGATTGCCGCTAACATCTGCGCCGCCCGCGTGCTGCGCGACAAGCTTGGTTTCGGTATTTATAACGTGCATATGGGCTTTGATCCGGCAAATAGCGAGCAGCTGGCCGCGATGCTGAAAACGCATGGTATGCACGTAGACGCCGAAGAAGTGCTGACGCTTGAAGGCTTTTGTAAGCTGCGTCGTGAGCTGGATGCGCAGCCTTCCGGTTTCCTCGACAGTCGCATCCGCCGCTTCCAGTCTTTTGCTGAAATCAGTGTTGATCCGGGTCCGCATTTTGGTCTGGGTCTCGAAGCGTATGCGACCTGGACATCGCCTATCCGTAAGTATGGCGATATGGTTAACCACCGTTTACTGAAAGCAATCATCAAAGGCGAGACGCCGCAGCGCCCGCAAACCGATACGACCGAGCAGATGGCTGAACGCCGTCGCCTCAACCGTATGGCCGAACGCGATGTTGGCGACTGGCTGTATGCGCGCTTCCTGCAAAACAAAGCGGGCAGCGATACCCGTTTTGCGGCAGAAGTTATTGATGTCAGCCGCGGCGGTATGCGCGTACGTCTGGTGGACAACGGCGCAGTGGCCTTTATCCCGGCACCGTTTATTCATGCCGTGCGTGATGAACTGGCATGCAGCCAGGAGAATGGCACAGTGCAGATTAAAGGCGAGACCGCCTTTAAAGTCACAGATGTGATTGACGTGACTATTGCGGAAGTCCGTATGGAAACCCGCAGTATTATTGCCCGCCCCGCTCTCTGATTGACTTTATTTATGGCTCCTTCTGCCGGAGGAGCCATTTTCCTTCGGCTTCGCCTGTCATTTTTTTGTAATTCCTCCCATATTGCTGCAAAAAAGACCACAATATAAAATCATACAACTGCTTATTTAACTCAGGCTTATGCAAAGCGATTTGCAGGGTCGGGAGAGAGCATGAAAGAGGCGCTGGAAATTAACCCGCTGTACCGTCACCTGGGCTGCAACAGCTCATTCTGGCGTCTTTCTGCCGACAGCGATGCACTCTGTTTTTCCCCGGAAGAAGACTCCGATGTTTGCCAGCCAGTTCCTTTAACGGCGGAACAGGCGGCTTCTATTCGCACAATGACGGTCATCACCTCCAGCCTGACCCTGCAAGTCACACTGGGTGAGGAAGAAGCGACCATCCATCTTGTCGGACGAAAAGTTAACCGCAAAGAGTGGGCTGGCACTGCATCTGCCTGGCATGATACACAGTCCGTCGCCCGTGACCTGATGCAGGGCCTTTCCTTCGCCGAGCAGGTCGTTTCCGAAGCCAATTCAGTCATAGTAATTTTGGATCGCCACGGAAATATTCAGCGGTTTAATCGTTTGAGTGAAGAATATACCGGCATGAGCGAGCAGGAAGTGATCGGGCAAAATGTTTTTTCCCTGTTTATGAGCCGTAGCGAAGCCGCCGCATCAAAACGCAACATTGAAAACCTGTTTCGCGGTGGTACGCCGTATGAAGTCGAGCGCTGGATCAAAACCTGCAAAGGGCAGCGTTTGTTTTTATTTCGCAACCGATTCGTCCACAGCGGTAGCGGTAAAAATGAAATATTTCTTATTTGCTCCGGCACAGATATTACTGAAGAGCGCCACGCGCAGGAGCGTTTACGCGTGCTGGCCAATACGGATACGGTGACAGGTTTTCCGAATCGCAATGCTATTCATGAAGCCATTAGCAACGCCATCTCCCGGCGCGGTAACACACAAGTGGGCGTGGTTTACCTTGATCTGGACAATTTTAAAAAAATAAACGATGCCTATGGCCATATGTTTGGCGATCAGCTACTGCAAGCGGTGTCGCTGGCGATTGTGAGCTGTCTTGAAGAAGGCCAGATTTTGGCACGACTCGGCGGCGATGAATTTATGGTCTTAGCAACGGACACCTCGCAAAGCCAGCTCGAAGCTATGGCCTCCCGGATCCTGACACGCCTGCGCCAGCCTTTTCGAATCGGTTTAATCGAAATTTATACCGGCTGCTCGCTCGGTATTTCTCTCGCGCCGCAGCATGGACTGGATCGGGAAAGTTTGATCCGTAATGCCGACACCGCCATGTATACCGCCAAAGAGAATGGCCGCGGAACCTTTTGCGTATTTTCCCCCGAAATGAATCAACGCGTTTTCGAGTATTTATGGCTCGATACTAACCTGCGTAAGGCGCTCGATAATAACCAACTGCTTATTCATTATCAGCCCAAAGTGACCTGGCGCGGTGAAGTGCGTAGCCTGGAAGCGCTGGTGCGCTGGCAGTCCCCAGAACGTGGGCTTATCTCACCGGCTGATTTTATCTCTTATGCCGAAGAGTCCGGGTTGATTGTTCCGCTGGGGCGCTGGGTGATGCTGGACGTGATGCGCCAGGTGGCAAAGTGGCGCACGAAAGGCATTAATTTGCGTGTTGCGGTGAACGTCTCCGCGCGTCAGCTCGCAGACCAGACGCTGCTCAGTTGCCTGAAACAAGCGCTGGATGATTTACATTTTGAATATTGCCCGATTGATGTCGAGCTGACAGAGAGCTGCCTGATAGAAAATGCGGCGCTGTCGCTGTCCGTTATCCAGCAGTTCAGCGCCCTCGGCGCACAAGTCCATCTTGATGATTTTGGTACGGGTTATTCATCATTATCACAACTGGCGCGCTTTCCCCTGGATGCCATCAAACTCGATCAGAGTTTTGTGCGCAACATCCATAAACAGCCGGTGTCGCAATCGCTGGTACGCGCAATTGTTGCCGTTGCACAGGCGCTAAATTTGCAGGTTATCGCTGAAGGGGTGGAGAGCGCGAAAGAGGATGCTTTTCTCACCAAAAATGGCGTCACCGAGCGTCAGGGGTATTTATTCGCCAAACCAATGCCTGCGGCGGCATTCGAGAGCTGGTTTAAGCGCTACCAGGCGCGCAGAGCCCGGTAATTCTGCGGAAATCACCGCTTCGTTCAGAATAAATGGCCGATATCCGGAGGATGCAATCATTATTCGAATTTATATAAATTTGAGATTTCGTTTTTGCTCTGATTTTTATTAAACTGTTTTTTATAATTTTGAATCCATTTTTCGACAAGCAGGTGAAGATATGGCAGATATCGATGTAAAGGAGCTTGCCAGCCGAATTGATACCGTAGTGGATATTCTGGTTGCAGGAGACGTACAGTCTGCCCTGCGTAACCTGGAAATTCTGAAAGCGGAATTATTAGCTCCCGAACACAGTGACAAGGTGTCTTCTTCCGGCGTATCCAAAACGCCCTGGGAAATTTAATCAATAAAACAGCAGGCTATGAATTCCCGACAACAACTTATTTTACAGACGGTCATTGATAAAGGCCGCATGAGCGTTGCAGATCTTGCACGCATGACTGGCGTTTCTGAAGTCACTATCCGCCAGGATCTAAATACCCTGGAAAAGCACAGCTATTTACACCGAATGCATGGTTTCGCAGTGCCGCTGGACAGCGACGACGTTGAAACACGGATGATGAACAATTACACCGTAAAGCGCTCGCTGGCAGAATTTGCCGCAGGTCTCGTCAATCCCGGTGAAACGGTATTTATTGAAAATGGCAGCAGTAATGCCCTGCTGGCACGCAAACTGGGCGAACAGCGGGAAATTACCATCATCACCGTGAGTAGCTATATCGCCCATCTGCTTAAAGACGCGCAGTGTGAGGTTATCCTGCTTGGCGGTGTGTATCAGAAAAAAAGCGAAAGCATGGTCGGGCCGCTAACCCATAAGTGCATTCAGCAGGTGGATTTTAGTAAAGCATTTATCGGTATCGATGGCTGGCAGCCAGAAACCGGGTTTACCGGGCGCGACAAACTGCGCACCGACGTGGTTAAAGCGGTCCTGGAGAAAGGCAGCGAAGCTATCGTCCTGACGGACAGTAGCAAGTTTGGCGTGGCACACCCGTGGTCGCTTGGCCCTGCTGAACGTTTTCAGCGCGTAATTACGGACAGTAACCTTAGCGCCGAAGCCCATCTCCAGTTGCAACATGCCGGTACGCTTGTCGACATCGTCGACGCTGGATCGATTCGTTAACGTCACACTCTTCTGCATTGCCCGTGGCCACGGGCATCCTGACCGCTATCTGAGATTTTTCCTGGCTTTGTATTAAGACAATTTACCTGTCGAATAACGAACCGCGGGATACACTAAATAATAGCGTTATAACAGGAAGTGACTATCACCTACGTGCGTGATTGCATGACACCTGTGCAGCATGGTTTCACGGAAATTCTTTGAGGCGGCACGTAGAGGCTATACTTAAAAGGAACATCTTTCCGTGAATCAATTATTCAGGAGAAAGTATAATGATGTTAACAACGAAGAAAACAGCTGCGGCCCTGCTGGCAGTAACCATCGCAATGTCTCTGAGTGCATGTGGTCACTGGGATAAACGTGACCGTAACACAGCCATTGGTGCGGGCGCGGGTGCGCTAGGTGGCGCAGTATTAACAGATGGTAGCGGTCTGGGCACCCTCGGCGGTGCAGCAGTCGGTGGTATTATTGGCCATCAGGTTGGTAAATAAAACGGCGACGACAATAAAGTAATATTTTACTTTCTTACCAGGTCCAGTCTAAGCAAGGCCGCAGATATCTGCGGCCTTTCTGCTTTTTAACCGCCAGCAAGTTTGACCTTCATGCCTTTGGCCTCAAGCAATGACTTGAGGAGATCGCGCTTATCGCCCTGGATTTCGATAACGCCCTCTTTAACCGACCCGCCGCAGCCACACTTTTTCTTCAGCTCTGCCGCGAGTTTTGCCAGCGTTTCATCATCTTCGTCAATACCCGAAATCAGACATACGCCCTTCCCTTTACGACCGCTGGTCTGACGCTGGATACGCACTATGCCATCGCCTTTTGGCCGCTGTGCGACGGCTTTCGGCTCGTCTATGCGCCCGGTCCCGGTAGAGTAAACCAGGCGACTGTTATCATCAGCCATTACGCCCCCTTGTGCAGTGATGCATTAATTGCTTTCAGCGTCTGTGCCGGGTCAGCGGATTGCGTCACCGGACGTCCTATCACCATATAGTCTACACCGGCCGCCAGCGCCTGCTCAGGCCTCATAATACGGCGCTGATCACCCGCATCGCTTCCGGCAGGACGGATACCCGGCGTGACCAGTCGGAAATCTGCCCCGAGCTCACGTTTAAAATGCACGGCTTCCTGAGCCGAGCAAACCACCCCATCCAGCCCGCACTGCTGCGTCAGTCGGGCAAGACGCTCAGCATGTTCGGCGGGCGTGGCGGTAATCCCGAGATCGAGTAAGTCGCTGGCCTCCATACTGGTCAGCACAGTGACGGCAATCAACAACGGTGCGTCTTTACCAAAACTGTGCAGAGCTTCTTTTGCCGCAACCATCATGCGGGCACCACCGGACGCGTGCACATTGACCATCCACACGCCGAGATCTGCGGCAGCCTTCACTGCATGCGCCGTGGTGTTAGGAATGTCGTGGAATTTCAGATCGAGGAAGATATCGAAACCTCGCTGTTGCAGGTCGCGCACAAACTGCGGGCCAAACAGCGTGAACATCTCTTTGCCCACTTTCAGGCGGCATTCGCGCGGATCGATGCGGTCGACAAACGACAAGGCTTTATCACGGTTATCGTAATCAAGTGCAACAACCACAGGGGAAGAAGTAACGGCGCGGGAAGTCGTTAATGCAGTAGACGTCATGATCAGACCTTCTGAAATGAGGCTCGTGAATAAACGGCGAGCATTCTACCTGCCAGCGCAGGGAAATAACAGACTGCATTTCTTTTCTGCCAGGCGATGTAGTGGCGCAGATTCCGCATTCTGAATGCAAAAATCTATAAGTATGTTGTAACTAAAATAAAGGCTTTTTTAAAAATTACTCGCCGTCCAGACCACGGATTGGTTTAACCGTTGACCAGGCGCGGCAGGAAGGACAGTGCCAGTAGAGCGTAAAGGCCGTAAAACCACACTTATGGCAACGATAGCGCGGTTTGCTGCGCATCTGCTCCCCCACCATCTCGCGCAGCGCCATCAGGCTCTCTTTCGCGCGCCCTTCTTCTGCTTCATTGAGATGGTAATCCATCAGCTTATGAAACACACGCATTGTCGGATGCCGCTGGAGCTGGCGCGTAACATAAGTTTGCGCAACGTCCGGCCCATCCCGCTGCTCAATAATTTCTGCCAGCATTAGCTCGGCTGTTGCGCCGGTATTCTCTTCCACACAACGTTGCAGAAAAGCGGCCCACTCTTGGTTTTTACCGAGTTGCTGATAGCAGATTTGCAGCATGCTCAGCGTTTCGCTGACCAGCTCACGATCCTGATCGATAACGCGCAGCAAGGACTCTGCCGCTTTTGCATAATCACCTTTGGCCATATAAACACGGCCCATCATAATTGAGATGCGAGGGCTGTCACGATCGACGGCTGCGCCTTTTTTCAACAGCGCCATCGCCTTGTCCATCTCTTCATTGCTCATATGCTGTAATGCAAGCTCGCAATAAAAATGGGCAATCTCACCGCGCTGCTTGTCTTTACCAAGTTTTACTAGCCGTTCGGCCACATCGATGGCTTTTTGCCAGTCACTCGTCGCCTGATAGATTTGCAACAACTGTTGCAAAGCGCCGACGCGGAAATCCGTTTCGTCGACCAGCTGGCTGAACATATCTTCCGCCCGGTCGTACATACCGGCGGCCATATAGTCACGCCCAAGCTGCTGAACCGCGAGCAAGCGCTGATCGTACGATAAGGAGGCGCTTTCCATTAGCGTCTGATGAATACGAATGGCGCGGTCAACCTCGCCGCGCGAGCGGAACAGGTTACCCAGCGTAAGATGTGCCTCAACGGTACCGGTGTCCTCTTTTAACATCTCAAGGAACAGGTCAACCGCCTTGTCCTGCTGGTTACTCAGGAGCAGGTTTACCCCGGCAACGTAATCACGTGACAGCCGGTTAGCCTCTTCCTGCTTTGTCTGTTGAGCATTTCTGCGCCCCATATACCAGCCGTAGGCAGCCGCAACGGGCAACAACAGAAACAACAACTCCAGCATAGAATATTATTCCTTCACCATCGGCGTACCGGGCGTAGCAGGAACCTCTGCGGCAGGTGCGAGTTGATGCTCAAGGCGTTTGATTTTACGCTCTGCGCGTACCAGAGAAACACGCACACGCAGCCAGAAAAGACCGCAAATCAGCCAGCCGATAAGGAAACCGGCGGCAAACAGCACGGCTAACAGCGTAGAGATACGAAACTCACCCTGCGCGAGCAGATAATTGAACGTTACTTGCTGATCGTTTTGCGCGCCAAGGGTAATCGACACCACAAATATCGCTAACACCAGTAAGAAAATGAGTAAATATTTCACATTACATCCCGTTATGTGGTTCTGCGCGATGAAATTATACGCAACTGCCTGTATCCAGTCTTATAACCTACCATTTTAGCGCCCCACGTGAAATCTAAATACATGCAGTTAGTCTCTGATTTGAGGGCGAAACGGTGAAAATCAAGTTTCATGCTCACGTTCCGTTATCTCTTTACGCTCGGCAACGGGCGGCGCTAACGAACCGCAAAGACGTTGCGCCAGCCAACACGCCAGCGTGACCAGCACCCAGGAGATCAATGTCGCGACGACCAAATCGCGCGGCCAGTGCATCCCCAGCAGCAACCGGCTGCCCATCACGCCGGTCGCCCAGACCAGCAAAATAGCAATTGTCCAGCTACGACGGCGTGGCCATAACAGGCCGACACCCAGCAATGCCCAGCTGGCAGCAAACATGGTATGCCCGGACGGAAAGGCAAAACCGGTCTCATGCTGCCAGTGCTTGCGCAAAAACAGCGGGATATCCTGCTGGCGAGTCAGCGTGTCTGCAACCAGTTCGCCGCGCGCCTTACGCTTTAAAGTGTAGAACTCATCCGCCTGAATATGGTGCGTTTTTTCCAGCCACAAAACATAGGGGCGCGGTTCCTGCACATGTTCCTTCACCAGCGATTTGACGACCTGCCCGCCAATGATAGCGCAACCCAGGATAGCAAAAAGCATTAAGGCAGGCTTCAGGCGAAAGCGCAGGCACCAGAGGAACCACCCACACAGCACGACGTGAGTAATAATCCCCCAGGGTTGGGTCACCGTTTCGGTTAACCAGAATAGTGCATGCAACCACCAGGATGTGTGCCCCGGTTCCCAGCTCCAGCCGGAAACCCAGACAGAAAGCGGCATAATCAGTAAAATCGCCGCGCCAGCGGTAGTTCGTTTTGCGATCGACAGCATGTCTTCTCCTTCCAGATACGCGACACAATGATAACTGAAAAAACAGTTTCTCGCGCAAAGGCGCAATTTTGTGCGTTTAACCCGCAGAGCGTTGGCGATGATTAGGCGATGCAAAGTGCATTGTGGCAAAATAGACTTATTCTTGCGGCCAATGAGCCAAAGTGCGCAATGCGCAACGATAAATCCGGAGATTCACATGCAGCTTAAACGTGTGGCAGAAGCCAAACTGCCAACGCCATGGGGCGACTTCCTGATGGTGGGTTTTGAAGAACTGGCGACCGGGCAGGATCATGTTGCCCTTGTTTTTGGTGATATTTCCGGGCAGCTACCCGTGCTGGCACGCGTGCATTCCGAGTGTTTGACGGGCGATGCCCTTTTTAGCCTGCGTTGTGACTGTGGTTTTCAGCTTGAAGCGGCTCTGAATCATATTGCCGAAGAAGGCCGTGGCGTATTGCTTTATCATCGCCAGGAGGGGCGAAACATAGGCCTGCTAAATAAGATTCGTGCCTATGCGCTTCAGGACCAGGGGTATGACACGGTCGAAGCCAACCATCAGCTCGGTTTTGCCGCCGATGAGCGCGACTTCACTCTCTGCGCCGATATGTTTAAATTACTGGGTATCGATGAAGTTCGCTTGTTAACCAATAACCCGAAAAAAGTCGAAATTCTGACGGAAGCCGGGATCAATATCGTTGAGCGCGTGCCGTTAATTGTCGGACGTAATCCGAACAATGCACACTATCTTGATACCAAAGCCGAAAAGATGGGGCATTTGCTGAAGTGAAAAAAGGCCTGCGATTGCAGGCCTTGTTGTTTAGTTAAGCATGTTGCGGATAACGTAATGCAATATGCCATCGTTGCGGTAGTAGGTTAGCTCTGTTGCGGTATCGATACGGCAGCGGCATTGCAGGATCTCCTGCGTGCCATCTGCGCGCGTGAGCATTACCGGCAGGACACCGCCAGGTTTAATCGTTTCAAGCCCTGTCACATCCAGCCTCTCCACACCTGTCAGCCCTAAGGTTTTACGCGTCACGCCTTGTGGAAATTCCAGCGGCAGGATCCCCATCCCAATCAGATTGGAGCGGTGAATACGTTCGAAGGATTCAGCAATCACCACACGCACGCCCAGTAAACGCGGTCCTTTCGCCGCCCAGTCGCGGCTGGAGCCGGAACCGTACTCTTTACCGGCGACAACCGCCAGCGGCGTGCCTTCCTGCTGGTAGCGCATTGCAGCATCGTAAATTGAGATAACTTCAGTGCCCGGCAGATGGCGAGTCATTCCGCCTTCAATACCTGGTACCATCTCATTACGTATACGAATGTTGGCAAAGGTCCCACGCATCATCACTTCATGGTTACCGCGCCGCGAACCGTAGGAGTTAAAGTCGCGACGCTCCACGCCGTGGCTTTGCAGGTAACGCCCTGCCGGACTGTCGGCCTTGATACTCCCTGCCGGTGAGATATGGTCCGTTGTGACCGAATCACCCAGCATCGCCAGGATCCGCGCGCCGTGAATATCCTCGACCGCTTTCGGTTCGGTTTCCATATCTTCGAAGAATGGAGAAAGGCGAATATAGGTAGAATCATTCTGCCAGCTGTATGTATCGGAACGCTCGACCTGAATCGACTTCCACTCCTCGGTGCCTTCGAACACCTCGGCATACTCCTTACGGAACATATCTGTCGAGACTTGCTCGACCGCGCGCGCGATTTCCGCGCTGGACGGCCAGATATCTTTCAGATACACCGGATCGCCTTTACGATCGTGACCGAGCGGATCGGTGGCAAGGTTAATATTCATGTTCCCTGCCAGCGCATAAGCCACAACCAGCGGCGGCGATGCCAGCCAGTTTGTTTTCACCAGCGGGTGGATGCGCCCTTCAAAGTTACGGTTACCGGAAAGCACCGCACCAACGGTGAGATCGCCCTGGCGGATAGCCTGCTCAATCGGCTCAGGAAGCGGCCCGGAGTTACCGATACAGGTGGTACAACCGTAACCCACAAGATTGAAACCCAGCTCATCGAGAAACGGCGTCAGGCGAGCCTGAGCCAGGTAGTCTGAAACCACCTTCGAGCCCGGTGCCAGCGAAGCTTTTACCCACGGCTGGCGTTTAAGCCCCTTCTCCACTGCTTTTTTGGCCAGCAACCCGGCAGCCATGAGCACGCTCGGATTGGAGGTGTTAGTACAGGAAGTGATGGCGGAGATAACCACCGCGCCGTCAGGTAGCTGATACTGCTGCCCTTTGAGCGTGTAATCGACCGGTTTGCGATCTTTTTGTGCGGTGTTCAGTTCGAGTTCAGTACTTGCGGCGAATGCTTTTGGTACATCGCTGAGCGCAACGCGATCCTGCGGGCGCTTCGGCCCGGCGATACTGGCTTCGACCTCGTCCATATTCAGCGCAAGCGTACTGGTAAAGACCGGCTCATCGCCAGGATTACGCCACATACCTTGTGCTTTCACGTAAGCTTCAACCAGCGCCACCTGCTCTTCGCTGCGACCACTCAGACGCATATAGTCCAGCGTTACTGCATCGATCGGGAAAAAGCCGCAGGTCGCGCCATATTCCGGCGCCATATTGGCGATGGTCGCGCGATCGGCAAGCGGTAACGAATCCAGACCGTCACCATAGAATTCAACGAATTTTCCGACAACGCCATGTTTACGCAGCATCTGCGTCACGGTCAACACCAGGTCGGTCGCGGTGATACCTTCCCGCAGCTTACCGCTGAGCCTGAAGCCCACCACATCCGGGATCAGCATCGATACCGGCTGCCCCAGCATCGCGGCTTCTGCTTCGATACCGCCGACGCCCCACCCCAGCACACCGAGGCCGTTTATCATTGTGGTATGTGAATCGGTTCCCACCAGCGTGTCCGGGTAAGCGACCCACTCTTTGCCTTGCAGTTCGCTCCATACCGCTTTGCCGAGGTATTCAAGGTTTACCTGGTGACAGATCCCCGTACCCGGCGGCACAACGCTAAAGCGGCTGAAAGCCTGCTGGCCCCAGCGTAAAAACGCATAACGCTCGTGGTTACGTTCCATTTCGAGGCGGACGTTCTCTTCAAAAGCGTCGTCGTCGCCAAAATGGTCGACGGTTACCGAGTGGTCGATAACTAAATCTACAGGGGAAAGGGGGTTAACTTTTGCGGTGTCTCCGCCAAGGCGTTTTACCGCTTCGCGCATCGCCGCCAAATCGACGACGGCGGGAACACCGGTAAAATCCTGCATCAGCACCCTGGCCGGGCGATAGGCTATTTCACGGTCGGCATGGGCTTTTTCCAGCCAGCCCGCCAGCGCGCGAATATCTTCTTCGGTAACGGAGTCTCCATCCTGCCAGCGCAGCAGATTCTCCAGTAAAACTTTTAGCGACTTGGGTAAACGCCCGATATCCCCAAGTTCCTTTGCGGCCAGCGGCAGACTGTAATAATGGTAGGTTTTGTTCTCAGCCTGCAACGTGTCCTTACTGGCTTCGCGTAGGGTCGACGACATATGCTCCTCCTTAATGACAAAGCTTGCGATACCCTGATTGACTTCAGGGTCTGTATTAAAGATAACACAAACATATGATAACGTTTTGATAACAACCCAAATTGCTACAAGAGGTGAAACCAGAGGGAGAGCAGAAAATAAAAAACCTTGCACAGGCAAGGTTTTTCAGCACGTTACCGGAGCAACATCCAGACCAGTTGTCCCCAGAACAGGATAGAAACAGTAAAAGCTCCCATCCACGACCAATATTTCATTCCACAATCGTTAATCATAATTATTACCAGAAAGCTTATTCATAAAAACTGAGTCTTTACTCAATTCATTTATGCCGTGTATTAATTAAAGAGTACAAAAGACCAAATCAATGAATAGCGCACAAAATTGCCCGCAATTATTCTGATGATAAATTTATTGTTTCTTTACGCCGTCTTCTGCGAATGCATCAATAAAAGCGCGCTGCTGCGGCGTCAGATTCCAGGAGGCCGGAATCACGGTCTGCGCGCGCTTTTTTGCTTTGAGGTGGGTGTCATGAGGCTGACACACACTCTTTGCCGGTTCAAACCTGCCCGCTGTTGCCATTTTTAACCCCAGAATGTCCAGATCAATAACGCAACCACTGCCCAAAACACGGCAGAGCCAAGAAAAACTGCCAGCCAGGCTTTACGCTTGAGCTCAGGATCCCTTTGTGGCTCTTCACTTCCTGATGGCATTGCTAACCTCGTACAATCGACATCACTTATCATTTTAGGCACCATCAATCGGTACAAATAATCATGCGTTGAGACAAATCCTAAAATAACTTTAGCCTAAAATCCAGTGAATTTACTCATACTGAAGTAAGAAATATTTAATCTTTTGACCAGAAATAAATTATTGAAGGGAGAAATTTGCGATAAAGCATTTTATTTTCTATTTTGCTCACAAAATATGAGCGTCGGGCGGGAAAACTGTGAGTGCAATCACTTCCGGTGGGCGGTCTGAATTTAGATGATGATAATTCTAATTTAGGTTTAGGGTGATTTCAGGGTATCTTTTCACGGGCAAAGATACCCTGCTGCTATTATTTCTGCGGCAATTTAATATCTTTAAACATGGCCTCAATATCGTCGTTCGAGCGTAATGCCACGGCGGCATCGACCACATCACGAGTCAAATGCGGCGCAAAGCGCTGAATAAAATCATACATATAGCTGCGCAAAAACGTGCTACGGCGAAAACCGATTTTGGTGGTGCTGTGGCTGAAAACCCCATCGGCATCCAGCTTCACCAGGTCCGGATCGGAGACCGGATCGACCGCCATACTGGCAATCACTCCCACGCCTAACCCCAGTCTGACATAGGTTTTTATTACGTCTGCATCGGTTGCGGTAAAAACAATGCGCGGCGTTAACCCGGCGCGGTTAAAGGCGGTGTCCAGCTCAGAACGGCCGGTAAAACCGAAGGTATACGTCACCAGCGGGTACTGAGCCAGTTCTTCGATAGTGACCGACTGTTTGGCCGCTAATGGATGATCGGGCGTCACAACGATGGAGCGGTTCCAGTGGTAGCAGGGTAACATCACCAAATCGTCGTACAGATGCAGCGCTTCGGTTGCAATAGCAAAGTCCGCATTGCCTTTCGATACGGCCTCAGCAATTTGCGTAGGCGACCCCTGATGCATATGCAACGAAACGCGTGGATAGCGTTCGATAAATCCTTTGATAACGTTTGGCAGCGCATAGCGTGCCTGGGTGTGCGTGGTTGCCACGTACAGCGAGCCTTTGTCCGGCCAGGTATGCTCGCCGGCTACCGATTTGATGGCGTCGACTTTCGACAGCACTTCGCGGGCGATACGAATAATCTCCTGCCCTGCTGGCGTCACTTGCGTCAGATGCTTGCCGCTACGGGCGAAAATTTGTACGCCAAGTTCATCTTCCAGCATACGAACTTGCTTACTGATGCCAGGCTGAGAGGTGTAAAGTCCTTCCGCAGTGGAGGAGACGTTGAGATTATGATTAACCACCTCAACGATATAGCGAAGCTGCTGTAGTTTCATGACAGACCATCCGAGTACGCATACGGGTAATTGCTAATACGATTTCATAATAAAAAAGCCAGTAGCTATAACCACTATATCATTTATAGCTTCTGTGTATAGCTTTGAACAAAGAATAATAACGCGGCAAGAAAAAGGGCCGGAAGTCCGGCCCTGAGGTATTACGTTACTGAATAGCTTACTTTTTAGACTCGACCCACTGGTTATCGACATAAAAAGCCGACCAGCCTGTGGCTTTGCCGTCTTTCTCTGAAGCAACGTACTGTTGCTTCGTTTTCCGGCTAAAGCGCACGATGGTTTTATTGCCCTGAGGATCCTGCTGCGGGGCATCAGCCAGGTAGCGCAGTTTCTCCGGCAGCCTTTCGCGGAAGCGGTACAGCTCTTCCACCAGCGGCGCACGTGTTTCGCGTGATTTCGGGAAAGTATTGGCTGCGAGGAACACCCCGGCAGCACCATCGCGCAGTACAAAATACGCATCCGATTTTTCACAAGGCAGCTCCGGCAGCGGTACCGGATCTTCCTTCGGCGGCGCGACTTCCCCGTTACGCAGGATCTTACGGGTGTTTTTGCACTCATCGTTAGTACAAGCCATGTACTTACCGAAACGCCCCATTTTCAGGTGCATTTCAGAACCACACTTCTCGCACTCAACAACAGGGCCGTCGTAACCTTTGATGCGGAACTCACCCTCTTCGATTTCATAGCCATCGCAGGTCGGGTTGTTACCACAAACGTGCAGTTTACGCTTCGGATCGATCAGATAGCTGTCCATCGCCGTGCCGCATTTCTGGCAACGACGTTTTGCGCGCAGCGCATTGGTTTCAGCGTCGTCACCTTCCAGCACGTTCAGCACTTCATTTTCCGGCACCAGATTGATGGTGGTTTTGCAGCGCTCTTTTGGCGGCAATGCATAACCGGAACAGCCAAGGAACACGCCGGTGCTGGCGGTACGAATGCCCATCTTACGGCCACAGGTCGGGCAGTCGATACTGGTCAGTACCATCTGGTTCGGGCGCATGCCGCCCTCTTCCGGGTCCTGCTCCGCCTGTTCAAGCTGGCGGGAAAAATCACCAAAGAAGCTGTCCAGCACCTTCTTCCACTCGGCTTCATGGTTTGCCACCCGATCGAGTGTGTCTTCCATTTGCGCGGTAAAATCGTAATTCATCAACTCGCGGAAATTCTCTTCCAGACGATCGGTAACGATTTCACCCATTTTTTCTGCGTAGAAACGGCGGTTTTCTACCCGCACATAGCCACGATCCTGAATGGTCGAAATAATTGATGCGTAGGTAGACGGACGACCGATACCGCGTTTTTCCAGCTCTTTAACCAGCGATGCTTCGCTAAAACGCGCGGGCGGTTTGGTAAAGTGTTGCGCCGGAGTCAGTTCAATAAGGGTGAGGTCATCACCTTTGTTGACCGCCGGTAGCGTGCGGTCTTCATCGCCCTTACGCAGCGCGGGCATCACTTTGGTCCAGCCGTCGAAACGCAAAATACGGCCACGGGCTTTCAGACGGAAATCCCCTGCGCCCACGGTCAGCGTCGTTGAATCGTACTGCGCAGGCGTCATCTGACAGGCAACAAACTGGCGCCAGATCAGCTGATAGAGTTTTTGCGCGTCCGCTTCCATATCTTTGAGCGACTCCGCCAGCACATTTACATCAGAAGGACGAATCGCTTCGTGCGCTTCCTGAGAGTTTTCTTTGCTGGCATATTGATTGGCATCTTTCGGCAGGTATTTGTTGCCGAACTTATCGGTAATATAGTCGCGAACCATATTCACCGCGTCCTGGCTCAGGTTGGTCGAGTCGGTACGCATGTAAGTGATATAACCCGCTTCGTACAGCCGCTGAGCCATCATCATGGTCTTTTTCACGCCAAAGCCGAGGCGCGTGCTGGCAGCCTGTTGCAGCGTAGAGGTAATAAAAGGCGCGCCGGGTTTGCTGCTGGTCGGCTTATCTTCGCGCTCAAGCACGGTGTAGCGCGCTTTCTCAAGCAGGCTAACCGCGGCCATCGTCTGCTCACGATTAACCGGACGGAACGGTTTATCACCCTGATGCGTTACCTGCAACGGCAGAGAATCGCCGCCCGGCGTCGCGGTTGCCGCGTCAATCTCCCAGTACTCTTCCGGGACAAATGCTTTGATTTCGCGCTCGCGCTCAACCACCAGACGCACAGCAACGGACTGGACACGCCCGGCGGAAAGACCGCGGGCGATTTTTTTCCACAACAGCGGAGAGACCATATAGCCCACAACGCGGTCCATAAAACGACGCGCCTGCTGGGCATTAACACGGTCAATATTCAGCTCGCCAGGCTGTTCAAACGCCTGACGAATCGCATTTTTGGTTATTTCGTTGAACACGACACGGCTGTAGCGATTTTCATCGCCGCCAATGACTTCCCGCAGGTGCCAGGCGATGGCTTCCCCTTCGCGGTCAAGGTCGGTTGCGAGATAGATGTGGTCGGCTTTTTCCGCGAGCGATTTAAGCTCGGAGACGACCTTTTCTTTACCGGGCAGCACTTCATAATGCGCTTTCCAGTTATGCCACGGGTCAATGCCCATGCGGTTGACAAGAGCGCCACGTTCATCCTTTTTAGGCTTCTTAGCCGTTTTGGCGGAAGAGGCGTCTGCGCTCTTTTTCGATGCTGATCCACTGGTCGGCAAATCACGGATGTGCCCTACGCTGGATTTCACCACGTAGTCACTACCCAGATATTTATTGATCGTTTTGGCTTTTGCCGGGGACTCAACGATAACGAGAGCTTTGCCCATATTCACCTTTACCTATTAAATTCTTCCAGGAATACGCCGCACTTTGCTGCCTGCTCCAGGACGACCAGCCTTCTATATTGCAGTAGTGCCCGGGGATATGAACCCTTTATTCAGCAAGGCGCGACGAATTCAACGCTCAGGTGACTGATTTTACAGGCTCAATCGTGTCAGGTTGATAGTGTGCGACGTTGTTACGGTCGAATGTCAAGCAATTCTGTTGCCAGATTGACGAAAGCGTCACACTGTACCTGATAAAATTTGTTACGCAACTTTATTAGCATGCATTAGCAAATCTCGCCAGCATAACCACGGCCCAAAACCTTGCTGCGGGCAGGGAAAATTTGCCCCTGCGCAGTACCCGGCGTAGACTAAAGCAATTTTTAAGGAGTGGTAAAATGCAAGCGACATCTCAGCCTATCGATCGCCAGTCTTTGCTTGAGCTGGCTAATAAACTGATCCGCGAACATGATGACACGCTGGCCGGTATTGAAGCCACGGATGTGACCCAGCGTAACGGCGTGCTGGTGTTCAGCGGTGACTACTTTTTAGATGAGCAAGGTCTGCCGACACCGAAAAGCACTGCGGTGTTCAATATGTTCAAATACCTTGCCCATCATTTATCAGAGAAATACCATCTGATTGACTAAACAAAAACGCGAGGCTCTGGCCTCGCGTCATGTTTACATCAGCGGTTTCTGCCCACGCTGCCACCAGCGCATCAGCAAATGATCAACGCTCTCGGTCGCGCTACCGGTAAAGCGTTCAATCAGTTTTTTACGCCGCTGATAACGTATTCCGATGACTTCATTCTCTTCTATCAGCCCGAGTAATAACTCATCGCTGGTGCCGATCGCATCAACCAGCCCTTTTTCCAGCGCCTGGGTACCGTACCAGTATTCACCGGTAGCGACTTTTTCGATATCCAGCGCGGGACGCATCTCGCTGACAAAGCCTTTAAACAGGTCGTGGGTTTCGTTCAGGCTTTCGCGAAACTTCTGTCGCCCCTCTTCGGTGTTTTCACCAAGCAATGTCAGCGTGCGTTTAAACTGACCGGCAGTATGCAGCTCGATATCGATGTCTTTGCTTTTCAGGAAGCGGTTAAAGTTAGGCAACTGGGCAACCACCCCGATCGAGCCAACAATCGCAAACGGCGCGGCAACAATTTTATTGGCAACGCAAGCCATCATGTAACCGCCGCTGGCGGCAACTTTATCCACCGCGATGGTCAGCGGAATATTGCGTGCGCGCAGACGCTGCAACTGTGACGCAGCAAGACCGTAGCCCGGTACGATTCCGCCAGGGCTTTCAAGGCGCACGACAACCTGGTCTTCCGGTTTCGCCACGGCCAGTACCGCGGTCACTTCTTCTCGCAGAGAGCTTACTTCACCGGCATCCATGCTGCCTTTAAAGTCCAGCACATAAACACGCGGCTTGCCCGTTGGCTCCAGCGCACCAGACTTCGCTTTCGCTTTGGCAGCTTTAGCCTCCTGTTTATGCTTTTTCTTTTGCGCCTTGTGCCACTGTTTTTGCTGATGACTGTCTAATAAAGAAACCGCCATCTCTTCTTTCAGCTCTTTATACTGCTCGCTCAGACGGGAGATTTTCAGCTCTCCGCGCTGGCGCTTACGCTGTGACAGATTAACGATAAGTACCGCGACAATGATTATCGCCACCACAACGGTGGCTATTTTGGCTAAAAAAAGACCATATTCAGACAGTAATTCCACGCATACCACCCTGATTTAATGAATAAACAATCACTCCAGTGTACATGAGCCGCCGGGGCGCGTCTCGCGCAAGCCGTGCGCCGTGCGAGCCACGCCGTAATTTTTGTGCCTGACGGCGAGTCTCTGACCAACTCTCCAGTTGGCCGATTGAAATAGCCCGCGGTTTGAGGCATAAACCCCTTATGTAAAGCGAAATACAGGCCGGGCCTGAGGAGACAGTGTGCACTACCAGCCGCAGCGCAATCTTTTAGATAACCATATAATCCTTGTCACCGGTGCCAGCGATGGCATCGGTAAAGAAGCCGCCCTGACCTATGCCCGCTATGGTGCGCGCGTGATTTTGCTGGGGCGCAATGAGGAAAAATTGCGTCAGGTATCACAAGCGATCCTTGAGGAACATGGCGAGGCGGCTCAATGGTTCACGCTTGACCTGGCAACCTGCACCCCGCAGGATTGCCGACAGCTTGCCGATGCCATTGCCGCCACGACTCCGCGCCTTGACGGCGTGTTGCACAATGCCGGGTTGCTGGGAGATGTTGTGCCGATGAGCGAACAGAACCCTGCGACCTGGGATGCGGTAATGCAGGTGAACGTCAACGCCACATTTTATCTGACTCAGGCGCTTCTTCCTTTATTACTCAAGTCGGATTGCGGCTCGCTGGTCTTTACCTCATCGAGCGTCGGGCGTGAAGGCCGGGCGAACTGGGGAGCGTATGCCACCTCGAAGTTCGCAACCGAAGGGATGATGCAGGTCCTGGCGCAAGAGTATCAAAATCGCCTGCGGGTAAACTGCATCAATCCGGGCGGTACGCGCACCAAAATGCGCGCCAGCGCCTTCCCCGACGAAGATCCGGCAAAACTGAAAACGCCGGAAGATATTATGCCACTCTATTTATGGCTGATGGGCGACGACAGCCGTCGCAAAACGGGTATGACATTTGATGCGCAGCCAGGGCGTAAACCGGGGATTGCACAATGAGCGAAGAGCGTCACCAGCAGCGCCAGCAGCGCGTAAAAGAGCGCGTCGATGCGCGAGTGGCCGCCGCCCAGGACGAGCGCGGGATAGTGATTGTATTCACCGGCAATGGTAAAGGAAAAACGACCGCCGCCTTTGGAACAGCAACCCGCGCCGTGGGCCACGGCAAAAAGGTGGGTGTTATCCAGTTTATTAAAGGCACCTGGCCAAATGGCGAGCGCAACTTGCTCGAACCGCTGGGGGTTGAGTTTCAGGTGATGGCGACCGGTTTTACCTGGGAGACCCAAAACCGTGAGACAGATACGGCGGCCTGCGTGGAGGTGTGGCAGTATGCACAGCGAATGCTTCGCGATCCATCGCTTGATATGGTGTTGCTCGATGAGCTGACCTATATGGTGGCTTACGATTATCTGCCGCTGGCGAGCGTGCTGGAAGCGTTACGCAACCGTCCGGTTTCGCAAACGGTAATCATCACCGGTCGGGGCTGCCACCGGGATATTATGGAACTGGCGGATACGGTCAGCGAGCTTAGGCCGGTTAAACATGCATTTGAAGCAGGGGTAAAAGCCCAGATGGGTATCGACTACTGATGCGCAGAAAAGCCAGAGACGACAAAGGGGCTTGCGCCCCTTTTTGTTAATCGTTTTTACCGCGGCTACCGGCTGCGCGGCGATTACCGGCAGGCTGGCTATGGCGTTTTACGGCCCGGCGGATTTGATTCGCTTTCAGGCGGCGGCGATCTTTCTCAACCGCGACTTTTGACTGCGTTTCCGGTTTCAGGCCCACCAGCTCACGCAGGTAGTTAGTTTGCGACAGATCAAGCTCCGTCCAGCCACCGCGCGGCAGCCCTTTCGGCAGTGGAATATCACCGTAGCGCACGCGGATCAGTCGGCTCACCTGCACGCCAACGGCTTCCCACAGGCGACGCACTTCGCGGTTACGCCCTTCGGTCAGGGTGACGTTATACCACTGGTTGATCCCTTCACCACCGCTGAATTTAATGGTTTTGAATGCCGCCGGGCCATCTTCCAGCTGCACGCCGCGCGCCAGTTCACGCAGTTTGGCGTCATCCACTTCGCCAAACACGCGTACCGCGTACTCACGCTCAACTTCACGGCTCGGATGCATCAACCGGTTAGCCAGCTCGCCATCGGTCGTGAACAGCAGCAGACCGCAAGTATTTACGTCAAGACGGCCAACCGCAATCCAGCGCGCGCCGCGCAGTTTCGGCAAGCGGTCAAACACCGTCGGGCGGCCTTCCGGGTCGTTACGGGTGCATAGCTCGCCCTCAGGTTTGTAATACGCCAGCACGCGGCAGATCTGCTCAACGGACTCTTTCACCGAGATAAGATGACCGTCGATACGGATCCGAAGCCCAGGCGTAACCTCAACACGGTCGCCCAGTTTGGCTATTTTGCCGTCCACACTTACGCGGCCAGCTTCAATAATCGTTTCGATTTCACGGCGTGAACCGTGGCCAGCTCGTGCCAGCACTTTCTGTAATTTCTCGCTCATAGAGCTTCCTTAGCTGTCGCCTTCACAGACGTCATTGTATTCATGTACAACAAACGCAAAGTTAATGCCTTGTTATACGTAAATTTTTTAACCACAGATGCCGGTGCTCGTATGGCAATCCCGGCGCACCTGTTTATGTGGCCGGCAATGGTACACTAATTTCAAATTAATTGCCTCTGCTACTGACGCGCGAAACGGCGTTGCGAATGCAACGCGTATTGAGGCAGGACGCGGGAACTTTACGCTCAGGGCCATGCAGTGCATGCAGGCCCTTTTACACCGTTATAAAAAAGGCGTAACGTCGCCGACGCCTTCGCGGATAACGTTCGGCGAATCATCGGTTAAATCAACGACCGTTGTCGGTTGCTGACCCAGATAGCCACCGTGAATAATCAAATCCACCAGCTTTTCCAGCCGGTCTTTGATTTCATCCGGGTCGGACTCGGTAAAATCGCTGCCTGGCAGCATCAACGATGTTGAGAGCATTGGCTCACCCAGAGTTTCTAGCAAAGCTAGCGCAATCGGGTTCGAAGGCACCCGCAGGCCAATGGTTTTGCGCTTCTCCTGAAGCAAACGGCGCGGCACCTCTTTGGTGCCCTTGAGGATAAACGTGTAGTTGCCCGGCGTGTTGTTTTTGATAAGACGAAAGGCAATGTTATCCACATAAGCGTAAGTCGACAGCTCCGACAGATCGCGGCACATTAGCGTAAAGTTATGGCCATCAGGCAGGTGGCGAATGCGGCAAATACGCTCCATCGCGCCTTTATCTTCGATTTTACATCCCAACGCATAACCAGAGTCGGTGGGATAAACAATCACCCCGCCCTTACGCACAATTTCCACCGCCTGGTTAATCAGACGCGGCTGAGGATTATCCGGATGTATATAAAAAAATTGACTCATGCTTCCCTCTCTGTTTGATTCCGCGGCTGCTCCCACTGAAGCCACACCCCCTCGACACCTGCCGGAAGCCAGAGTTTGCGCCCCAGTTCAATCCATGGACAAGGCTGATGGAAATCCGATCCTTGTGAGGCCAGCAAACCATAGTGCTGCGCATACGCGGCAAGCTGCGTACGTTCATTGGGAGCCTGCTGGCACTGGGCGACTTCCATCGCCTCGCCGCCGCTTTGAGCAAAATGCGCCAGCAATCTTTTTAGCCATTTCGCGGACAGGTTATAGCGCCCCGGATGGGCCAGCACCGCCGCTCCGCCAGAATGATGAATCACATCAATGGCTTGTTCTATTGTACACCACTGTGGCGGAACATAACCTGTTTTGCCGCGCGCAAGGTACTTTTTAAAGACATCCGCCATATTGCTGGCTTTACCTTGTTCAACCAGAAAACGGGCAAAATGACCACGGGTGATCATCGCGCCGTTTGCATGCCGCAGCGCCCCTTCCCACGCGCCGGTGATATGCGCTTTTTCCAGCCGCTCTGCAATCAGTCGCGCACGCGCCATACGCCTTTCACTTTGCTGCTGTAAAAACGCGCGCATCGCCGGGTGGTCGATATCAATATTCAGGCCAACAATATGGATTTCATGGTTTTCCCAGAGCGTAGAGATTTCCACGCCAGGGATCAGTTTCAGGGTCAGCCCTGCTTTGTCGATTTCCGCCTGCGCCGCCGGGATAGCATCGGTTGTGTCGTGATCGGTGATAGCCAGCGTCCCTACGCGCATTTCCAGCGCGCGGTGAACCAGTTGTTCCGGGGTAAGAAGACCGTCAGAAGCCGTGGTATGGCTGTGCAGGTCGTAAATTGTGGCGTAATTCGTGTCGCTCAAAGCGGCTCCGCTCATTTAACTGAAATATCCAGCGCATAGCCTAACACACCGCAGAGTTAACATTTTCTAAATTAGCGTGTTGACTTTTTATCAACGAACCAGTTAACTAGTACACAAGTTCACACAAGAAAGGTATCGAAAAATGCACGCTTCTGCTCATCTCATCCGCTGGTGGCGCACTCCCTTAGCCGGGCTGTGATCACATGCGTATTCAGCATACCGATACCAGGCCCGCTTAAAACGCGGGCTTTTTTATGAACATAATAATGAGAATCTCCATGCAAACGCAAAAACCAGCACTCGAACTTCTTACCTGCAACGCCAGCTACCGGGGTAGCCCGACGGCGCTGTTTCACCAATTATGCAGCGACAGACCCGCCACGCTGCTGCTTGAGTCAGCGGATATCGACAGCAAAAATGATTTAAAAAGCCTGCTGCTGATTGATAGCGCGTTGCGTATTACCGCTCTCGGTGACACTGTCACGATAAAAGCACTCACTGCAAACGGCGCGTCGCTGCTGGCATTACTGGATGCCGCGCTGCCCGCCGGAGTCGAAAACACACGGCTTGAAAATGGCCGCATGCTGCGTTTCCCTGCGGTGAGCGCGCTGCTGGATGAAGACGCCCGCCTCTGTTCATTATCTGTTTTTGATGCGTTTCGTCTGTTGCAGGGTCTGCTGGATGTGCCCGCTGATGAGCGCGAAGCGATGTTTTTCGGCGGCCTGTTTGCCTATGACCTGGTCGCGGGTTTTGAAGCGCTTCCGCCGCTTGAGCAAGATCGCCGTTGCCCGGATTACTGCTTTTATCTCGCCGAAACGCTTTTAGTTATCGATCATCAGAAACAGCAAACCCGCATTCAGGCGAGCCTGTTTAGCGACGACGCCGAAGAAAAAGCCCGCCTGCTGGCGCGTATCGATTCGTTACAGCATGAGATGGAAAACGACGCCCCCCCACTGCCTGTGCAGAGCGTGCCGCATATGCGCTGTGAATGTAATCAGAGCGATGAAGAGTTTGGCGCCGTGGTGCGTGAGATGCAAAAAGCCATCCGCGCCGGGGAAATTTTCCAGGTTGTACCTTCGCGCCGCTTTACCTTGCCCTGCCCCTCGCCGCTCGCCGCTTACGATGTGCTGAAAAAGAGCAATCCCAGCCCGTATATGTTCTTTATGCAGGATGAAGATTTCACGCTGTTCGGCGCATCGCCGGAAAGTTCGCTGAAGTATGACGCCTGCAGCCGCCAGATTGAGATCTACCCGATTGCTGGCACCCGCCCGCGCGGTCGCCGCCCTGATGGTTCGCTCGACAGAGATCTCGACAGCCGCATAGAGCTTGATATGCGTACCGATCACAAAGAGCTGTCTGAGCACCTGATGCTGGTGGATCTGGCGCGTAACGACCTGGCGCGCATCTGCACGCCGGGCAGCCGTTATGTCGCGGATTTAACAAAAGTCGATCGTTATTCCTACGTGATGCACCTGGTGTCCCGCGTCGTTGGCGAGCTGCGCCAGGATCTGGACGTTCTGCACGCTTACCGCGCTTGCATGAACATGGGCACACTCAGCGGTGCGCCGAAAGTGCGCGCCATGCAGCTTATTGCCAGCGCCGAAGGAACGCGGCGCGGCAGCTATGGCGGCGCAGTGGGTTACTTCACCGCCAGCGGCGATCTGGATACCTGCATCGTTATTCGCTCAGCCTGGGTGGAGGACGGCATTGCCACCGTTCAGGCCGGCGCGGGGATCGTGCTGGATTCTGTGCCGCAATCCGAAGCGGATGAAACACGCAACAAAGCCCGCGCAGTTCTGCGCGCTATCGCGACCGCACATCACGCACAGGAGACTTTCTGATGGCTGACATTCTGCTGCTCGATAATATCGATTCCTTTACTTATAACCTGGCGGATCAGCTGCGTACGGGCGGGCACAATGTGGTGATTTATCGCAACCATGTTCCGGCACAAACCTTAATTGACCGTCTGGCAACGATGCAAAACCCGGTGCTGATGCTCTCCCCTGGTCCCGGTGCGCCTTCCGAAGCTGGCTGCATGCCGGAGCTGTTGACGCGGATGCGCGGCAAGTTGCCGATTATTGGTATCTGTCTTGGTCATCAGGCCATTGTTGAAGCCTATGGCGGCTACGTAGGCCAGGGGGGTGAAATCCTGCACGGCAAGGCCTCCAGCATTGAGCACGACGGCCAGGCCATGTTTGCGGGGTTAAGCAATCCGCTACCGGTCGCGCGCTATCATTCACTGGTTGGCAGCAATATCCCGGCGGGTCTGACGATTAACGCACACTTCGACGGGATGGTGATGGCGGTGCGCCACGACGCCGACCGGGTGTGCGGCTTCCAGTTTCATCCTGAGTCTATTCTTACCACCCAGGGCGCTCGCCTGCTGGAGCAAACGCTGGCATGGGCGCTGCAAAAACTGGAGCAAACCAACACCCTGCAACCGATTCTGGAAAAACTCTATCAAGCGCAAACCCTGACGCAGCAGGAGAGCCACCAGCTTTTTTCCGCCGTTGTGCGCGGCGAAATAAAACCCGAACAACTGGCCGCAGCACTGGTGAGCATGAAAATCCGTGGCGAGCACCCGAACGAGATAGCGGGCGCGGCCACTGCGCTACTGGAAAATGCCGCGCCGTTCCCGCGCCCGGAGTACGCCTTCGCTGATATCGTGGGAACCGGGGGAGATGGCAGCAACAGTATTAATATCTCCACCGCCAGCGCCTTTGTCGCGGCAGCGTGCGGACTGAAAGTCGCCAAACACGGCAATCGCAGCGTATCGAGCCGTTCAGGCTCATCTGACCTGCTGGCCGCGTTCGGCATCAACCTGGACATGAGTGCCGACAAGTCGCGCGCTGCGCTGGATGACCTGGGCGTGTGTTTTCTGTTCGCCCCGAAATACCACACCGGTTTTCGCCATGCGATGCCGGTCCGCCAGCAGCTGAAGACCCGCACGCTGTTTAACGTGCTGGGGCCGCTTATCAACCCGGCGCATCCTCCGCTGGCGCTGATTGGTGTCTATAGTTCAGAACTGGTGCTGCCGATTGCGGAAACCCTGCGCGTGCTCGGTTATCAGCGCGCGGCGGTGGTGCACAGCGGCGGTATGGATGAAGTGTCGCTGCATGCACCGACGCTGGTCGCAGAGCTGCACGACGGCGAAATCAAAAGCTACCAACTGACGGCGGCAGATTTTGGCCTGACGCCCTACCATCAGGAGGCGCTGGCAGGCGGCACGCCGGAAGAAAACCGTGACATTTTGACACGCTTGCTCCAGGGTAAAGGTGAGCCTGCCCATGAAGCCGCAGTGGCCGCCAACGTCGCCATGTTGATGCGTCTGCATGGCGAAGAGGATTTACAGGTTAACGCGCAAAAAGTTATTGATGTGCTGCGCAGTGGTGCAGCTTATGACAAAGTCACCGCGCTCGCGGCAAGAGGGTAAACATGCAGACCGTTTTAGCAAAAATTGTTGCCGATAAAGCCTTATGGGTAACCGCGCGCAAAGCGCAACAGCCGCTGGCTGATTTCCAGAATGAGGTGGTTCCCAGCACCCGGCGTTTTTATGATGCGCTGCAAGGAACGCGCACCGCATTTATCCTGGAGTGTAAAAAAGCCTCACCCTCTAAAGGTGTCATTCGCGACGATTTTGACCCGGCGCGCATCGCCGGTGTGTATAAGCATCACGCCTCCGCTATCTCGGTACTGACCGATGAGAAATACTTTCAGGGCAGCTTTGACTTTTTGCCGGTGGTCAGTGCTATCGCGCCGCAGCCGATATTGTGCAAAGACTTTATTATCGACGCTTACCAGATCTGGCTTGCGCGCTATTATCAGGCCGATGCCTGCCTGTTAATGCTTTCCGTACTTAACGACGAGCAGTACCGCCAGCTCGCCGCGGTTGCGCATAGCCTGGACATGGGGGTGCTGACCGAGGTCAGTAACGAAGCAGAACTTGAGCGGGCGATTGCGCTGGAGGCAAAAGTCGTCGGCATCAATAACCGCGATCTGCGCGATCTCTCCATCGATCTGAACCGGACCCGCCAGCTTGCGCCTCGTCTCGGCGCGGGCGTAACGGTTATCAGCGAGTCGGGGATCAATACCTATGCTCAGGTGCGAGAACTGAGCCACTTTGCCAATGGGTTTTTGATTGGCTCAGCGCTGATGGCGCACGACGATCTGGACTTAGCGGTGAAGCGCGTGCTGCTGGGCGAGAACAAAGTGTGCGGACTAACCCGCCCCGAAGATGCCCGCGCCGCTTACGATGCAGGTGCTATTTACGGTGGGCTGATTTTTGTCCCCACATCGCCTCGTGTCGTTGATGAAACACAGGCCCGCGAGGTGATGAAGGGTGCGCCGCTGCACTATGTCGGCGTCTTTCGCGATGCCCCGCCTGAAGAGGTAGCGGCAATCGCTGAGAAACTGTCGCTGCATGCCGTGCAGTTGCACGGGGAGGAAGATCAGACCTATATCGATGCGTTGCGCGAGCAGCTTGGCGCGACAACACAAATCTGGAAAGCGCTCAGCGTTGGCGAAAGCCTGCCGCCGCGTAATCTTCAGCAGGTGGATAAATACGTGCTTGATAACGGCCAGGGCGGTAGCGGCCAGCGTTTCGACTGGTCATTGCTGGCGGGAGAAGCTCTGGATAATGTGCTGCTCGCTGGTGGTCTTGGGGCAGATAATTGCGTGCAGGCGGCAGTGTCCGGCTGCGCCGGTCTTGATTTTAATTCTGGCGTCGAGTCGCAACCGGGTATTAAAGACGCCAGCAAACTGGCCTCGGTGTTTCGCACGCTACGAGCTTATTAAGGAAACCAAATGACAACACTACTGAACCCTTATTTCGGCGAATTTGGCGGCATGTATGTTCCGCAGATCCTGATGCCCGCCCTGCGCCAGCTGGAAGAAGCGTTTGTAAGCGCGCAAAGTGATAGCGAATTTCAGCACCAGTTTAACGATCTGCTGAAAAATTACGCCGGGCGTCCGACCGCCCTGACCCGCTGTCAGAATATCACTGCGGGTACCCGTACCACGCTCTATCTGAAACGTGAAGATCTGTTGCACGGTGGCGCGCACAAGACGAACCAGGTTCTTGGCCAGGCGTTGCTCGCTAAACGAATGGGTAAAACAGAGATAATCGCTGAAACCGGCGCAGGCCAGCACGGTGTTGCCTCTGCGCTCGCCAGCGCCCTGCTCGGGCTGAAATGCCGCATCTATATGGGCGCGAAAGATGTGGAGCGCCAGTCGCCAAACGTCTTTCGTATGCGTCTTATGGGCGCGGAAGTTATCCCGGTACACAGCGGGTCGGCGACCCTGAAAGATGCCTGTAACGAAGCGTTGCGCGACTGGTCTGGCAGTTACGAAAAAGCGCACTATATGCTGGGCACCGCGGCTGGCCCTCATCCGTTCCCGACTATCGTGCGTGAGTTCCAGCGCATGATTGGCGAAGAGACCAAAGCGCAAATTCTCGAAAAAGAAGGTCGTCTGCCGGATGCGGTGATCGCCTGTGTCGGCGGCGGTTCTAACGCTATCGGTATGTTTGCTGATTTTATTGATGAGGCCGGGGTCGGTTTGATTGGCGTAGAGCCTGCCGGGCACGGTATCGAAACCGGCGAGCACGGCGCGCCGCTGAAACATGGTCGCGTTGGCATCTATTTCGGCATGAAATCGCCGATGATGCAGACCGATGATGGCCAGATTGAAGAATCTTACTCCATTTCTGCCGGGCTGGATTTCCCGTCCGTAGGGCCGCAACATGCATGGCTCAACAGCACCGGCCGCGCGGAGTATGTCTCAATTACGGATGATGAAGCGCTGGATGCGTTTAAAACGCTGTGTCGGCACGAAGGGATTATCCCGGCGCTGGAATCATCGCATGCCCTCGCCCACGCGCTTAAAATGATGCGCGAGTACCCGGAAAAAGAACAACTGCTGGTGGTGAATCTCTCCGGGCGTGGCGACAAAGATATTTTTACCGTACATGATATTCTGAAAGCGCGAGGGGAAATCTAATGGAACGCTATGAGACGCTGTTTAAGACGCTGCATGCTCGCAAGGAAGGTGCTTTCGTCCCCTTTGTTACGCTTGGCGATCCGTCGCCCGCGCAGTCGCTGAAAATTATTGATACGCTTATCGAAGCCGGCGCGGATGCGCTGGAGCTGGGCATCCCGTTTTCCGATCCGCTGGCGGATGGCCCGACTATCCAGAACGCGACGCTGCGTGCTTTTGCCGCTGGCGTTACGCCTGACCAGTGCTTCGAAATGCTCGCCGCTATCCGCCAGAAGCATCCGACTATCCCGATTGGTCTGCTGATGTATGCCAATCTTGTATTCAGCAGGGGTATTGATGAGTTTTACGCACGCTGCGCGCAAGCCGGGGTTGATTCGGTACTGGTCGCGGATGTGCCGGTAGAAGAGTCGGCGCCGTTTCGCCAGGCCGCGATGCGCCACAATATCGCGCCGATATTTATCTGCCCGCCGAATGCCGACGATGAGTTGCTGCGCCAGATAGCCTCGTATGGCCGTGGCTACACTTATTTGTTATCGCGCGCAGGCGTGACCGGCGCGGAAAACCGGGCTGCGCTGCCGCTGCATCATCTGGTGGAAAAGCTGACCGAATACCACGCGGCACCACCGCTGCAGGGCTTTGGCATTTCAGCGCCCGAGCAGGTCACCGCGGCTATCGACGCCGGGGCTGCCGGGGCGATTTCAGGCTCAGCGATTGTAAAAATTATCGAGAAAAACCTGGAGAAGCCCGAGGCGATGCTGGCAGAGCTTAAACGTTTCGTGCAGGGACTAAAAGCGGCAACGCTGGCGCGTTAAGTGAAAACGCCGCCTGAAAAAGGCGGCGTTGGTTTAACCTTTGGGCACGGTTATAGCGATGCCACCGCCATTAGGTGCCTGCAGACCCGTCGGACCATAAAACCGAATTCTTATATACCGCCGGAAAAGCGGGATATTTCTATATTATTCTCCGTTACCCGCAGGCAAGACGAAAGCATAGGCGTAATTTGATGCTTCCAGGCCTGTCGGTCCATAAAACCGAAGGTAACCTATCCCTGCATAATTTTCCGGCGCATCGCTGCTTAACGTTGCAGTGATCGTCCTGTTTCTTTCCCAGGGGCCGTCGCCCTCGACGGCTATCACATCTGCGCTTCTGCCATCGGCTGCAATAGATAGTACTTCATAGTCACTGTGGGACATGTCCACAATTCTTACATATTCCGGAACGGTAATATGAATTCTTGAACCCGGTGTTGCAGGATTATCTGAAGTAATCAACCCAACTGTCATGGTACTGGTTCCCCCCGGATCCATTAAAAAGGCTGGGGTTCCGCTATCTGCTTCAACAAAACCTTCTGAGGCAGTATGCAAGGTCACTATATCCGAGTCCCCTGCACTACCATTAACAGGGATATGGGTAACGTACACCGGCAGCTCTACGTCCATCGGCGCATCATTCTCTACTTTTATTAGCACCAGGGCATTGAAATACACACCTTCAATCCAGGCTTGCAGCGTTAATGTTGTTGCACCCCACGGGAAGCTGGCCAAAATAAAATTGTCGGAGGCAATAACATCCGCAATGGTTGTATGGGGTGGCAATTCTAATGTAACCCTGGTTTTTGCCGGCGGGGAAACGTTGGTTGGCTCCAGGCTGACTTCAAGCTGGACCGTATCGCCCGGCATTACTTTAAAATACGTTTGTGAGAGGCTGAGCGTATGGGACAGTGTGGCGACGCTCAGTTCACACTGTGCACCCGGAACCCCTTCGGCGGTAAAGTACTGAATGGATCCCGTTAATAGTTTGCCCACATCCGCGTCACTGTGTACAGCCAAAACAACCGAACGATCCGCTGTCCAGGAAGTATTATCGTCCGGGGCATACACATCCGCCGTCTTACCATCGCCGGAAATCGTCAGCCGTTCCGGTGGCTGGTAAGAGACCGCATAAATATGTGTGCCCGGAGGGGCCACGAAATGCAGCCGTGAGTCCGGCACCGCACCTCGATTATCCGTGGTAAAGGTAAAGTTTATCGTGACGGTGCTGGGCGTGCCCACCCGCGGGATTTTTTTCTGCCTGAGCGAATAAAAGTTTTCATTTACCAGCCGGAAGTTCGAATTAATAATGACCTGTATAGCCCCACCCGTACGGTTGGGGAAATCCATTGCAATAATGCCGATACCTATGGCAACCGGTGCTTTCTTTTCACCCAATAACGTCAGAAAGGCCGGGTTTAATTTCGAGGCGGCCTGATTAATTGTCTGTACCAGCGGCTCGCCCTGCTTACTGATAAAGTTTAGATACAGCCTGTCACCACCTTTAGAATGATCGGTGATGGCGGCAGAGAGGTTGTCTGAAATAGAATCTCTCTTCTCAGCGATACCGCCAGACGGGTTATAATTGTCCTGCACCACCATGGAATTCCACTGTATGCCGGGCAGCCCCCCGACATTAGAAATAATAACGTTTTTTTTCCTTACCTCGCCCAGCGTGGGCACCTGTGATCCGGTATATAAATAACCTGAGTACGAAGAATGGTAGTTATCAAAAATAGCGTTAAATTCTGCATTGCTGGCTGTGGAATATTCCTGCTTAATTCGCATCAGTATGGTTTCGGATGGATGCGCCGACAAAAAACCCACGCAGGCATTCAGCACATCCCCAAAGTTTATATTCTGATAGACGAGGTCATGATGAATGGTAAATACGCCGTTTACCACCCGGCAGCGGATATCCAGAAAGCGAATACCGCTGTTTAATTGCTGGGTGATGGTTTGATCCTGAGCAATAATAACGCCAATAATATCGCCGTCCGGCGAGTAGGTTGCTCCGGAGTCATGCGTTCCGGGGATGGATAAATTGCCTAATGATCGGCTGTCCTCGATGCCTTTCATCCATGAGGAAGCGCTCCATTGTTGCACCTTCTCATAGACACTGTAGACCACACTGGAGGCGTTTCCGGCTGTGCCTGCATCCGATATGCTCCAGACCTCTGCATTACCATTTTTCATTGTACTGCCGTAGGAGTTCGACCCCACCGCCGGATTATTCCAGTACAGTTCAAACTCCGTGATGCCGTCTTCCGGCACATACCATGTGTAGCCTTCTGTTCCGGTTGCAAAACCTGCTGACTCGGCCTGCCAGCTCGCCGAGGTGCCTGCATAAATCGTTTCCGGCGGGCCTGGATTAAAGATACCGTGCGATACACTGGAACCACGCAGATGTAATACTGAGCTGGAAAAGTTATTTAGCGTAATGGAAACCTGCCGCGCCGCAGCAGGAGCCGGTGGTGCAGGTTGCTGGCCCGTATCGGGAGTTTCATAATCTGATTCGCTCATTATATTATCCTTCCGGCAAGATTGAATATCAGCAAATATTTTCGCTGCCGTGCTTAACGGTATAGCAAAGTCCTGTCACTGATATTTCCGAAAAGGATGTTTATTAATAAAAAACAAAATTTAACTCTACGCAATTCAATGCACATTTATGATCTTGATAATGAATAATAATATTTATTAATTACTTTTTAAAAGACGCAATCAGAATATTAAAATAACCATGCCGGAATAAAAAACTGGCCGCAAGCGACCAGTTTAATTGAAATTATATATTTTAAATCAGAAACGATAACCTGCGGAAAACATAAACACCCAGGGATCAAGACGGACATTATTACTGTAACTGCCCGCCGCCAGTACCGTACCATCAGATTTAAATTTCGTTTTGCTGTCAATATCCATATACCAGACGGACATATTCAGCAGCCAGTCACGGTTGATGAGATAATCAAGGCCAACCTGCCCGGCAGCACCCCAGGAAGATTTCATGCTCAAATCTGAAAGCCCGGCGGATTTACCGGTATCGTTGAATTTCTCGTCAAAGAACGTGGTGTAGTTAACCCCAACACCAACATAGGGACGCGCTTTACTGTTGGCATCACCAAAATACCACTGTGCCATCAGGGTTGGCGGCAAATGATGCACGGTCGCGATATCGCCGGTCTTTTCTGTTCCAACGCGATGGCGGAACGGTGTCGCTGCCAGTAGCTCAATACCGACGTTTTCGGTCGCCATATACGTCATCGTCAAGCCTAACTGCGTATTGTTGCTGACATTCACACCCAGACTGCCAAGAACGCCATCGGAGCCTTCTGTAGGACGTACGGTGGCGCTCCCCGCGCGGAGGAAAAATTCGCCAGCATCATGCGCATAAGCACCACCGGAGAAACTACCCAGGATCAACGCTGCCACAGCTAATTTCTTCATATCCACTCCATCGTTAAGTTTTTTATGTTTATCGCGCCGTGAATATACCCACAACTAAGTACAAAGTGATCCAGCAGAGATCACACTTAATGCGGTAATTTAACATTCATTGATCTGAGATAATTTTTACTCGCGAGTGCGATTTTTATATTTTGGACTTACATCAATTTTCAGGCCGTGAGCAATATAAAAAATTCCCACACTGGCCACTTGCGCACCACCCCCGGCAGGGATAGTTTAGTGACCTTATTATTCGTGTTGATACGTAATGAATTGCAGGTGCACTATGAGCGATCTCAATCCGTGCATGTCGTGCGGAGCCTGTTGTGCTTATTTTCGTGTCTCTTTCTACTGGGCCGAAGCCGATGATGCGGGCGGTCCTGTTCCTGCTCATCTTACCGAGCAGCTCAGCCCTTTTTTGCGCTGTATGTCCGGCACCAACCAAAAACAGTGCCGCTGCGAGGCGCTCGAAGGTACGCCGGGTGAATCGGCTCGCTGCACTATCTACACAAATCGCCCGTCGCCCTGCCGGGAATTTCCGATGTCGGGTGAGAACGGGCAAATCAACGAAGCCTGCGATCGCGCCCGCGCCCGTTACGGTTTAGCGCCTCTTTACAAAGATATGCTTTTCCATACAAGCACGGATGCTGCCACTGGGGATGTATCCAGGGTACAATTACCTGATATTTAACATCGCAATACTCAAGGAGAGTGCATGTCTATCACGGCGAAGTCCGTTTACCGTGACACGGGAAATTTTTTTCGTAATCAGTTTATAACGATTTTGCTGATCGCGCTTTTGTGTGCCTTTATTACGGCTGTACTTGGGCACGCCTTTTCACCCGGTAAAGAGCAGCTTGCCATCCTGAGCGAAGGAGACAATCTGACCGCAAGCGTTGGCCTGTTCGAGCTGGTACAGAACATGACACCGGAGCAGCAACGTGTTCTGTTGCGCGCATCGGCAGCCTCTACCTTTTCCGGGCTTATTGGTAACGCGATTCTGGTTGGCGGCGTGCTGTTATTGATCCAGATGGTTTCTGCAGGCCATCGCGTCAGCGCCCTGCGTGCAATTGGCGCCAGCGCCCCACTGCTGCCAAAACTGCTGCTGTTGATTTTGCTAAGTACCTTTATCGTGCAGATAGGCATTATGTTTATTATTGTGCCCGGCGTTATTATGGCCATTCTGCTCGCGTTCGCCCCGGTGATGCTGGTGCAAGGCAAGATGGGTATTTTCGCCGCTATGCGCAACAGTATGCGCATGGGCTGGTCTAATATGCGTGTCGTTGCCCCGGCTGTGATGGGCTGGCTGCTGGCGAAAACACTGCTTTTGATGTCTGCGCATCATCTGGCTGTTTTTACCCCGGAAGTTGGCGCAGTTATCGCGAATACCATCAGTAACTTAATCTCGGCGGCGCTGCTTATTTATATGTATCGCCTTTATATGCTGATGCGCCCATGAACATTCCGGCTGCCCCGCACGGGCGGCCCTCTTTTGATGGAATCGTAGAATGAAGCAGTTTCTTGATTTTCTCCCGCTGGTCATTTTTTTCGCTTTTTACAAACTGTATGACATTTATGCGGCCACCTCTGCCCTGATAGTGGCAACGGCTGTCGTGCTGATTTACAGCTGGGTGCGCTATCGCAAAGTGGAAAAAATGGCGCTGATTACCTTTGTCCTGGTCGCCGTTTTCGGTGGGCTGACTATTTTCTTCCATAATGATGAGTTTATTAAATGGAAGGTAACGGTGATTTATGGTTTGTTTGCTGGCGCTCTGCTGTTCAGCCAGTGGATCATGAAAAAACCGTTGATCCAGCGGATGCTCGGTAAAGAGCTGACGCTGCCTGATGCCGTCTGGTCGAAGCTGAATATTGCGTGGGCGCTGTTTTTCATCCTTTGCGGGCTGGCTAATATCTATATCGCGTTTTGGTTACCGCAAAATATCTGGGTGAATTTTAAAGTCTTCGGCTTAACCGCATTGACACTTATCTTTACGCTGCTGAGCGGTGTTTATATCTACCGCCATATGCCACAACAGGAAGACAAATCCTGATCGTGAAGCCAGGCCGCACAGCCTGGCTTTTTTCTTCCCGCCTGTGCAGTTTCGTAGTAGCATCCCGCTAAAATCCCTCATCACAGAAGAGATAGAAATGAGCACCATTCAGGAGACTCCTCAGGGAGAGCTTGTTTTACGCACATTAGCAATGCCTGCGGACACTAACGCTAACGGCGATATTTTTGGCGGCTGGTTGATGTCGCAAATGGATATCGGTGGCGCAATCCAGGCCAAAGAAATTGCACATGGCCGCGTGGTCACGGTTCGCGTTGATGGTATGACCTTTCTGCGCCCTGTCGCGGTTGGTGATGTGGTGTGCTGTTACGCACGCTGCGTAAAGCGTGGCAATACGTCAATGACCATTAATGTCGAAGTATGGGTCAAAAAAGTGATGTCTGAACCCATTGGTCAGCGTTATAAAGCAACCGAAGCGCTATTTATTTATGTGGCGGTTGATAACGAAGGTAAACCACGCCCTTTGCCTGCCCAACAGGCATAATATTAAATAATGTTTGTCGGCGATGCGCATTTACCCGCCGCCGACTCTCCAGCTATTTCTCGTACAAGTCATAAAAATTTTATTCCCTAAAAAAGCAGACTCTGGTAGCAACCAATATTGTTGTGATGGCACAGAAGCGTAACGCAGGGGATTCAGGTAAAAAAAACGGGCCTTTCGGCCCGCTTTGTTATTCCATCGACGCCCCGCCATTAAGGCGGAAGACAATATTTACCACCAGGCCTGAACCCGGCTTACCCGCTTCATAGCGCCATCTGCGCATCGCGGCTTTTACTTCGCGCTCAAACATATTTGCTGGCTGAGCGGAGAGGATCTGCACATTCTCAACGCGGCCATCAGACGTCACGTCAAATTTCACTCTTACACGACCTTCAATGCGCAATGCCTGCGCCCGCGCCGGGTATTGCGGCTGGTTACGGCTCAGAGCGCGAGGCCCCGCCGGAACAGACGGTGCCGGTTTGCTGGCAGCTGATGATGTCGGCGTCGCTGCCGGGCGGGCCGGTGCGTTGCTCTCAAAAGGCGATGCCGGACGCGGCTGCGCCGGTTTCGCTTCCCGCTTCGGCTGCTCGACCTTTTTCTCCGGTTTGGGCTTCGGTTTAGGCTTCGGCTTGGGCTTTTCTATCACCACCGGCGCTTCTTTGGGTGGTTCCGGAAGCGTTTCTGGTTCCGGCTCTGGTTCAGGCTCCACCACGGGCGCAGGCGGTTCGACGGCCTTCGGTGGTTCCAGTTCAGCCGGTGCCACCATTGTCACAGAGATAGGCTGCGCCGGGGCGGGCAATTCAACAACCTGATGTACCGAGGTATAAAGCAGCCCTGCCACAACAGCTCCATGAATACCAACTGACAACAGCGTTGGCCAGGGAAAGCGGCGGGGAAAATCAAGGGTCATTGAAGTCATAATCGTGTCAGTTAAAAAACCAGGCCCCGATTTTAAATGCAAATAGCAATCATATTCAACAACGCATCACCTTTGTGGATAATTTAATCGTTTGAACGGATAAAAAAACCGCATACTTCGCAGGGCTTTCAGCGAAGAGCACATCTTTACATTGCAGTCAGCACACCTTTCACATACCGTTAAAGCTTTCCGACTGGCAAGGAGTATTCTGTGCTTTACGTTATTTTTGCTGAAGATAATGCTGACTCTCTCGAAAAACGCACGTCAGTGCGCCCTGCACATCTGGCTCGCCTGCAATTGCTGCGTGATGAAGGTCGCCTGCTGACCGCCGGGCCTATGCCCGCTGTTGACAGTAACGATCCGGGTGCCGCAGGTTTTACCGGCTCCACGGTGATTGCTGAGTTTGAGTCGCTGGATGCCGCCAAAGCCTGGGCAGAAGCAGACCCGTACGTTGCAGCAGGCGTTTACGCAAATGTTATTGTGAAGCCGTTCAAGAAAGTTTTCTGAGGATAATAAGGCCCGCCAGGCTGGACGCGGGCCTTTCAAAACAGCAGCAAAGGTTAATGGGCCACGCTTTTTGAAAACAGATTAATGATGAGTACGCCAGCAATAATAAGCCCGATGCCCGCAATCGCCGCGATATCCAGCTTCTGCCCCTGCAGTAACCAGGCCACCGCCGCAATCAGCACAATACCCGCACCAGACCAAATCGCATAAATAACGCCTGTCGGCATAGTGCGCATAGGGATAGTCAGGCACCAGAACGCCACGCAATAACCTGCCACGCTGACCGCCGCCGGAAGCAGGCGCGTAAAACTCTCCGACGCTTTCAGCGCCGTGGTCGCAATGACTTCACTGATAATCGCAATGCCGAGAAAAATTAGCGCTTCTTTATTCATGTTAGTCATTCCCCGTAGACACCAGGCGCAGCACCGACTCCCAAAGCGCCCTCACGCTTTATAAAGTCGCGAGCGCCCAAAATAACAGTGGGCACCTTAAAAGGTGCCCAGAGAGATCAGAAATCATAGATGGCGAACAGTAACACATTGCGGTGGCGGTTCAATCCACATTTTCTGATGGCGTGGATGCGCATATTGCGACGCGACTGAGCTTCCAGCCAGCGTGCTTTACGGCGGCCCGCCTGGCGAACCATGCGCCAGCGCCCCACTTCCGTACGACTACGCTTCATTTTTACAACTCTATTCTGAAGAGAGCGCTCATTATAGATCGTCCCTTACGGCAAACCAGCGCTTTTCGGCGTTTTTATTTGCCAGATGGAACCGTATGCGTAAACTCATTGCACGAAGTTTTAAAAAGGATTTTTTGTCTATGAGCACCTTCTATGCCGTGCTAAGTTGGCTAATCGTTCTGGGATACTGGCTGTTGATTGCCGGCGTCACCCTGCGCATCCTGATGAAACGTCGGGCGGTGACCTCCTCCATGGCGTGGCTACTGGTCATTTATATCCTGCCGCTGGTGGGGATTATTGCCTATCTCTCGCTGGGAGAACTGCACCTGGGCAAGCGCCGGGCCGAGCGCGCACGCGCCATGTGGCCATCGACGGCAAAATGGCTAAAAGATTTAAAAAATTTCAAACGCATTTTTGCTGAAGAAAACAGCAGCGTCGCCTCTTCATTATTTCGCCTGTGCGAGCGCCGCCAGGGCATTGCCGGTGTCAAAGGAAATCAGCTACAGCTGCTCACCTCGTCTGATGATGTTATGCAGGCATTGATTCGTGATATTCAGCTTGCCCGTCACAATATCGAGATGGTGTTTTATATCTGGCAGCCCGGCGGTATGGCGGATCAGGTGGCGGAGTCGTTAATGGCCGCAGCACGACGTGGCGTCCACTGTCGCCTGCTGCTGGACTCCGCCGGTAGCGTGGCGTTTTTTCGTAGCCCCTGGGCTGGCATGATGCGCAACGCCGGAATCGAAGTGGTGGAAGCGCTGAAAGTGAATCTGATGCGTGTATTCCTGCGCCGTATGGATTTACGCCAGCATCGCAAAATCGTGCTGATTGATAACTATATTGCCTACACCGGCAGCATGAATATGGTCGATCCGCGCTATTTCAAACAGGACGCGGGGGTCGGGCAATGGGTGGATTTGATGGCGCGCATGGAAGGCCCTGTCGCGACCTCAATGGGTATTGTCTACTCCTGCGACTGGGAAATCGAAACCGGTAAACGCATCCTGCCGCCGCCGCCGGATGTGAACGTTATGCCTTTCGAGGAAGCCAGCGGCCACACTATTCACACCATCGCCTCAGGGCCGGGCTTCCCGGAAGATCTTATTCATCAGGCGCTGTTGACCGCCGTTTATGCCTCGCGTGAATACTTGATCATGACGACGCCCTATTTCGTGCCCAGTGACGATCTGCTGCACGCAATTTGTACCGCTGCCCAGCGAGGCGTGGATGTCAGCATTATTCTGCCGAGGAAAAATGATTCCGTGCTCGTTGGCTGGGCGAGCCGGGCCTTCTTTACCGAGCTGCTGGCCGCTGGCGTGAAGATTTACCAGTTCGAAGGCGGGCTTTTGCACACCAAAAGCGTGCTGGTCGATGGCGAGCTGAGTTTAATCGGAACAGTCAATCTTGATATGCGCAGTTTGTGGCTAAACTTTGAGATAACGTTAGTTATCGATGATGCCGGTTTTGGTGGTGATCTGGCGGCAGTGCAGGATGATTACATCTCCCGCTCCCGCTTACTGGACGCGCGGTTGTGGGTAAAACGGCCTTTCTGGCACCGTATTGCTGAACGACTGTTTTACTTCTTTAGCCCGTTGCTGTAAAACGTGCCCATCAAGTGAAGAGGTAATCATGGAAATGGATCTGAATAACCGCCTGACTGAAGATGAAACGCTCGAACAGGCTTACGATATCTTCCTCGAACTGGCAGCGGACAATCTCGACCCGGCAGACATCATTCTGTTTAATTTGCAGTTTGAAGAACGTGGCGGCGCAGAGCTGTTTGATCCCGGCGAAGACTGGCAGGAACATGTGGATTACGATTTAAATCCGGACTTCTTCGCCGAAGTGGTGATTGGGCTTGCGGATACTGATGGCGGCGAAATCAATGATGTGTTTGCCCGCGTGTTACTGTGTCGGGAAAAAGACCACAAACTTTGCCATATTCTCTGGCGCGAATAATCGCCGAAAACAGCAAGGGCTGACCGTTGTCAGCCCTTTTTTTATGTCTGAATCAGAGCGGGTCAACCTTCAGGCAGGAAACCGCATGGCGGAAACTGCCTTCCAGTACTGGCCTGGTTTTCGCGCATTCCGGCCCAGCGATGGGGCAACGGGTGCGAAAAACGCAACCTGACGGCGGATTGATTGGCGAGGGTAGCTCCCCTTCCAGCAACTGTATGGTCTTATTTTTCTCCAGATCAGGGTCCGGTACCGGCACCGCTGACATCAGCGCTTTGGTGTACGGATGTAACGGGTTCTGATACACCTCATCATAGGTGCCCAGTTCCACCGCGTGGCCGAGATACATCACCAGCACGCGGTCGGAGATATGCTTCACCACCGCCAGGTCATGGGCGATAAAGATCAGCGACAGCCCCATTTCACGCTGTAATTTTTGCAGCAGGTTCACCACCTGCGCCTGGATAGAAACATCCAGTGCCGAAACCGGCTCGTCGCAAATAATCAGTTTCGGCTCAAGGATCAGCGCACGGGCAATACCAATTCGCTGGCACTGCCCGCCGGAGAACTCATGCGGGTAGCGGTTAATCAGGTTTGGCAACAGACCGACTTTCATCATCATCGCTTTGACACGGTCGCGTACTTCCTGGCGCGCCATTTTCGGATGATAAGTACGCAGCGGCTCGGCAATAATTTCCCCAATCGTCATGCGCGGGTTCAGCGATGCCAGCGGGTCCTGGAAAATCATCTGGATATCGCTGCGCACATCGCGCCACTCGTCAGGTTTCATCCCCAGAAGATCTTTACCCAGCCACGCCACTTTACCGTCGGTGGCTTTTACAAGACCGATAATTGCCCGTGCAAACGTGGACTTCCCGCAGCCGGATTCCCCCACCACGCCCAGGGTTTCGCCCTCGTACAAACGCAGGGTCACGCCATCGACCGCTTTCAAGGTTTTAGGCGGCTGCCAGAACCACTGTTTACCGTCTTTGATGTCAAAATGCACTTTGAGATCGGCAATTTCCAGCAGGACTTTTCTCTCTTCGATTATGGCGTTCATACTAACTCCTCCACCGGCTTAAAGCAGGCGCGCAAGCGGCCCGGGGCAAACTCCTCCAGCGGTGGAGCATTGGTACAAATATCCATGGCATGCGGGCAGCGCGGCTGAAACGGGCAGCCTTTTGGCAGACGCAGCAGGTTCGGCGGGTTGCCAGGAATGGTCAGCAGCGCTTCGCCCTCCGCGTCCAGGCGCGGCACCGCGTTGAGCAGGCCGATGGAGTACGGGTGCGCTGGCTGGTAAAACACATCACGCGCCTTGCCGTATTCCATCGTGCGTCCGGCATACATCACCAGCACTTTATCGCAGATCCCCGCCACCACGCCGAGGTCATGGGTGATCATGATAATGGCGGTGTTAAATTCACGCTTCAGTTCATTAAGTAACGTCATGATCTGCGCCTGAACCGTCACGTCGAGCGCCGTGGTTGGCTCATCAGCAATCAGCAGTTTTGGTCGACACAAAAGCGCCATGGCAATCATCACACGCTGGCGCATCCCGCCGGAAAATTCATGCGGATACATGCGCATACGCTTTCGCGCTTCGGGCATTTTTACCGCATCCAGCATGCGCACTGACTCTTCGAACGCTTCGGCTTTATTCATGCCTTTATGCAGCATCAGCACTTCCATTAGCTGCTCGCCAACGCGCATATACGGGTTAAGCGACGTCATCGGATCCTGAAAGATCATCGAAATCTGTTCCGCGCGCAGCGTGTTAAGCTTCGACTCCGGCAGATTCAGGATCTCTTTACCGTTAAAGGTTGCGGAGCCGCCAATGCGCCCGTTGGAGGCTAAAAGCCCCATCAGCGCAAAAGCGGTCTGGGATTTGCCCGACCCGGACTCCCCCACAATACCCAACGTTTCACCGGCGCGCAGGGAGAAATTCAAATCATTCACCGCGGTGACATCACCGTCCGGCGTCTGGAAAGTCACGCGTAAATCTTTAACATCCAGCAGAAGATTCGATTGCTGGGGCGCCGTTGACGCTAATGAGGATTCAGTCATGCTCATAACAGCGCTCCTTAACGATCTTTCGGGTCGAGGGCATCACGCAGGCCATCGCCGATAAAGTTGAAACAAAACAGGGTGACCACGAGGAAACCCGCCGGGAAAAGCAGCAGCCACGGGGAGACTTCCATCGAATTGGCACCATCGCTGAGCAGCGCCCCCCAGCTACTGAGCGGCTCCTGTGTCCCCAGGCCAAGGAAGCTCAGAAAGGACTCAAACAGGATCATGCTCGGCACCAGCAGCGATGCATACACCACCACCACGCCCAGCACGTTCGGTACAATGTGGCGCACCACAATGTTCGCCGTGGAGACCCCGCCCACCTGTGCAGCTTCAATAAACTCTTTGCGCTTCAGACTCAGCGTCTGGCCACGCACAATACGCGCCATGTCCAGCCAGGACACCATCCCGATCGCCACAAAAATAAGCAGGATGTTTTGCCCAAAAAAGGTGACCAGCAGGATCACGAAAAACATAAACGGGAACGAGTTGAGGATTTCTAAAAGGCGCATCATCACCGAGTCGGTTTTGCCGCCCAGGTAACCTGAGAGCGAACCGTAAAGCGTGCCGACGATAACCGCAACCAGCGCAGCGGCAATCCCCACCATCAAAGAAATACGCCCGCCAATTGCGACACGCACCAGCAGGTCGCGCCCGGATGAGTCGGTACCAAAATAGTGACCGGACTCGGTATCCGGCGCGCTGGACATCATGCCCCAGTCGGTGTCGAAATAGGCAAACGGCGACAGCATCGGTGCCAGCGTCACAAACAGGGCAATCAGCACCAGAACCGCAAGGCTTGCGACCGCAGCGCGGTTATGCATAAAGCGACGGCGCGCGTCCTGCCACAGGCTGCGCCCTTCGACGTCGAGTTTCTCACTGAAGTTCTCCAGCGCCTCGCTGTTTTTCTTACTTAACATCATGGCGTGCTCCAGTGTTAATAACGGATCTTCGGATCGATAACGGCATACAGCACATCAACGATCGCGTTAAACATAATGGTCAGTGCGCCGACCAGGATGGTCAGGCTCAGCACCAGCGAATAGTCACGGTTAAGCGCACCGTTAACGAACAGCTGGCCGATCCCCGGCAAACCATAGATAGTTTCGATAACCATTGACCCGGTAATAATGCCGACAAATGCAGGGCCGAGATAAGAGAGCACCGGCAGCAGCGCGGGTTTCAGCGCGTGGCGGAAAATAATCCGCCGCATCGGCAGCCCTTTTGCACGGGCGGTACGGATAAAATTCGAATGGAGAATTTCAATCATCGAGCCGCGGGTAATACGCGCGATACTGGCGATATAGGCCAGTGACAGCGCAACCATGGGCAGGATCATAAATTTCAACGCCCCGCCGTTCCAGCCGCCTGCGGGTAACCATTTAAGTATAATGGCGAAGATCATTACCAGTAATGGCGCCACGACAAAGCTCGGAATGACCACGCCGGTCATCGCCAGCCCCATCACCGAATAGTCCCATTTGGTGTTTTGGTTGAGTGCCGCGACCACGCCGGCCGTCACACCACAAATCACGGCCAGTAAGAATGCCGCCGCGCCTAATTTCGCAGAAACCGGGAAGCTCGCCGCCACCAGGTCGTTCACCGTATAGTCTTTGTATTTAAAGGACGGCCCGAAATCAAAATGCGCCAGCTGTTTTAAATAGCTGAAATACTGCGTCAGGATAGGATCATTTAAGTGGTATTTCGCTTCGATATTCGCCATCACCTCTGGCGAAAGCGCACGCTCACCGGTAAAAGGGCTTCCCGGCGCAAGGCGCATCATAAAAAACGAAATCGTAATCAGAATAAAAAGTGTTGGGATCGCTTCAAGACAGCGACGTAGGATAAATTTCAACATTGCCCGTACCTTCTGGCCTGTGCCTTTTACACATCTTCTACCGGGCGGCGCTGCGCCAACCCGCAAAGAGTGTTTACTGGTGCGAAAAAATAAGACACTGTGGGGCGAGACAACCCGCCCCACTGATTGCCATTAATGCTTGATAATATATAGGTTTTTAACGTAGATATTATCCATAGGGTCTTTACCGGTATAACCACCCACCCACGGTTTAACCAGACGGGCGTTCACGTAGTAGTAAACCGGAACAATCGCCGAGTCTTTATCCAGCTGCTGCTCTGCTTTGGAATAAAGTTCGCTGCGCTGTGCTTCGTCAGTCACCTGCAACGTATCAGCAATGATCTTATCGAATGCCGGGCTCTTATAATGCGGGGTATTGTTTGAGCTGTCGGACAGCATCATGTTCAGGAAGGACGTCGGTTCGTTGTAGTCCGCACACCAGCCCGCACGGGAAACGTCATAGTTACCCTGATGACGCGTGTCGAGGAAGGTTTTCCACTCCTGGTTTTCAAGCTTAACGTTCACACCGAGGTTTTTCTTCCAGATGGAAGAAGCTGCGATCGCCAGTTTTTTGTGCAGATCGGAGGTGTTATACAGCAGGTTAAAGGTCAGCGGTTTGTCCGCAGTATACCCTGCTTCTGCCAGCAGCTTTTTCGCTTCGGCGTTACGCTGTTCCTGGGTCATTTTGAACCATTCTGGTTCGGTCAGTTTTGCACCATCCGCGTACGGAGGGGTAAAGCTATATGCCGGGAGATCGCCCTGGTTTTTCACTTTATTAACGATGATGTCGCGATCGAGCGCCAGCTTCAGCGCAGTACGCACGCGCACATCCGTAAACGGCGCTTTTTGGTTGTTGATTTCGTAATAGTAAGTGCACAGATACGGGTCAACGTGAACTTCTTTCGGGATCTCTTTTTTCAGCTTCTGGAACAATTCAATCGGCATATTGTTATACGTCATGTCGATTTCTCCGCTGCGATAGCGGTTCACATCGGTGACTTCAGATGCGATTGGCAGATACGTAACCTGGTTAATAACAGTTTTCGCGTTATCCCAGTAGTTAGTATTACGCTCCAGAACGATACGCTCGTTCACTACCCAGTCTTTCAGTTTGTAAGCACCGTTGGTGATAATGTTCGCAGGCTGCGTCCATTTTTCGCCGAATTTTTCAATCGCGGCTTTTGGTACCGGAGAGACTGACGGGTGAACCAGCAGTTTATAGAAATACGGAACCGGCTCGCTCAGAGTGACTTCAAACGTATTGTCATCGATGGCTTTTACGCCCAGCTCGCTGGTCGGTTTTTTTCCACCGATAATGTCATCGATGTTAGCAATATGACCGTATTGCAGATAGCTTGCATACGGAGAGGCCGTCTTCGGATCGGCCAGGCGCTGCCAGCTGTAAACGAAATCCTGAGCGGTCACAGGCGTGCCGTCGGACCATTTGGCGTCTTTACGCAGATGGAACGTCCAGACTTTAAAATCTTTGTTTTCCCACTTCTCGGCAACACCGGCAGACGGGTGGCCGTCAACGTCGGAAATTAACAAACCTTCGAACAGATCGCGGTTAACGTTAGATTCCGGTACACCCTCAATTTTATGCGGGTCGAGCGATTGCACTTCTGAGGCATTGTTACGAACCAGCGTTTGCTTCTCTGCCAGTTGAACTCCCGCCGGAACGTCAGCTGCTATAGCCGCGTTACCGGTAATTAGCGCCGTCAGAATACCCGCAGCGACCAGACTTTTTTTTGTGATGATGGACATTGTGTTGATACTCCACTCATTATAATTACTGACGAAACCGCCAGCGTGTTTCATCCCCTGATGGGGGTCCGTAAAGCGCAGGAGCTTTGGCGCTTTCAGACTTCTTTTTTTACTGCTGCTATCACCGACTTTTTTATTACTGATTGCTCATGCGGCAATCTTGCGTCGATTAGTTAACCCGCCTCCCCTGTCGAGGCGCGTTTTATTTCTGTTGATGGTCATTATTATTGAAAATGATTCTCATCAACGCTGTTTATCCTGCAACACTCAGGCTGTAAAGATAATGGCCGGAAAGTATCAAATGGCTGGTCGTGCCGCCAATACATTTTGCAAATTTGTTAACCGTTTCTCTTTTACAGCCAAAAGAATCCTGCGAAGAACTGTCTTCACAGTCTCCCTGAAAATGCTTATACCTATTATTTTCAATAAGATAAATGCACATTACGGCCATGTAATGCGTTTTTGCAGACGGTGTGTTAATTTGCACAAAAAAGCAACAATTGACTACTTTTTAGCACATTCATCTGCGATAAGAATGAAAATACTAATATCATCTCAATTATGTCACGGCAAGCCCAATAGTATTATGTGAGAGAAATAACAGCGCCGATCGCGCAAAATAGCGCCGTCAGTAATTCACAAAACTTATAATTATCTGATGCGCAACAGATTTCCTGATGATGTGAATTTATTATACCTGCAGCCATTTTCTGTATTTATCATATGTTTTGCTAATTTTTGCGCGAACAATCACACCCCGCACCACCGTTGAGTATGTATCAGGTTTAACCATTCGTTATATAACCAGGAATTTGCATAAACAAATGCGGGTAATAAGCAAAAATAATTAATGCATCAGTCCGGGGAAAAGCGATTTCACGCCAGCCACGATAAATTCGATCCCAAGCGCCATCAGTAACAGACCCATAATACGCGTGACCACATTGATACCGGTCTGCTTAAGCAAGCGAACCAGCCAGGGTGCGATCCGAAATAGTCCCCATGAACAAAGCGCAAACAGCGCGATCGCCACCGAAAAGCCAATAAAATATTCAATGCTGTGATAACGCGTACCCCAGACAATTGTCGAACTGATAGCACCAGGCCCGGCCATCAACGGCAGCGCCAGCGGCACAACGCCAATACTTTCCCGGATAGCGGTTTCTGACTGCTCCTGCTTATTCTGCTTATCTTCGCCCAGTTTCCCGCTGATCATTGACATGGCGATGGTGACCACCAGGATGCCCCCGGCAATGCGAAATGAATCAATGGAGATACCGAAGAGTTGCAGGATGGTGTTGCCTAAAAACAGCGAGGTCCAGAGGATAATGGCAACGGACAGATTGGCCGTCAGGTTGGTTTTATTGCGCGCTCCCGCCGTCTGGTTGCTGGTCATGCTAATAAAGACGGGAATGATCCCGACAGGGTTCACCAGCGCGAATAAGCCAATAAAAAACTTAAACCAGGTGGGAAAATCAAACAGTGTCAGCACCGCTATAGGCTCCTGAATTATCGGACGAAATCTCAACCATTATTGACAAAAAAATCCATGCAGAAGATACGTGTTTTCCCCGCGCACTGCACCTTTATTTCATGCCACATGGGACATGCTGCAGTATGTTATTCACTTGTGGGAATTGTGATAATCTTAGAGGACGCTTAGTCAGATGCCATTAACATTTGCTACAAATGCCCTAATTACGGGGTGCTGAATGGAGTCAGCCTCGCTGAAATTTGACACGGATCACGTAATTGCTACTCAGAAGTAGGTAACCTTGAAGTCATTAAAAGAGAGCAATAAACCTGAATCATGTATAGCTATCCGTTGAGGCTCTTTCAGTAAATCAGTGGCATGTACTTTGACGTAACTCTTTGTATTAATGATGTTTACGCAAGCAACAGCTGGTCTGTCTATACTGTCGTACTGGGCAGCTGGTTTACTAAAAGAGTTTAACTTTATCAGGAGAGCATTATGGCTGTTACTAATGTCGCTGAACTTAACGCACTCGTAGAACGCGTGAAAAAAGCTCAGCGTGAATATGCCAACTTTACTCAAGAGCAAGTCGATAAAATCTTCCGTGCTGCCGCTCTGGCCGCCGCTGATGCCCGAATCCCTCTCGCCAAAATGGCGGTTGCTGAATCCGGTATGGGTATTGTTGAAGATAAAGTGATTAAAAACCACTTTGCTTCTGAATATATTTACAATGCCTATAAAGATGAAAAAACCTGCGGAATTCTCGAAGAAGATGACACCTTCGGCACCATCACTATTGCTGAGCCAACCGGTATTATCTGCGGGATTGTTCCTACCACCAACCCGACTTCAACCGCAATTTTTAAAGCCTTAATTAGCCTTAAAACCCGCAACGGTATTATTTTCTCCCCACACCCACGTGCGAAAAACGCAACCAATAAGGCAGCGGATATTGTGCTGCAGGCGGCTATCGCTGCCGGTGCGCCGCGCGACATTATTGGCTGGATTGACGAGCCGTCTGTTGAGCTTTCTAACCAGTTGATGCATCACCCGGATATCAACCTGATCCTCGCCACCGGCGGGCCGGGAATGGTGAAAGCCGCTTACAGCTCCGGTAAACCGGCAATCGGCGTGGGTGCAGGTAACACGCCTGTAGTTATTGACGAAACGGCGGATATCAAACGCGCTGTCGCTTCTATCCTGATGTCCAAAACCTTCGATAACGGGGTTATCTGTGCTTCTGAACAGTCTGTCGTGGTGGTTGATTCCGCTTATGAGGCTGTACGCGAGCGCTTTGCCACCCACGGGGGCTACCTGTTACAGGGCCAGGAATTGAAAGCCGTCCAGGATATCATCCTGAAAAATGGCGCGCTGAATGCGGCTATCGTCGGTCAACCGGCAACCAAAATTGCCGAAATGGCAGGTATTTCTGTTCCGGCAAATACCAAGATACTGATCGGCGAAGTGAAAAACGTGGATGAGAGCGAGCCGTTTGCCCACGAAAAACTCTCTCCGACGCTGGCAATGTACCGCGCGAAAGATTTTGAAGATGCCGTGGTCAAAGCCGAAAAACTGGTGGCGATGGGTGGTATCGGTCATACCTCCTGCCTCTATACGGACCAGGACAACCAGCAGGATCGCGTTGCCTTCTTCGGCGATAAGATGAAAACCGCGCGTATTCTTATCAATACGCCGGCTTCTCAGGGTGGTATCGGCGACCTGTATAACTTCAAGCTTGCACCTTCCCTGACGCTGGGTTGTGGTTCCTGGGGTGGTAACTCCATCTCCGAAAACGTTGGTCCGAAACACCTGATCAACAAGAAAACCGTTGCTAAGCGAGCTGAGAACATGTTGTGGCATAAACTTCCTAAGTCTATCTACTTCCGTCGTGGTTCTCTGCCAATCGCGCTGGATGAAGTGATTACCGATGGTCACAAACGCGCCATGATCGTGACTGACCGCTTCCTGTTCAACAATGGTTATGCCGACCAGATAACGTCTGTGCTGAAGGCTGCCGGTGTGGAAACTGAAGTCTTCTTTGAAGTCGAAGCGGACCCGACCCTGAGCATCGTGCGCAAAGGTGCTGAACTGGCAAACTCCTTTAAACCGGACGTTATCATCGCTCTCGGCGGTGGTTCTCCAATGGACGCCGCGAAAATCATGTGGGTGATGTATGAGCATCCGGAAACCCACTTCGAAGAACTGGCGCTGCGCTTTATGGATATCCGTAAACGTATCTACAAGTTCCCGAAAATGGGCGTGAAAGCGAAAATGATCGCGGTCACCACAACCTCCGGTACCGGTTCTGAAGTCACACCGTTTGCGGTCGTAACCGATGACGCAACCGGCCAGAAATACCCGCTGGCGGATTATGCCCTGACCCCGGATATGGCGATTGTTGATGCCAACCTGGTGATGGATATGCCGAAGTCACTGTGCGCCTTCGGTGGTCTGGATGCGGTAACCCACGCGCTGGAAGCCTACGTATCTGTGCTGGCATCTGAGTTCTCTGACGGCCAGGCACTGCAGGCGCTGAAACTGCTGAAAGAAAACCTGCCGGCCTCCTATAATGAAGGCGCGAAAAACCCGGTTGCCCGTGAGCGCGTGCACAGTGCAGCGACCATCGCCGGTATCGCGTTTGCGAACGCCTTCCTCGGCGTGTGTCACTCCATGGCGCACAAACTGGGTTCCCAGTTCCATATTCCGCACGGTCTGGCGAACGCCCTGCTTATTTGTAACGTTATTCGCTACAACGCGAACGACAACCCGACTAAGCAAACTGCGTTCAGCCAGTATGACCGTCCGCAGGCGCGCCGTCGTTATGCTGAAATCGCCGATCACCTCGGCCTGACAGCACCTGGCGATCGCACTGCCGCGAAAATCGAGAAGTTACTGGCATGGCTGGAAACCCTGAAAGCTGAGCTGGGTATTCCGAAGTCTATTCGCGAAGCGGGCGTGCAGGAAGCTGACTTCCTGGCGCATGTTGATAAACTGTCTGAAGATGCGTTTGATGACCAGTGCACCGGTGCTAACCCACGTTACCCGCTGATCTCCGAACTGAAACAGATCCTGATGGATACCTACTACGGCCGTGAGTTCAAAGAAGGTGAAGTGGCTGTTGCTAAAGTCGAAACGCCGGTAAAAGCAGAGAAGAAAGCGAAGAAAACCGCTTAATTCTTTAACCGCTAAAAAGCCCGTCAGATTTCTGGCGGGCTTTCTTTTTGCATTGAGCTAAACGCTTATCCCCGTAAACGTGCCTGTATCGCGCTCAGTGAGCCTTCTGCCAGCGCTTCTTTATAATGCTTACGGCAGACTGACACATAGCGCTCATTGCCCCCTATCACCACCTGCTCACCCTCGTTATAAGGTCGCCCGGCCTGATCAAGACGCAAAACCATGCTGGCTTTGCGGCCGCAAAAACAGACAGTTTTCAATTCAACCAGTTTATCTGACCATGCCAATAAATATTGGCTACCAACAAATAACTCGCCACGAAAGTCGGTACGCAGGCCATAACAGAGCACCGGAATATCCAGACTGTCGACAACTTCAGAAAGTGCATAGACCTGTTCACGTGTTAAAAACTGGCACTCATCTATCAGCACACAATCTATGTTTTCCCGGCTGTGCTGAGCTTTTATTTCATCCAATAATGATGTGTTCGTATTAAACAGTCGCGCGGGCGAGGATAAACCAATACGGGAAGTGACCTTGCCCGTGCCAAAACGATCGTCAATTTCTGCGGTGTAAACAACGGTCCGCATACCTCTTTCCTGGTAATTGTAAGAGGATTGTAGTAAAGCCGTAGATTTCCCTGCATTCATTGCAGAATAGTAGAAATAAAGTTGTGCCATTGCGCGCAAAACCTCAATCAAAGTGTGATATTACTGCGCAGATAGTATCATATTTTATCCGTATCACCTGATTGTCGCTGCCGCGTTGTGCATTTCCCGCTAACCTAAACCCCTTCTGATATATCACTTGCTAATCAATAACGGTCGTTACCGCATAAGAAACAGCAATAAGAAATCCATCATTTTAGTAAAGTTTCTAATCAGAACATTCTCATCAACCGATTCTGAAATTATTAATAATTCCTGCTTTACCCCTCACTTTACGAAGAATCTTGCAAGGTCGTTATTTATCCAGCGTGACTATATCCATAGCTGGATTAATCGGACGGACACGCGTAAAACGCTGCAACGGTGAGGATCTCAAATTTGCGTATTAGTGCTTTTTTGCAGCCGTAATCACGAGAAATTTAAGTTAGCGATATTTAAAAATCGACAAAATAAAGCTGAATTTTTTGTTTCCTTACATTCACAGCTATTGCGCTGGATAAATTAACGCTCTATTATTAGCTCAACAAACCACCCCAATATAAGTTTGAGATTACTACAATGAGCGAAGCACTTAAAATTCTGAACAACATCCGTACTCTTCGTGCGCAAGCAAGAGAATGCACTCTGGAAACGCTTGAAGAAATGCTGGAAAAATTAGAAGTAGTGGTTAACGAGCGTCGTGAGGAAGAAAACGCTGCCGCTGCTGAAGTTGAAGAGCGTACTCGTAAACTGCAGCAATACCGTGAAATGTTAATTGCTGACGGTATTGATCCGAATGAACTGCTGAACAGCATGGTTGCTTCTAAGTCTGGCGCCAAAGCGAAACGCGCAGCTCGTCCGGCTAAATATAGCTACGTTGATGAGAACGGCGAAACTAAAACCTGGACCGGTCAGGGTCGTACTCCGGCTGTTATCAAAAAAGCAATGGACGAACAAGGTAAACAACTCGACGATTTCCTTATCGAAGAGTAATTGAGACCTCTTTCTGAAAATCCCGCTTCTGGCGGGATTTTTTTTGATAAGCCACATAATTTCTCCATAATATAGACTTTTTCATCCGTCTGATTCCCGAACTCACCCTTTATTGCTCAAAACTGCAGCACGATATTTATTCGATTATGTGGTCCGATCTCTTTCACTTTTGTTACTGACTCGCCTTTAACCGGAAACAATCAGAAATAAAAATCACCCTCACCGAAGGCCGCGTTGATTTCGCCCTGTGAGGTGCACTGACGCTTTAAAGTGAAGCGTCCACCCATTGGGGTTAATAAAGTCTTAAAACCTGTTGCCGGTCGCGCTCGCAGCCGGGATTTTCTGTAAGCAATAAAAAAAGCCGGAGAGAATCTACACAGGCATGATTGTCTCCGGCTTAATTGCACCAGCAAAAAGCGTTATGCTTTGGCGGTACCTACGGTCTGTTCAAGCCAGGCTTTAAATTCTTCGCCAAGGGTATTATGGCGAATACCATATTCCACGAATGCTTCCATATATCCAAGCTTATTACCGCAGTCATGGCTTTTGCCTTTCATGTGATAAGCTTCAACAGTTTCTTTCTCAATAAGCATATCAATGGCGTCGGTAAGCTGGATTTCGTCCCCTGCTCCCGGAGGCGTTTTCGCCAACAGAGGCCAGATTTCAGCGCTAAGCACATACCGGCCAACAACCGCAAGGTTAGACGGCGCGACATCCGCTTTCGGTTTTTCAACCACGCCCACCATCGGTACGCTGTCGCCAGGCTGCAGGTCTGCGCCTTTACAATCAACCACACCATACGCCGTCACATCAGCAACCGGCTCTACCATTATCTGGCTGGCACCGGTCTCATCAAAGCGCTTAATCATCTCGGCCAGATTATCCTGCGAAAGATCGGATTCGTACTCATCAAGAATAACGTCCGGCAGAATAACGGCGACAGGTTCGTTACCCACAACCGGATGCGCGCACAGAACCGCATGGCCTAAGCCCTTCGCCAGCCCCTGACGCACCTGCATAATGGTAACGTGCGGCGGGCAAATAGACTGGACTTCTTCCAGCAGCTGGCGTTTAACACGTTTTTCCAGCATTGCTTCCAGCTCAAAGCTGGTATCGAAATGGTTTTCGATTGAGTTTTTTGATGAATGGGTGACCAGTACGATCTCAGTAATACCCGCAGCGATACATTCATTAACGACGTACTGAATTAATGGCTTATCAACCAGCGGCAACATTTCTTTCGGAATTGCTTTGGTTGCTGGCAACATCCTCGTTCCCAATCCCGCTACCGGAATTACTGCTTTAGTCACTTTTGAATTTATTGCAGCCATCGAAAATCTCCTGGACTGTCCATGCATTGAACATATTCATTAATTAACTCGCGTCTGAGTATATCAGCACCAACACATCGACCAGTCTGAAAAGGACGCGTTAACATCTATTTAGGACAAATACGCATAATCCGTGGCGATACTACCACTCGTTTTCAAACGCGTGTAAATCTATCTGCAATGCACGGATTGATTGCTCATTCTGCGCTCAACATTAAGCGTAGACGACCTCCACTGCCCCATATCTGACATTGCCAGGAATCGCATCGATGGCTCAGTTGATTAAGGTAAGTATTACCAAGCGTGCCGAGAGGAACACCGCTACTAATTTGAATCTGATGATCGCCGGTATTTAACGTTGCGTTTAAACCCGCCGAAACTAATATCAGGTTTTTTAATTCGCTATGGTAATAGCCAACCAGTAAGGGAAACTGCCCAGGCAAATTCGCCTGGCGCAGTAATTGATTGACCTGCTTAAGCAAGGCACCCATCTCCGGTAAACGCTGGCGCTGGTGAGACAACTGTTCCTGCAGCAGACCATTAAATAACGCACGTAATAACAGCGCTGCGAGCACGCCATTATTTCCGGCCCGGGTCACATCAAGACAGTAAAATGCTAAATCATTCTCGGAAATCGGTGCAATATCCAGCACAAGGCCAGGGCTTTCCGCTGAGACCAGCTGGCGATAATTCACCCGGCAGCCGGAAATAACCTGCTGTACCGGTGGTTGTAATTCCTGTAACAGATTGGCTGCAGCCGCCGGGTTTCCTACCAGCGCATCCCAGTCCTGGAATAAGCGCTCTTCTTCCTCAACCCGGGAATTGAACATATTAGGATAGATGCAGGCAAATATCGTTTCTTTTAAACGGTTCAGGTCTTTGACCGGTTTTAGCACTACGTCCTGCACACCAAGGCGCAGCGCTTTGGCAATTTCTGACATGTTTTCGGTCGCGGAGATTACCAGGATAGGCGTTTCATTGCCGTGGTTACGCATATGCTCTATCAGCGCAAGGCCATTCATGCGCGGCATATCAAGATCGCAAATCATCAGGTCGAAACTGGTTGTCGCCATATGCTCAAGGGCGTCAAGTCCATCATCCGCCAGGCCGGTGTCTGCCCCCAACGACGCCAACCAGGAATCCAGAAGCGAGCGAAACACGGGCTCGTCCTCAACAATCAATATCTGTTTTCCGGCTAACGGCTGCGTCATCTTCTCTCCCCTGCCTGACAATAGAACAATAGTGGCATGTTTCACCAATAATCGCCTGTCAGATTTTGCTGAAGTCTTTGAAAAAAGTGCTCACGACTGCGTTCGCACTAAAGGTAACAGTTCATCCATTTTCTTTTCTACCGCCAGTTTCCCTGCGGCGATAGCTGCTTTTGCCCGATGAAAATCGAGCGTAGAGATTTGTGGGCACACGGGTTGCACTAAAATATCTGGCGGGTCTCCGGCCATACGATTGCGTTTTAATCGATTTTCCAGCACCTGTATCGACGTGCTCATGATCTCCATTGCTGTTGGCGCAACCGGGCGCCTGGGAGTTAACTGCCCAAGCCGCTCCCGCAGTCGTTGATGCCAACGCAGCACATCTGTACCGTCATTATCGGCATCGGTCGCGCTTAAGTTTACCGACATAAGATCTTGCTGCAATAAATGCGCATCATGTTGTAAATCAACCGCAATGACCACATCCGCCCCTAAAGCGCGGGTGAGCGAGATTGGAACCGGGTTGACCACGGCACCGTCAACCAGCCAGTAACCATTATGCGGCACCGGTGACATCAGGCCTGGCATACTGCAGGATGCACGCACCGCATGATGAAGATCGCCCTCGGTAAACCAGAGCTCGCGGCCCGTGCTGAGATTAGTGGCCACCGCACCAAATCGCGCGTGGCATTGAGAGAAGTCGCTGGCAGGTACTATCTGGCGGTATTGATTGAACACGCGTTCCCCGCGCAACAGGCCGCCGCGCTGCCATGAAAAATCCATCAGGCGGAGCACGTCCCAGTAGTTGAAGGAACAAACCCATTTTTCCAGCTCTGACAAACGCCCACAGGCCCAGGCTGCACCGACTAACGAACCGATAGAGCAGCCTGCAACAATATCAATTTCGATACCGGCATGTTCGAGCGCATTTATCACACCGATATGTGACCATCCTCTGGCGGCTCCTGACCCCAACGCCAGTCCTATTTTTACTGTTCTCATTCTGGTGCCTGGCTTCCCCCGGCTTACTGTAGCCACAACGCGACGGCTCAGTTAACATATTGCTATCCGGGCGCGTGTGCGCCGTTATTTATTCCAGGATTACTGTTTTGTCTCAAACTTGTCCTTGTGGTAGCGCTCTGGAGTATAGCGTATGTTGCCAGCCTTATCTGGCAGGCGTTCAGTTTGCGCCGGATCCATCACGACTTATGCGATCGCGCTATACGGCTTTTGTCTTACACCAGGCGGATTACCTGATAAAAACGTGGCATCCTTCATGTGGCGCGCAGGCTTTTCGCCAGCAGATTGAAGACGGCTTTCGCGCAACAACCTGGCTCGGCCTGACCCTATTTGAACATGCTTACGGTGAAAATGGTAACGAAGGTTACGTCAGTTTTGTCGCGCGGTTTAGCGAGAATGGCAAGAACGGCGCTATCATCGAGCGTTCACGGTTCTTAAAAGAGAACGGTCAGTGGTATTATATTGATGGCACACATCCGCAATTTGGCCGTAATGACCCCTGCCCATGCGGGTCTGGTAAAAAATTTAAAAAGTGCTGCGGGCAATAAAAATGCAGCACTTCTAAACACATATCAACAGGATTCACCCTGCAATGCACTCATTACAACGTAAAGTTCTGCGTACTATTTGTCCTGATCAGAAAGGCCTTATCGCACGCATCACCAATATTTGTTACAAGCATGAACTCAATATTGTTCAGAATAATGAATTTGTGGATCACCGCACCGGGCGCTTTTTTATGCGTACCGAACTTGAGGGGATTTTTAACGACGCGACGTTATTAGCCGATCTGGATAGCGCGCTACCGGAAGGTTCTGTGCGTGAACTGAACCCGGCAGGCCGCCGACGCATCGTAATTTTAGTGACCAAAGAGGCGCACTGCCTTGGCGATCTGCTGATGAAAGCGAATTACGGCGGCCTGGATGTTGAAATTGCTGCGGTGATTGGCAACCACGATACGCTGCGTTCGCTGGTTGAGCGTTTTGATATTCCCTTTGAGCTGGTAAGTCATGAAGGGTTGACGCGCGAAGCGCATGATAAATTGATGGCGCAAGCCATTGAAGCGCATCAGCCGGATTATGTGGTGCTGGCAAAATATATGCGCGTGTTAACACCTGAATTTGTGAGCCGCTTTCCGAATAAGATTATCAATATTCACCACTCCTTCCTGCCAGCGTTTATTGGCGCCCGCCCCTATCATCAGGCTTATGAGCGCGGGGTGAAGATAATCGGTGCAACGGCGCACTATGTAAATGATAACCTGGACGAAGGCCCTATCATTATGCAGGACGTGATTCATGTCGATCATACCTATACTGCGGAAGATATGATGCGAGCGGGCCGGGATGTGGAAAAGAACGTGCTGAGCCGGGCATTGTATCAGGTGCTGGCGCAGCGAGTATTTGTTTACGGTAACAGAACGATTATTCTGTAATCACTTTTAAAATGAATTGGTTGTCTTTAAGGCACTGCGTGCAAAAAGCATGCAACCGATTCATTTTTATCACCGGAAACCTTTACAGCGGCGTGTCATTTGATATGATGCGCCGCGCTTCCCGAGACGGAAGCGGCCAGTAAATGTTTTACCCCGTGGTGGGTTCCCGAGTGTTCACAAGGGCGTTGACTGTAAATCTGCCGTCATCGACTTAAGGTTCGACTCGAGCGCCAGCGAAAGAACGTTGCCAGAGGCAACGGCCCGGAGGGTGAGGAGCTTTAGCTCCGAATAATCCTTCCCTTGCAACATCACTAAAATGCAATACCCCGTGGTGGGGTTCCCGAGCGGCCAAAGGGAGCAGACTGTAAATCTGCCGTCATCGACTTCGAAGGTTCGAATCCTTCCCCCACCACCACCGTTTTTTATGCAGTGCATTAAACAGATAAGTGAGCGACACATAAGCGCTACGTTTATCGGGGAAGGACGAGAACCTTCGATTAAGGTTCGACTCGAGCGAAAGCGAGAGAACGTTGCCAAAGGCAACGGCCCGAAGGGTGAGGAGCTTTAGCTCCGAATAATCCTTCCCCCACCACCATCGTTTTTATGCAATGCATTAAACAGATAAGTGAGCGACGCATAAGCGCGACATTTATCAGGGAAAGTTGTTAGCCACTTTTTCCTTTTCAGCATCGCAATTATGCAATACCCCTGGTGGGGTTCCCGAGCGGCCAAAGGGAGCAGACTGTAAATCTGCCGTCATCGACTTCGAAGGTTCGAATCCTTCCCCCACCACCATCTCTTTATAATTCCTCACTCTCTCAGTGTTACCTTCGCGCGCACATTTTCCGCAACACGGAGAAGGACGAAAACCGAGGCTATATCGGCGGTAGCCGGCGTTTGACAGGTGAGCTTTTAACAATTGAAGTATTGCACTGCGCATACTCTGCAAGCCCATCAAGCAACGTATCCAGTTGCGCTATCGTCTGCACCACCAGCCGCATCACAAAGCAATCTTCTCCCGTCACTTTGTCGCACTCAATGCACTCCGGCAGATTCTGGATCATTTTATCCACTTTTTGCAGCATCCCCGGCATCGGTTTAACGCGCACCAGCGCCTGCAGGCTGTAATTCAGTGCAGCCAGATTCACGCGCGCGCCATATCCCTGAATAACCCCGCGCTCCTCCAGCCGTTTTACGCGCTCCGCCGTACTCGGCGACGTAAGCCCCACCCGCACGCTGAGCACTTTTAATGACAGCCGGGCATCCTGCGCAAGACAAGAGAGGATCGCGCGATCGATATCATCAATAAGGTATTCCATCGATATTACCTAATTTATAAAGGTTATCTTCGCTTACCACCTTACATCAGCCATAGAAGAGTTGCCTGAAGTTTTCGACAATATTGCTTTCAAGATGAGGAGAAAAAAATGCGCAACCTACAAAGCGGTGTCTGGCAGATGAGCCTGGCGATGCTGATTTCCGGCTCGATTGGCGTCTTTGTGCTATTGAGCGGATTACCTGTTATTGATGTGGTATTCTGGCGCTGCGTGATAGGTGCTGGCACGCTGCTGGTTGTCATTCGCTATACCCGTCAGCCGCTCGGTGGCATTGCGCGTAAACGCCTACTGCTGGCCATTGCTGGCGGCGTCGCGCTGGTACTGAACTGGCTTTTACTTTTTGCCGCCTACAGTCGTCTCTCCATCGGGCTGGCGACCGTGGTATATAACACGCAGCCTTTTATGCTGGTGCTGATGAGTATGCTGCTTGGCGAATCAGTTTCACGAATGAAATGGGGATGGTTACTGCTCTCATTCAGCGGTATCGTGCTGCTACTGCTGAGTGATATCAAGGCAAGCAGCGCCGGGATAACCGGTATTGCGATGGCGCTCGGCGCCGCGTTTTTCTACGCGCTGACAGCGCTGATTGCCCGCCGCCTGACATCGCTCACACCGTTGCATATTGCGTTTATTCAGGTGCTCACCGGGGTGGTTATGCTGCTCCCGCTGGCACATCTTCCTGCGTTCGACACCGCATTTCCCTGGGGCATGTTATTGACGCTGGGTATTGTTCACACCGGCATCATGTATCAGTTGCTCTACAGTGCGCTGCAAAAGCTCCCGACACCGGTCATCGGCTCTCTGTCATTTATCTATCCGCTGGTCGCCGTGGTGCTCGATGCGCTTCTCTTTGGCCACACATTAAGTCCCCTGCAAATGATGGGCGGGATAGTTATTCTGCTCGCTGCGGCGGGGAATAATCTCGGCTGGGGAGAGCGAACGAAAGCGGCAAGCGTTGTGTCCCGCTGCCAGTAGAAAAAACCCCGCGGCGCGGGGTTTGCGTTGCTTAGCGACGGGCGCGGACGAGCTGGTATTTGCGCGTCAGGTATTCCACCGGCGCGCTCCAGATATGCACCAGACGTGAGAAAGGAAACAGCAGGAACAGCGTCATCCCCAGCACCAGGTGCACACGGAAAATAAACGCCACGCCGTCGAGATGCTGCGCCGCGCCGCCGCGGAACGTCACCACGGATTGCGCCCAGCCCACCAGTTTCATCATCTCGCTACCGTCCATATGTTGCATCGAGAACGGAATGGTCAGCAGACCCAGCGCGCACTGCACCACCAGCAACGTCAGGATCAGGATATCCGCACCCGTCGTCGTCGCACGCACACGCGGGCTAAAGAGACGGCGCTTGAGCAACAGAATGCCGCCGATAAGCGTCAGCACACCGCAAGCACCGCCGCCAATCATCGCCATCTTCTGTTTTACGTCGATGGGTAAAAAGGCCTCGTACATCCAGTGCGGCGTCAGCATACCGAGCAGATGACCGGCAAAAATACCCAGAATCCCGATATGGAACAAATTAGACGCCAGGTTCATCCCTTTGCGATCCAGCATCTGGCTGGAGGCAGCGCGCCAGCTGTACTGACCATAGTCATAACGCAGCCAGCTGCCAATAAGGAATACCGCACCGCAAATATACGGATAGATGTTAAAGAAGAACTGATTAAGGAAGTGCATTAGCGCTCTCCTCCATTTGAGATATTCAGATAAACCGGTGCGACTGCGCCCGCAAAACGACGCTGGTGAGCCGTGATATCAGAATCACCACATCCCTGCTCCGCGAAGAATTTAACTTGCTCCTCTTCCCAGACAGCATCCAGCGCCTGCGGCGTATCATCACGCGCTTCCCCGGCAATCTTTTGCGCCACCTGCGCAGTATCCACCTCAGTGCTGGCAAGTCTCAGCAGCGCATCAAACAGCACGGCGTAATGGCTTTCACGCTGCGCCAGGCGCGCTTTTAATAAAGCAAGAATGGGCGCAATATCCTGCAGCCCGCCAATCGCCCCGGCGACCGGTAGCTGCGCCAGATACTCCAGATAGAGCGGCAGATGATCCGGCAGCTCGCGGGTATCGAGCTGCAAACCGTGGCGTTCGTACTGCGCCAGCAAATCCACCATCGCCTGACCACGATCCCGCGATTCGCCGTGCACGTGTTCAAACAGCAACAGCGAGGTCGCACGCCCACGGTCAAACAGCTCGCTATAGGCGGACTGCGCGTCCAGCAGATCCTGCGACGTGAGATCGCGTAAGAACGTGCCAACATGATGGGCCTGTTCTTTATCCAGATGGTTCCCGGAGTCCAGCGCGGCAAAAAGCTCCTGCTGATGCCGCCACAGGGCAGCATCCGGATACTCCAGCAAACGAGAAATAACCAGCAGTTCAATCATGGGTGCGGCTCCGTTTTCACTGTCACATCAACCGCATCAATACGACGGCTGTTGAACAGGTTGAATTTGCTGTCCGAACCGTGGCAACCGTCGCCGAAACTGAAGCCGCAGCCGCCTTTTTCCGGGAAGGCTTCACGCGCCAGCTCGCGATGGCTGGACGGCACCACAAACCTGTCTTCGTAGTTCGCAATCGCCAGATAACGGTACATCTCCTGCGCCTGCGCCTGCGTCAGGCCGACCTCTTCCAGCGCGCGGGTATCTTCCACGCCGTCAACCGTTTCTGCACGTTTGTAGTGGCGCATTGCCAGCATGCGTTTGAGTGCCCGCAATACCGGCGCGGTATCACCTGCGGTCAGCAGGTTTGCCAGGTACTGCACCGGGATACGCAAACTTTCAACGTCCGGCAAAATACCGTTGCTGCCCAGCTCGCCCGCATCCGCAACCGACTGGATAGGAGACAGCGGCGGCACATACCAGACCATCGGCAGCGTGCGGTATTCCGGGTGCAGCGGCAGCGCCAGCTTCCACTCCATCGCCATTTTGTACACCGGCGATTTCTGCGCCGCATCAATAACACTTTGTGGCACGCCATCTACCAGCGCCTGGGCAATCACCACCGGATCGTTCGGGTCGAGGAACACATCCAGCTGGCGCTGATAGAGATCTTTCTCGCTCTCGGTGCTGGCTGCCTGCTCGATGGCGTCAGCGTCATACAGCAGTACCCCGAGGTAGCGAATACGACCCACGCAGGTTTCGGAACAGACCGTCGGCATACCCGCTTCGATACGTGGGTAGCAGAAAATGCATTTCTCAGATTTGCCGCTCTTCCAGTTAAAGTAGATTTTCTTATACGGGCAGCCGGTGATGCACATGCGCCAGCCGCGGCATTTATCCTGATCGATAAGAACAATACCGTCTTCTTCACGCTTGTAGATGGCGCCGCTTGGGCAGGTCGCGACACAAGCCGGGTTCAGACAGTGTTCGCACAGGCGCGGCAGATACATCATAAAGGTGTTTTCGAACTGGCCGTACATCGCCTTCTGCATGTTTTCAAAGTTTTTATCTTTGCTCAGCTTGTCGAACTCACCACCGAGATCGTCTTCCCAGTTCGGCCCGGCGGTGATTTTGCTCATCCGCTGGCCGGTTATCAGCGAGCGCGGGCGGGCAATCGGCTGATGCTTGCCTTCCGGCGCGTTATGCAAACGCTGATAGTCAAAATCAAACGGCTCGTAGTAATCATCAATACCCGGCAGATGCGGGTTAGCAAAAATTTTACCCAGCAGCATCGGGCGATTGCCCATGCGCGGCTGAAGTTTTCCGTTGATTTTGCGGATCCAGCCGCCTTTCCATTTTTCCTGATTTTCCCAGTCGGTCGGGAAACCGGTGCCCGGTTTGGTTTCGACATTATTGAACCAGGCGTATTCCATGCCTTCGCGGCTGGTCCAGACATTTTTACAGGTGACTGAACAGGTGTGGCAGCCGATGCATTTGTCGAGATTCAGCACCATGCCGACTTGTGAACGAATTTTCATTTAGCGCTCTCCTGTACCTGGTCATTGCCTTCGCCATCCAACCAGTTAATGTTCTTCATCTTACGCACCACCACGAACTCATCGCGGTTCGACCCCACGGTGCCGTAGTAGTTAAAGCCATAAGCCAGCTGCGCGTAGCCGCCAATCATATGCGTGGGTTTTGGCGTAATACGCGTCACCGAGTTGTGAATACCGCCGCGCTGGCCGGTGATTTCAGAGCCAGGCAGGTTCACAATTCGCTCCTGCGCGTGATACATCATCGTCATGCCGGACGGCACACGCTGGCTGACGATGGCGCGCGCGGTCAGCGCACCGTTGCTGTTAAAGACTTCGATCCAGTCGTTATCTTCAACGCCTATCTCTTTGGCATCGACATCGCTTAACCACACCACCGGGCCACCGCGCCCCAGCGTCAGCATCAGCAGGTTGTCGCTATAGGTCGAGTGAATGCCCCACTTCTGGTGCGGCGTCAGGAAGTTGAGCGCTTTTTCTTTGTAGCCATTGGCTTTCACGCCCAGCACTTCTTTCACTGACCGGGTATCAATCGGCGGACGGTAAACCAGCAAACTTTCACCGAAATCACGCATCCATTGATGATCCTGATACAGCTGCTGGCGACCAGAGAGCGTACGCCAGGGGATCAGCTCATGAACGTTGGTGTAGCCTGCGTTATAAGAGACGTGCTCATCCTCAAGCCCGGACCAGGTTGGGCTGGAGATAATTTTGCGCGGCTGCGCCTGGATATCGCGGAAGCGGATTTTTTCCTCTTCTTTCGGTTCGGCCAGGTGCGTATGGTCGCGCCCGGTAAACTCGCTGAGCGCCGCCCAGGCTTTTACCGCCACCTGACCGTTGGTTTCCGGCGCAAGCGTCAGGATCATCTCCGCCGCATCGATGGCCGTATTCAGCATCGGCTGCCCTTTCGCCGGGCCTTCTGCTTTGGTGTAATTCAGCTTACGCAGCAGATCCATCTCGCTCTGGGTGTTCCAGGCGATACCTTTGCCGCCGTTACCGATTTTCTCCATCAGCGGGCCAATAGAGGTAAAGCGCTCGTAAGTAGCCGGGTAGTCACGCTCCACCGGAATAATGTGTGGGGCAGTTTTGCCAGGAATCAGGTCGCACTCGCCTTTTTTCCAGTCTTTCACATCCAGCGGCTGCGCCAGTTCGGCAGCGGAATCGTGCTGGATTGGCAGCGTCACCACGTCGGTTTCTTTCCCCAGATGACCCGGGCAGAGTGCCGAGAAAGCTTTGGCGATCCCTTTGTAAATTTCCCAGTCGCTTTTGGATTCCCAGGCCGGATCGACGGCGGCAGAAAGCGGATGAATAAACGGATGCATATCCGAAGTATTCATATCGTCTTTCTCATACCAGGTTGCGGTCGGCAGCACGATGTCCGAATAGAGGCAGGTGCTGGAAAGACGGAAGTCCAGCGTGACCACCAGGTCCAGCTTGCCGTCGAGACCGTTATCGCGCCACTCCACTTCTTCCGGTTTCACGCCGCCCTGTTTGCCAAGATCTTTGCCCTGAATACCGTGCTCGGTACCCAACAGATATTTCAGCATGTACTCGTGACCTTTACCGGACGAACCGAGCAGGTTAGAGCGCCAGATAAACAGGTTGCGCGGGTGGTTTTTACCGTTTTCCGGCTGCTCAGCGGCAAAGCGCAGAGTGCCCTCTTTCAGTGCTTTTACGGTGTAATCCACCGGTGACATGCCCGCTTTTTCCGCTTCAGCAGCAATACGCAGCGGGTTGGTGCCAAGCTGTGGCGCGGATGGCAGCCAGCCCATACGCTCTGCGCGCACGTTAAAGTCAATCAGATGACCGCTGTAGCGGGACTTGTCCGCCATCGGCGAGAGCAACTCTTGCGCCGTCACCGTTTCGTAGCGCCACTGGCTGGAGTGATTATAAAAATAGGAGGTGCTGTTCATGTGGCGCGGCGGGCGCTGCCAGTCAAGCGCAAACGCTAGTGGCATCCAGCCTGTTTGTGGGCGCAGTTTTTCCTGGCCCACATAGTGCGCCCAGCCGCCGCCGCTTTGCCCGACGCAACCGCAGAACACCAGCATATTGATAAGCCCGCGATAGTTCATATCGAGGTGATACCAGTGGTTCATCCCGGCCCCGACGATTATCATCGAACGACCATGGGTTTTGTCGGCGTTATCGGCAAATTCCCGCGCGATACGGATGATTTGCGCCTGCGGCACGCCAGTAATTTTTTCTGCCCATGCCGGGGTATATGCTTTGATTTCGTCGTAACGAGTGGCGCAGTTTTCATCATTCAGACCACGATCCAGGCCGTAGTTCGCCATGGTCAGGTCATAAACCGTGGTCACCAGCGCCGTGCTGCCGTCGGCAAGCCTCAGGCGTTTAACCGGCAGTTTATGCAGCAGAATGTTATCCAGTTCTACGCGGGCAAAATGTTCCGTGGCATCACCGCCAAAATACGGGAAACCTACCTGCGCGACGTCGTCATGTTTGCCAAGCAGGCTCAGCGACAGTTCAACGTCCGCACCGCTGGTGCCATCGCGTTGTTCCAGGTTCCATTTGCCTTTTTCGCCCCAGCGGAAACCGATGGAACCGTTCGGTGCCACCATATTGCCTTCGCCATCAAGCGCGACGGTTTTCCATTCCGGGTTATTTTCCTGGCCCAGCGCATCCACAAGGTCTGCCGCGCGCAGCATACGCCCGGCAGCGTAATAACCGTCACGCTCTTCCAGCATGACCAGCATCGGCATATCGGTATAGCGACGCACATAATCGGTGAAATACTGGCTCGGTTTGTCGAGATGGAACTCGCGCAGCATCACATGACCCATCGCCAGCGCCATTGCCGCATCGGTACCCTGCTTCGGTGCCAGCCACAAGTCGCACAGTTTGGCGATTTCTGCATAATCAGGCGTGATAGCGACGGTTTTGGTGCCTTTATAGCGCACTTCCGTGAAGAAGTGTGCGTCCGGTGTACGGGTCTGCGGAACGTTTGAACCCCAGGCGATGATATAGCTGGAGTTATACCAGTCGGCGGATTCCGGAACGTCTGTCTGCTCACCCCAGGTTTGCGGCGATGCAGGCGGTAAGTCGCAATACCAGTCATAGAAGCTCAGGCAGGTGCCGCCAATCAGCGACAGATAACGCGCGCCGGATGCGTAAGAAACCATCGACATTGCCGGGATGGGCGAGAAGCCCGCCACGCGGTCCGGGCCGTAAGTTTTCACGGTATAAACGTTAGAGGCAGCAATCAGTTCATTGACTTCCTGCCAGGAGGAACGCACAAAGCCACCGCGACCGCGCGCCTGTTTGAAGCTTTTCGCTTTGTCAGCATCTTCAATAATGGATGCCCATGCTTCGACCGGATCGCTGTGCTGCGCTTTGGCTTCACGCCACAGTTTGATCAGACGCTTACGCATCAGCGGGTATTTCAGGCGGTTAGCGCTGTAGAGATACCAGGAGTAGCTGGCGCCACGCGGGCAGCCGCGCGGTTCATGGTTTGGCATATCCGGGCGCGTGCGCGGATAATCGGTCTGCTGGGTTTCCCAGGTAACCAGGCCATTTTTGACGAAGATTTGCCAGCTGCAAGACCCGGTGCAGTTCACACCGTGTGTGGAGCGTACGACTTTGTCATGCTGCCAACGACCGCGATATCCATCCTCCCAGTCCCGGTTGGTGTTGATAAGCTGGCCGTGCCCATCGGCAAAGGTTTCGCCCTTCTGTTTGAAGTAGCGAAACCGGTCCAGGAATTTACTCATCGGGTGTTCTCCTGTTGGAGCCTTGAAGGCTCTCTGCTAAATCGACATTGCTGGATTTGCAGCGAAGGTAACCCTCACAAACACAAAGAGAATTGATGGCGATCAACCCGCCCCGGCATCCTTTTTGCTGCCAGATGACGAAGTACTACCAAAGGGTTAGCATTTTCTATTTTTTATCCCATTGAAAAATAATGTTTTTATTGATTCCCTTGCGAAATCATCCTCTGTTTTTGCGTCATTGAGGTATTAAGGGGTAGAAGACGTGCAAAGCGGTTGCAACTACGGCGTTTTCGCAGCACGCTGCTTTGTCGCCCTTTAAGTATGTTGTAACTAATAAGCAGATAAAAAAAGCGCGGCATAACACCGCGCAAGGATAATCAACATTTACTCAGTGTTATTGTTTTTTACGCCCGTATATCGCCCAGGTAATCACTACGCAGGCAATATAGAACACGAGGAATACTTTCATTGCCCCCGCCGGAGAGCCGGTCAACGCCAGCGAGGTGCCAAAGGCTTTCGGAATAAAAAATCCGCCAATGGCGCCGATTGCCGAGATAAACCCAAGCGCCGCTGCAGTTTCAGTACCTGCTTCACGCATGGCTTCCGCTTCGCTACGCCCTTCTTTTTTAACGCGCTCCATCGTCATTTTACGGAAAATAACTGAAATCATCTGGAACGTTGAGCCACTGCCCAGCCCGGCGGTCAGGAACAGCACCAAAAAGACGCCAAAGAAAGCGATAAAATTACCGTCTGAACCTTCGCCAGGCAGGGTGAGGAACAGCAGTGCGCTAAAAATAGCCATCACCACAAAGTTCACCAGCGTAACGCGCGTGCCGCCCAGGCGATCGGAGATAGCGCCGCCAGCCGAACGAGCAAGCGCCCCCACCAGCGGGCCACAGAAAGCAAATTGCAGGATCTGGACGTCAGGAAACTGGGTTTTCGATAACATGGCGAACCCCGCCGAAAAGCCAATGAATGAGCCGAATGTTGCCAGATACAAAAAGCTCATGATCCACATATGCGGGCGTTTAAGCACCGGTAACTGATCGCGCAAAGAAGCCTTCGACGCCGCCAGTTCATTCATGCCAAACCAGGCCGCCAGGGTAAAGACAACCAGCAGCGGAACCCACACCCATGCGGCATTTTCCAGATACAGCATGGAGCCGTCCGGTTGCTCAACACCGCTGGCGCCGAAGATGGCAAACATTGAAACAGAAACGGCCAGCGGCGCGACCAGCTGCATCACGCTGACGCCGAGGTTTCCCAGGCCGCCGTTAATCCCCAGTGCGCCGCCCTGCTTCTGCTTAGGAAAGAAGAAGCTGATGTTCGCCATGCTGGAGGCAAAGTTTGCTCCGGCAAAACCGCAAAGCAGCGAAATAATGATAAATGTGCTGTACGGCGTGGTCGGGTCCTGCACCGCAAAACCCAGCCAGACACAGGGCACTATCATGATGCCGGTACTGAAGGCCGTCCAGCGACGACCGCCGAACACCGGTACCATAAATGAGTAAGGAACGCGTAACAGCGCGCCGGAGACAGACGGCAGCGCCGTCAGTAAGAACAGCTGGTCAGTCGTAAACTGAAATCCCACCTTAGGTAAATTCACCGCCACTGCACTAAACAACATCCACACGCAAAAAGCCAAAAGCAGGCAAGGCACGGAAATCCACAGGTTGCGGCTGGCAACGCGATGGCCCTGCTGCTGCCAGAAAGCCGGATCTTCAGGACGCCAGTCGGTGATGACATGACTGGATGAACTTTTTTCCGGTACGGTTGAGTGATGCATATACACCTCTGCTGATCGATTTGATGCCTGCCACCTTAATTTGTGCTGTGCCGGTTAAGTTGATATAAATCAAAGGAAAAGCTGCCCTCCCGGCGGTCAAAAAAACGCCATGCTCATTTGTGAGTAGCGCGTAGTGACAAAAAAGGTGTGGTTTTTCACGCGTCAAAGTCTCACAGAGCAAATCGCGAGTGCAAACCGCAGAACACTGGCAATAAAGGAGTAACCCTTTTGGGGTATGGGTATACCCCGGTCGATAGCCGACAATATCGCCAACCGCACAGTTCGCGGGCCAGGAGTCATTAACATCTATGCTAAAACGCCTTTTCTCACCGCTTACGCTGGTCAATCAACTGGCGTTGATTATGTTGCTTTCCACCGTTACCGGTATCGCCGGAATGGCCATTTCCGGCTGGCTGGTTCAGGGGGTTCAGGGCAGTGCTCACGCGATAAATAAGGCCGGTTCACTGCGGATGCAAAGCTACCGTTTGCTGGCGGCGGTTCCCCTGCAAGAAGATGAATACCACCTGTTTACCGAGATGGAACAGACCGCTTTTAGCAACGAACTTGCCCAGGCCGCGATGCGGGACAACCAGCTTGCACAGCTGCATGCGCTGCAAAACTACTGGCGCAATGAGGTGGTGCCTGCTATTAAGGCGGCGCAAAAAACGGAGGACGTTGCCCCAACCATTGCCCTCTTTGTCAGCCAGATAGATAGCCTGGTCAGCGCATTTGAAAGCGGCACCGAGCAGCGTATTGAACAGGTCGTGATTTTGCATCGGATGCTGGCGTTATTGATGGGGCTGCTGCTGCTGTTTACGGTTATCTGGCTGCGGGCGCGGCTGCTGCGTCCCTGGCAGCAGTTATTACAAATGGCGCGGGCGGTCAGCCAGCGTGATTTCACCCAGCGGGCGCATATCAGCGGGCGCAATGAGATGGCTATCCTTGGCGAGGCGCTAAACAACATGTCCGGCGAGCTGGCGGAAAGTTACGCGGTGCTGGAGCAGCGGGTGCAGGAGAAAACGGCCGGGCTTGAGCAAAAAAACCAGATCCTGTCGTTTTTGTGGCAGGCTAACCATCGCCTGCACTCACGCATTCCTTTGTGCGAGCGGTTGTCGCCAGTGCTTAACGGTTTGCAAAATCTGACGCTGCTCCATGATATTGAACTGCGCGTGTACGATACGGATGACGAAGAGAACCATCAGGAGTTTACCTGCCAGTCGACGGAAAGCTGCGATGATAAAGGTTGCCATTTATGCCCACGCGGCGTTGCGCCGGAGCCTTCCAGCGGGGGTACCGCGCTGAAATGGCGGCTGGCAGATGCGCACATGCAGTATGGTTTACTGCTGGCAACACTCCCGGCGGGCCGCCATTTAAGTCACGACCAGCAGCAGCTGGTTGATACACTGGTGGAGCAAATCACCGCGACGCTTGCGCTTGACCGCCATCAGGACAGGCAGCAGCAGATGATGGTGATGGAAGAGCGTACCACCATTGCCCGCGAACTGCACGACTCGATTGCCCAGTCTCTTTCCTGCATGAAGATGCAGGTCAGCTGCCTGCAAATGCAGGGAGAGGCACTGCCGCAAAGCAGCCAGCAGCTACTGGGTCAGATACGTAATGAGCTGAATACGTCGTGGGCGCAACTGCGTGAACTGCTCACCACCTTCCGCTTACAATTAACGGAAGCGGGTCTGCGCCCGGCGCTGGAGTCCAGCTGCCGGGAGTACAGCGAACGCCTGGGGTTTGAGGTGATGCTGGATTACCAGCTGCCGCCGCGCCTGGTGCCTTCGCATCAGGCCATTCATCTGCTGCAAATTGCCCGCGAGGCGCTGAGCAATGTATTAAAACATGCTGGCGCGACTGCGGTCAGCGTGGCGGTGAAACAGCAGGAAAACCGGGTCATACTGCGCATCAGTGATAACGGCAGCGGCATCCCGGTCAATGCAGAACGAACCAACCATTACGGGTTGATAATTATGCGAGATCGCGCGCAAAGTTTGCGCGGCGACTGCCAGGTCAGACCGGGAGAAACCGGCGGTACTGAGGTTGTCGTGTCATTTATTCCAGAGAAATTTTTCTCATCCATGCAAGGAGATACCCATGAGTAATCAGGAACCGGCTACTATCCTCCTGATCGACGACCATCCGATGCTGCGAACCGGCGTGAAGCAGTTGATTAGCATGGCGCCCGATATCACCGTGGTCGGCGAAGCCAGCAACGGAGAACAAGGCATTGAACTGGCGGAGTCACTGGACCCGGATCTGATTATGCTGGATCTCAATATGCCAGGGATGAACGGCCTGGAAACCCTCGATAAGCTGCGCGAAAAAGCCCTCTCCGGGCGCGTGGTGGTGTTCAGCGTCTCCAACCATGAAGAAGACGTAGTGACAGCGCTGAAGCGCGGGGCTGACGGCTATCTGTTAAAAGATATGGAGCCGGAAGACTTGCTCAAAGCCTTACAGCAGGCGGCCGCCGGTGAGATGGTGCTCAGCGAAGCTTTAACACCGGTACTGGCCGCCAGCCTGCGCGCTAACCGCGCGACCTCCGATCGGGATGTCAGCCAGCTTACGCCGCGTGAGCGCGATATCCTGAAGCTGATTGCCCAGGGATTGCCGAACAAAATGATTGCTCGCAGGCTGGATATCACCGAAAGCACGGTTAAAGTGCACGTAAAACATATGCTGAAAAAGATGAAACTGAAATCCCGCGTCGAAGCGGCGGTGTGGGTGCACCAGGAGCGTATCTTCTGATTATTGCGCCGCAGGCATCATCCAGTCAGTTACCCCTTCTGCCGCCGGAGCGATAACCGGCGGCGTCAGTTTCAGCTCGATGGTGTTAGATTCCACGCGCTGCCCTTTCTCATCTTCCACCAGCGCACTCAGCACCCAACGGTTTGTTGCGCCTTCGCTATTATCCCAGCGCGGCATAATTAGCGTCCAGCCGTTGCTGCTGCGGGCATCGGGCGGCGGCGTCAGGCTAAGGGCTTGCGTATCGCCCTGCCAGCTAATGGCGCGAATTCCGTGAGTACTGTTGACCTGCAATTTTAGCGCCACGGTTTCTCCTGGCTGAAGATCCCAGGGCGGCGTGGCGAGGAAAACGGAGAGTGTTTTACGCTGGCGGAATTCAAACACCGGCAGCGAGTTGCGCGTCGGGCTGTCGTAGCGGCTACCGCGAAGCGACGTACTGGCGGCCACTTCACTGGCAGAGAGTTGCTTGCGCAACGGCACGCCAAAACGGTAATTGAGCTTCAGCCCCAGATCGTTCTGGCTCACCCCGCTCTCTCCCTGGCGGTGCTCGGCTGTGAACGTGACCAACGGCACCGGGGTATAATTTACCCCCAGCTTGACGGCCACCGGGTTGTGATAACCGGTCCCGGTATTAAACAGATCCACGTTTTCGCCAAAGTACTGTTCAAGGCTGACGCTGGTATTGAGCTGGCGATAAAATGGCAGCCTTGCCTGGGCCGTGACATCGTAACCACGCGCCATACGCTGTTGCTGCGTGGCATCCTGCCAGCCCCAGCTCGTTACCGGCTGGTAATAGTTGGCGGAAAAGCGTAAGTTTTCCCCCCACGCTTCTGCTCCCAGCCCGGCGCGCCCGAGGTTATCTTCCAGTTGCGTATCGTAAAAGGTGTTATAGCCAAGCAGCCAGTCACCGGCTATCCAGCGCTGACCAATACCCACATTCCCCACCAGGGCGTCATCCTGCTGGGTTAGCCCGAGCATACTCCAGCTCAGATAACGATCGTTATCCTGCAAAGGTACGAACCAATCGCCATGACTGCCGCTAAAACCGCCCTCATTATCAACCTTCACATCAACCGTGGCATTTCCCCAGGGCGACAGCCAGGATTCGACATGCTGATTAACCTCACCGCTCACCACATCGCGCAACTGGCCAAAAGCGAACTGGCGAGCCTGCTCCCCGGCGGTCAGACCGTTATCCACCATGCTGGCTTCACCAAAGGCTTTGGCCATCTCTGCGAAGTGTTTTTCCTGGGCATCAGTTTCCGCCGCCATACCAAGATCCGGTAGGCCATCGCCATTGTTATCGAAGGGATTTTCCGCCTGCTGTACAAAACGGTTTTGCTGCGCGCTGGCGACACCTCCTGCCAGGGACAAGAGTAGAAAATAGCGTAGATAAGGTGTAACTCGTCGTATCACGTTGTTAATGCCAGTCAGCCCTTTTTTGCACGAAGACTCTTTAAGGTTACCGTTTTTTTGCTTGTCAGTGCAGTCAGCGCGTTTTTTTCAGGAAAATCCTTACCTCCCGCGCTTCGTCAGAACTACAGTTAATGCATCATCTTTGCAAAGAGAGTGGCTATGAACAAACGTCTTAAATGGGCCTTATGGAGCGCGATGATGTTTTACGGCGCGCAGGCAAGCGCCAATACGCTGTTTAACCTGCAATCTCCTGCCTTCGCGGATAATGCTCTGATGGAGAAAAAATTCGCCGGCAACGCCAGCAATAACCCTAATTGCACTGGCGAAAATCAGTCGCCTGCGCTGGTCTGGAGCAATCCACCAACCGGAACGCAAAGTTTTGCCCTGATTGTCCACGATCCTGAAGGGGCTTCCGGCCTCGGCGTCACCCATCTGGTTGCTTATAATATCCCGCCTTCCGCCACCGGCTTTGCGCAAAATGCGCTGCGCGACGGAAAAGGTTTTACCGGCGGCAAAAACACGCCTGGCAACCTGCGCTGGCATGGCCCCTGCCCGCCACCGGGAAGCGGCGCACATCACTATACCTTCACGCTTATCGCCACCTCGCTGCCGCCAACGCTACCCGAAGGGCTGACCCGCGATGCGCTGTTCGGCAAACTCAAAGGCCACACGCTGGCGGCAACCGGCCTGATTGGCCGCTTCGGGCAGTAATTTTTGCATGCCCCCAAAGGGCGCAGTAGCATAAGCCGTTAAAATGCAAATCCAGCGAAGGAGTGAAGATGCAAAAGTTAGTGATTATCGCCAACGGTGCCGCCTACGGCAGCGAATCGCTGTTTAATAGCCTGCGCCTGGCGATTGCTCTGCGCGAGCAAGATGCCAACATCGACCTGCGCCTTTTTTTAATGTCTGATGCGGTGACGGCGGGACTGCGCGGGCAAAAACCGGCTGAAGGCTACAATATTCAGCAAATGCTGGAGATCCTGACTGCACAGCAGGTACCGGTGAAGCTGTGTAAAACCTGTACTGACGGGCGTGGGATCACCGGGTTGACGCTGGTTGACGGGGTGGAAATCGGCACGCTGGTCGAACTTGCTCAGTGGACGCTGGCTGCGGATAAGGTATTAACCTTCTGATCCCGAATTTAATCTTTTTTCGGCGCGTTTTACGCACGGTTTAACGCGCCGCTTCCTGCCCCTGCCGCACAATGTCATTTTTGTTTAATCGTTGCGCCATTTTTTGATCAAAATCAGCATCCGTACCCCTGCCGTTTGGTGTTATTTCCTGAGTGAATTGTGAACAAAATCACGCAGAGGATTTTCCCGCAAGGAGCGCGCTGTTAAACACGACGGGGTTGAAAATGGCATTGGTAAAGGCAAGTTTGAAGTTATTTGGCGGAGACACGGTGGTCGTTCGCTGTTCGGAGAGTTGTCATATCCATCTGATGAGCGAAAAAAGCCGCACGCATCCTCAGAGCGATATTTTAAGTGTTCAGAACCGCGCCAACGCTTATCTGGCGGTGCCTTACAGCGGCGTCTGGAATGTGCTGATTGATAGCCATAGCCAGTCGCTGGAGCACTCAATCAGCTACGTTACCGCCTGACAGGCCATCAGGCAAAGCCAGGCTTCATCTCCGGGCCTGGTTTTTCCCCCGCAAGAAGATCGCGCACTCGTCTCACCAGCTCGTTCAGGCAGTCGTCCTGCATGCCAAGCTTGCAAAGCTCTTGCTCAAGCGAGAAAAGATATTGTGCGTTGGTACCGAGCGGGCCGCTGGCTTCGGCAATCAGCGGCGCGATTATCTGCGCGCGGGTGTCAGATTCGTAAAGCGCGTGGCGAGGGTCCATGATAAACACCAGCGCGTAGATTTCGCGACCATCTTCCAGACGCAGTTTGCACCAGCTCGGCAGATAGCAACCGGTGATCATCTCCCGCTTCCAGAGCAGGGTCAGCTCCTCTTCCAGTATCGCCTCCGGCAGGCGATAAGCAACACCCGTGGTGCAACCACCCTCTTTTAGTGCAAGCATCCGCCCCGGTTTGCAGGCCGTGCCGCGACCGGCGGTCAGGCGCAAACAGAACGCTCTGTGCCAGCCAGCAAGCGTTGCTGTGCAGGATTCCTCATACTCCAGCGCCGGGTTCCACATCAGCGAACCATAACCGAAAATCCACACCGGTCCGCTTGATGGCCGCCCGGCGAGCGTGGCTGCAAGCGAGGCAGCACGCTGTTGCGACGACCACAGCAACGACTCTTCAATATCACCAAACGCCGTTTTACAATCGGCCTTCATCAGGAAATCACGCGTTAACACTTTTACCTCCGCCACCGCATGCTTCCTTGCAACGACTTTACTGCTGCCTTCCCGACACGTGCTGCTTTAAGCGCAGCTTACGATGAACATATGCAATTCGCGGGCCGGTTGCAAGCCTCTGGCAAGGCGATGGCGGATTCGCCGCTATTTCTTTTTATGCCACTTATCATCGTCGCCTTTTTCGTACTCATTTTTAACCGCGGCCCAGGCGACACGGTGCGCGGTTTCTTCACGGCTGGCATCACCGCGCCGGTCTTCTTTGTCCTTGTACTGATCCCAGGCACTGTTAAAAGCTTCTTTATAAATATCCTGCGCGTGGGCAGGCAGAACGTGTTGTACGCTATCCGGCAGGTCAGATTTTGATTTATAAGGCATCTTCTGGCTCCTTTTGGTGTTAAAGCGTTAAGTCTGGACGATAAAAGCGCGTTGCGCCAGCTTGCGTCTTTATATGCCACAGCGAGTTTTTATCTAACTGTTATATAAACATAATTAAAACAAAATCGATAAATTCAGCCACTTTAAAGGTAAATACGCTGCTTGCGGTAAAATTACGTAAAAAACCGACGAAAAAACACGTCTTTTGCTATTTTAAGGCGTATTTCATTTTAATTTTTTGGCAAACACCTGCATGACCTTTGGAGAATAATATGACAACAACACACGAGGCGGTGAAGACCCGCCACAAGGAGACCACCCTTATTTTCCCGGTGCTGGCACTGGCAGTGCTGCTCTTCTGGGGAAGCTCGCAGTCGCTGCCAGTGGTTGTCGGGATAAATATTCTGGCGCTGGTGGGTATTTTATCCAGCGCATTTAGCGTGGTTCGCCACGCCGATGTCCTGGCGCACCGTCTTGGTGAACCCTATGGCTCGCTGATCCTGAGCCTTTCGGTGGTCATTCTGGAAGTCAGCCTGATTTCCGCCCTGATGGCAACCGGAGACGCCGCACCGACGCTGATGCGCGACACGCTCTACTCCATCATTATGATTGTGACCGGCGGGCTGGTGGGCTTCTCGCTGCTGCTGGGTGGGCAAAAATTTGCCACACAATATATGAATCTGTTTGGCATCAAACAGTATCTGATAGCGCTCTTTCCGCTGGCCATTATTGTGCTGGTGTTTCCGATGGCGCTGCCGCTGGGCAATTTTAGCGTCGCCCAGTCTCTGCTGGTCGCGCTGATTTCTGCGGCCATGTACGGGGTGTTTTTGCTTATTCAGACAAAAACGCATCAAAGCCTGTTTATCTATGAGCATGAAGATGAAAGCGACGACGACGACCCGCATCACGGAAAACCGTCTGCGCATAGCAGCCTGTGGCATACGGTATGGCTGATCGTACATCTTATTGCGGTGATTGCCGTCACTAAAATGAACGCGAAACCGCTGGAAGCGCTGCTTGGCGAAATGAACGCCCCTGTCGCCTTTACCGGTTTCCTTGTCGCGCTGTTGATTCTCTCGCCGGAAGGATTAGGCGCGTTGAAAGCGGTGCTGAACAATCAGGTACAGCGCGCAATGAACCTCTTTTTCGGTTCCGTGCTGGCAACTATCTCGTTAACGGTACCGGTGGTAACGCTTATTGCCTGGTTCACCGGCAACGAGTTGCTGTTCGCTCTTGATGCGCCGGAAATGATTGTTATGGTCGCATCGCTGTTGCTGTGCCAGCTGTCGTTCTCCACCGGGCGAACCAATGTTCTGAACGGCGCGGCGCATATGGCGCTGTTTGCCGCCTACCTGATGACCATTTTTGTCTGATAGCCGCAGGCGCAATAAAAACCCCGTGGGTCAACACGGGGTTTTAACCAACCAAACCTGCCTTCGCAGGTTTTTTTACGGCTGTTCGGTATCGAGCTCGTCGAAGCTTTTCACCAGATCGTCAATGGCTTTGATCTGCTTGAGGAATGGCTCCAGTTTTGACAGCGGCAGCGCGGACGGGCCATCGCATTTCGCGTTGTCCGGGTCCGGGTGCGCTTCGATAAACAGACCCGCCAGCCCGGTTGCCATACCCGCGCGCGCCAGCTCGGCTACCTGCCCACGGCGACCGCCGGAGGCCGCGCCAAACGGGTCACGGCATTGCAGCGCGTGGGTCACGTCGAAAATCACCGGTGAATTGCCGGAGACTTTTTTCATTACGCTAAATCCAAGCATATCGACGACCAGATTATCGTAGCCAAAATTCGCGCCGCGATCGCAAAGGATAACCTTGTCGTTACCGCCTTCGTGGAACTTATCAACGATATTGCCCATCTGGCCGGGGCTGACAAACTGCGGTTTTTTCACGTTAATCACAGCGCCCGTTTTCGCCATCGCTTCCACCAGATCGGTCTGGCGGGCAAGAAACGCCGGAAGCTGAATCACATCGACCACGTCGGCCACCGGCTGCGCCTGGCTTGCTTCGTGCACGTCGGTGATGATTTTCACGCCAAACTGCTGCTTCAGCTCCTGAAAGATTTTCATCCCTTCTTCGAGGCCTGGCCCACGATAGGATTTAATGGAAGAGCGGTTGGCTTTATCAAAAGAGGCTTTGAACACATACGGAATGCCCAGTTTCTGGGTCACGGTGACATAGTGTTCGCAAATGCGCATCGCCAGATCGCGTGATTCCAGCACGTTCATACCACCAAACAGTACAAACGGCAGGTCGTTCGCGACCTTAATGTCGCCAATGCTAACCACTTTTTGTTTCATAAAATCGCCTTATCGAGTGTGAATCGGAACAAATTCTTAATGCAGGGTGATCTGTTTGTGTGCAATTGTATTGATTTGCGCGCGGATCATCTCACTGATGGGATCTTCCGGGCACTGCTCGACGAAATAACTCAGATCGTTGAGCGCCACATGATCGCAATCCAGCTGTGCGTAAATCAGCCCGCGGTCGCGGATTTCATACGGGTCTTCAGGGTTGAATTGCAGCAGCGCTTCGCTGGCGCGCAGGGCCAGTTCCATCTGCTGCTCCTCCATCAGCGCTGATTTCAGCGTATCGAGCAGCTTGCGGATAACCTCCGCGTTATCGGCTTCATCCAGATCTTCATTGAACAGCTCGGCCACCGGGCTGATATTGCCTTTCAGCCACACTTCCAGCGTGTGCTCATCCAGCGTGTCGCCGTTAAACGGATTAATAAGCCACATTTCGCCGTCCAGCCACTCTGCCCGCAGAATAAGCTGCGTCGGGAAAATGACCGGCATTAGCGGAATATTCAGCCGCCCGGCAACCCACAGCAAAATCGCCCCCAGCGCGACCGCGCTGCCCTGGCGGTTTTGCAGGACTTTATCGAGCCACAATGCGTCCGAAAGCCGGTACACGCCGCGCGTATCTTTAAAGCCCCATTCGCCATAAAACAGCTCGACGAGTTTCTCCAGTTGCCAGTCCTGAGGTTTCGCCATATTGATTTCTTCGCGTGCAAGACTGAGCAGACGTTCCAGCTCGTCATGCACGTACTGTGAAGGAAAATCATCACGGATCAGCTCGGAAACCAGCATCATTCCGTCGCATAACGGCGCTTTGTTAAATTCGAAATCGGCTAACGACCTCATGTCTTACCCCAGTATCGGTACTTTTGTGGCGGCGAGTTTAATGATGATGTACAGCACCACCAGTCCCAGCATAAAGGCAACAAAACCCGTTTGCTGGCTGCGCGGACGGTGTCGTCCAAGCGCAATAAAACCCAAAACGATGTAGATGATAACGCCAAACAACTTTTCAGTCAGCCATGCGCCTTTAACAGTAAAAGGGAAATAGCCTGTCACCCACATTAAACCCGCCCCACTGAACAACAACACGCTGTCCACAATATGCGGCACAACGCGCACCCAGCGTGCCTGTAACCGTGGATCGCCGAACCAGCGCCACCAATAGCGTAAGACAAACAGGCTGATGGTCAACACCACCGAGGCCAAATGCAGAAAAATCAGGAAATTAAAGGTGTCCATTATCCTGTTACTCCTGTTGTGGTCGTTTCCCCACCGTCAGGCGCTCGTTACCGCCATAGTCGCGGCAGGTTTCCACCTGCTGCCAGCCATAATCGTTAAATAGCGCCCGCACCGCCTCGCCCTGCTGCCAGCCATGCTCCAGCAACAGCCAGCCGCCTGGCAGAATAAACTGCCGCGCATCGCGAATAATGGTTTGTAAATCAGCCAGCCCGTTATCTGCCGCCACCAGCGCGCTGAGCGGTTCGAAACGGACATCCCCCTGCGCAAGATGCGGGTCTTGCTCATCAATATAGGGAGGATTGCTGACTATCATGGCATAGTGCTCGCCGCCAAGCGCGCTAAACCAGTGGCTTTGCCGGAACGTAACATTATCTATGCCTAACTGCGCCGCGTTACGCTGCGCCAGCGCGACCGCTTGCGGGATAAAATCGACGCCGGTGACGGTGCAGTCCGGGCGCTCGCTGGCCAGCGCCAGCGCAATCGCGCCGGTGCCTGTGCCCAAATCCAGCACCTGGCAGGGTGTTGCCGGAAGACGGGCTAACGCCTGCTCAACCAGGCACTCGGTGTCCGGGCGCGGAATTAAGGTATCAGAGGAAACAAACAGCGGAAGCGACCAGAACTCGCGCACGCCAACCAGATGGGCCACCGGCTCGCCGCGCACGCGCCGGTCCAGCAGCGCCGCGAGCTGGTGTTGCTGCAAATCGGTGAGCTGCGTTTCGCCGAATGCCAGAATAAAGGTGCGCGCTTTACCCGTAACGAAGCCAAGCAGAATTTCCGCATCACGCCGCGGGCTTTCGCTTGCCGCAAGCTGGCTTATCGCCTCACGCAACCACTGTTGATAATCCATTAATCCTGCCCGGCGAGGGCCGCCAGCTGGTCGGCCTGGTATTCCTGTACAATCGGTTCGATAAGCATATCCAGCTTCCCTTCCATCACTTCATCCAGACGATACAGCGTCAGGTTAATACGGTGATCGGTCACCCTCCCTTGCGGGAAGTTATACGTCCGGTTGCGATCGCTGCGGTCACCGCTACCTAACAGGTTACGACGGGTCGAGGCTTCCGCCTGCTGGCGCTTCGCCATTTCCGCCGCGTGGATACGCGCGCCGAGCACCGCCAGCGCCTTGGCTTTGTTTTTATGCTGAGAACGCTCGTCCTGGCACTCTACAACAATACCGGTCGGCAAGTGGGTGATACGAATCGCAGAATCCGTGGTGTTAACGTGCTGACCGCCCGCGCCTGAAGAGCGGAAGGTGTCGATACGTAAATCTGCCGGGTTGATGTCCGGCAGTTCGGCCTCGGGAAGTTCAGGCATCACCGCGACGGTACAGGCAGAGGTATGAATTCGCCCCTGAGATTCCGTGGCCGGAACACGCTGCACGCGATGGCCGCCGGACTCGAACTTGAGACGCCCGTAAACGCCGTCGCCGATGATTTTGGCGATCACTTCTTTATACCCGCCATGCTCGCCCTCGTTGGCGCTCATGATTTCTACGCGCCAGCGGCGGGACTCAGCATAACGGCTGTACATGCGAAACAAATCCCCGGCGAACAGCGCTGCTTCATCGCCGCCGGTTCCGGCGCGCACTTCAACAAACGCGTTGCGTTCATCATCCGGGTCTTTAGGCAGCAACAAGACCTGCAACTGCTGCTCCAGCTGCTCGCTTTTCTCTTTTGCTTCACGCAGTTCTTCCTGCGCCATATCGCGCATTTCCGGGTCGTCGAGCAGCATTTGCGCGGTTTCGATATCTTCCTGAATTTGTTGCCAGTCAGTAAAGCAGCGCGACACATCGCTCAGCTGCGCATATTCTCGCGACAAGGCGCGAAAACGCTCCTGATCGGCGATGGTTTGCGCATCACCCAGCAGCGCCTGAACTTCTTCATGGCGTTCATGCAGGGCTTCCAGTTTGGCAACGATAGAAGGCTTCATAGGCGTAAGTGCACCTTTAATATGTGTATGTTGTGCTAATCCAGCCCGAGGCTGTTGCGCAGAATATGCAGGCGGTCGTCGTCCCCGTCACGGGCGGCCTGCTGAAGAGATTTGGTTGGGGCATGAATCAGGCGGTTAGTCAGTTTCCACGCCAGATCCTGCATAATGGCTTGCGGATCGCCACCCTGCTCCAGCGCAGCAATAGCTTTCGCCGTCAGCTCATCGCGAACAGCTTCAGACTGACTACGGTAGTCGCGGATAGTCTCGCTGGCGCTTTGCGCGCGCAGCCAAGCCATAAATTCACTGGTTTCCTGCGCAACGATAGACTCAGCCTGCACGGCTGCGGCCTTACGTTGTTCAAGATTATGCTGGATGATACTTTGCAAGTCGTCAACGCTATAAAGGTAGGCGTTGGCGACTTTACCGACTTCCGGCTCGACATCGCGCGGTACGGCGATATCCACCAGCAGCATGGGCTGATTACGGCGGGCTTTCATCGCCCGCTCCATCATCCCTTTGCCAATGATAGGCAGCGGGCTGGCGGTGGAGCTGATCACGATATCGGCGTCTTTCAGGCGCTCATCGATATCGCTTAGGGAAATCACCTCTGCGCCGACTTCATCGGCCAGCAACTGCGCGCGCTCGCGCGTACGGTTGGCGATAATCATCCGCTGAACTTTGTGCTCGCGCAGATGGCGCGCCACCAGTTCAATGGTTTCTCCGGCACCGACTAACAGCACGCTAACGCTTGAGAGAGATTCAAAAATTTGCCGGGCCAGGGTACAGGCGGCAAAGGCCACCGAGACCGCGCTGGCGCCGATGTCCGTTTCCGTGCGCACACGCTTGGCAACGGAAAACGACTTCTGGAACATGCGCTCCAGATCGCTGGCATTGCCGTGACCGCGACGGGAATCCGCGTAGGCTTTTTTCACCTGACCGAGAATTTGCGGCTCGCCCAGCACCAGCGAATCCAGCCCGCTCGCGACGCGCATTAAATGGCGGACCGCGTCGTTATCCTCGTGCCAGTAAAGGCTCTGGCGCACTTCTTCTTCACGCAGATGGTGATAGTCGCACAGCCAGCGCACTAACGCTTCGCGCAGGTTATCCTGCTCTTCCACGCTCAGATAAAGCTCAGTGCGGTTACAGGTTGACAGCACTACTCCGCCCTGCACCATCGGCTGGGACAGCAGGCTCTCCAGAGCCTGGTCAAGCGTTTGCGGCGAAAATGCAATGCGTTCTCGCAACGAAACGGGTGCCGTTTTGTGGTTGATGCCTAGTGCTAAAAGGGTCATGGGCGCGGGAATAGTACCAACGTTGATAAGGTTAGACTGCACGCATCATACAGGATGAGCGAGGTCAATAAAAGAGTGACTACCCTTTTGGAGTAATTGGTAATTTTATGATTTAGGACAATCAGAACGTAGACGCTGTTTCGCTGCGGCGCTAGCATTAAGCTTAATAATTCAAACGCCTCTCAAGGATTTGTCATCATTATGACTCTGTCGAATCATCGTCTCATCCGTCTGTTGCCGCTGGCAAGCCTCGTGCTTACCGCCTGTACGCTTAACGCGCCGAAAGGCCCGGGCAAAAGCCCCGACTCGCCGCAGTGGCGCCAGCATCAGCAAGAGGTGCGTAATCTCAGCCAGTACCAGACGCGCGGCGCGTTTGCGTATATCTCTGATGAGCAAAAAGTGTATGCGCGTTTTTTCTGGCAGCAAACCGGCCAGGATAAATATCGCCTGTTGCTGACCAATCCGCTTGGCAGCACCGAGCTTGAACTGAATGCGCAACCAGGCGCGGTGCAACTGGTGGACAATAAAGGCCAGCGCTACACGGATGATGACGCAGAAGAGATGATCGGTAAACTCACCGGTATGCCTATTCCGCTAAACAGCCTGCGCCAGTGGATCCTTGGCCTGCCGGGGGACGCGACGGATTATAAACTGGATAATCAGTATCGCCTGAGCGAACTAAACTACAGTCAGGGAGGCAAGAACTGGAAGGTCGTCTACGGCGGATATGACAGCAAAACCCAGCCAGCTTTGCCTGCGAATATGGAACTGAACGACGGCAGCCAGCGTATTAAGCTCAAAATGGATAACTGGATTGTCAAATGATGACGTGGCCCGCTCCGGCGAAACTTAACCTTTTTTTGTATATCACCGGACGGCGTGCTGACGGTTATCATACGTTACAAACGCTGTTTCAGTTTCTCGACTATGGCGACACGCTGCGCATTGAACCACGCAGCGACGGTAAAATCCGCCTGCTGACGCCGGTCCCGGGCGTCCCCGATGAGGAAAACCTGATCGTGCGCGCGGCGCATTTATTGATGCAGCGCGCGGGCGCGACCGGCTGTTTGCCCGCTGGCAGCGGTGCGGATATTGCCGTCGATAAACGCCTGCCGATGGGCGGCGGGCTGGGCGGCGGTTCGTCTGACGCCGCCACGGTGTTGGTTGCACTCAACCATCTCTGGCGCTGTGGTTTAAGCGTGGACGAGCTGGCAGCGCTGGGCCTGACGCTGGGTGCTGATGTGCCTGTATTTGTGCGCGGCCATGCGGCGTTCGCAGAAGGGGTTGGCGAGGTATTAACCCCCGTCGATCCGCCTGAGAAGTGGTATCTGGTGGCGCATCCTGGAGTGAGTATTCCCACGCCGGTCATTTTTAACGATCCGGACCTGCCGAGAAATACTCCTTCCCGGTCAATCAATACGTTATTAAAATGTGAATTCGCCAACGATTGCGAGGTTATCGCAAGAAAACGTTTTCGCGAGGTTGATGCCGCGCTTTCCTGGCTGTTAGAATACGCGCCGTCGCGCCTGACTGGCACAGGAGCCTGTGTCTTTGCCGAATTTGATACCGAATCCGCCGCTCGTCAGGTGCTTGAGCAAGCCCCGGAATGGCTGCATGGTTTTGTCGCGCGAGGCGTTAACCTCTCGCCGCTTGCGCAAGCCATCGCCGGGCAAGCTGAGCTACGGTGACAACGTCACTTCTGTTCCAGACGTTGCATCGCGCTCTTTAATACACCGCATGGATAGTTTTACGCCCTGACCGCACATTCTGGCGTATGCTATCCACCACTGGACGCATGCCTGAGGTTCTTCTCGTGCCTGATATGAAGCTTTTTGCTGGTAACGCTACCCCGGAACTAGCACAACGTATTGCCAACCGCCTGTACACTTCTCTCGGCGACGCCGCTGTAGGTCGCTTTAGCGACGGCGAAGTCAGCGTACAAATTAACGAAAATGTACGCGGTGGTGATATTTTCATCATCCAGTCCACTTGTGCCCCTACTAACGACAACCTGATGGAACTGGTTGTGATGGTTGATGCCCTGCGCCGTGCTTCCGCAGGCCGTATCACCGCGGTCATTCCCTACTTTGGCTATGCCCGTCAGGACCGTCGCGTGCGTTCTGCACGTGTACCGATTACCGCAAAAGTGGTTGCCGATTTCCTCTCAAGCGTTGGCGTTGACCGTGTTCTGACGGTTGACCTGCATGCTGAACAGATTCAGGGCTTTTTTGATGTACCGGTAGATAACGTGTTTGGCAGCCCGATCCTGCTGGAGGATATGCTGCAACTGAATCTGGATAACCCGATTGTGGTCTCTCCGGATATCGGTGGCGTGGTGCGCGCGCGCGCGATTGCGAAATTGCTTAACGATACCGATATGGCAATCATTGATAAGCGCCGTCCGCGCGCTAACGTTTCTCAGGTGATGCATATTATTGGTGATGTGGCGAACCGCGACTGCGTGCTGGTTGACGATATGATAGACACCGGCGGCACCCTGTGCAAAGCCGCAGAAGCGCTGAAAGAGCGCGGCGCGAAACGCGTCTTTGCTTACGCGACTCACCCGATTTTCTCCGGTAATGCGGTGAACAACCTGCGCAATTCCGTCATTGATGAAGTCGTGGTTTGCGACACGATCCCGTTAAGTGATGAGATCAAAGCGCTGCCAAACGTACGTACACTGACGCTGTCAGGCATGCTGGCCGAAGCCATTCGTCGTATCAGTAACGAAGAATCGATCTCTGCCATGTTTGAACATTGATCGACGATAAAGTTATCCAGCATCTTTTGGTGCTAAAATAAAAGACCCGCTACGGCGGGTTTTTTTGTAGTCTGGTGCTATTTGTATGATTTATCAATAACGTCTGCCGTACTCACGGATGATTAACCATTGTGAATAAATTTTTCTCACCCCATGTCATGCCTTTTCAGGCGCTGATTGATGCGTGCTGGAAAGAAAAATACACCGCGGCCCGATTTACCCGCGATCTGATTGCCGGGATAACCGTCGGGATTATTGCTATTCCGCTGGCGATGGCGCTGGCCATTGGTAGTGGCGTTGCGCCGCAGTATGGCCTCTATACGGCAGCGGTGGCGGGTATCGTTATCGCGCTGAGCGGCGGTTCCCGCTACAGTGTTTCCGGCCCGACCGCCGCCTTTGTCGTCATTCTTTACCCGGTTTCCCAGCAATTTGGCCTGGCGGGTCTGCTGGTGGCGACCCTGATGTCCGGCGTATTTCTTGTTCTTTTTGGCCTGGCGCGGTTTGGTCGTTTGATTGAGTATATTCCGCTGTCGGTCACGCTCGGCTTTACCTCCGGCATTGGTATCACCATCGCTACCATGCAAATTAAGGATTTCCTGGGTTTGCAGATGACCCACGTACCGGAGCATTATCTGCCAAAAGTCGGGGCGCTGGTGATGGCGCTACCCACCATCAATATCGGTGATGCCGCTATTGGCGTGGTCACGCTGGCAACGCTGATTTTCTGGCCACGACTGGGCTTACGCTTGCCTGGCCACCTGCCTGCACTGCTGGCGGGTTGCGCCGTAATGCTGGTGGTCAATTTGCTCGGTGGTCATGTAGCCACTATCGGCTCACAGTTTCATTATGTGCTGGCTGACGGTTCGCAGGGTAATGGTATTCCTCAACTTCTGCCGCAGCTGGTGCTGCCCTGGGATATGCCGGGTTCCACTTTTACCCTGAGCTGGGACGCGTTGCGCGCGCTGGTACCGGCGGCGTTTTCAATGGCGATGCTGGGCGCTATCGAGTCGTTGCTGTGCGCCGTGGTGCTGGATGGGATGACCGGAACCAAGCACAAAGCCAGTAGCGAACTGGTAGGTCAGGGGCTGGGCAACATGATTGCGCCGTTCTTCGGCGGGATAACCGCCACCGCCGCCATCGCCCGCTCCGCTGCGAACGTTCGCGCTGGCGCAACCTCGCCGGTCTCTGCGGTGATCCACTCCTTACTGGTTATCATGGCGCTGCTGGTGCTGGCTCCCCTGCTCTCCTGGCTGCCTTTGTCGGCGATGGCCGCACTGCTGTTGATGGTGGCATGGAATATGAGCGAGGCGCATAAAGTCATTGATCTGCTGCGCCGCGCGCCAGCCGATGACATCGTGGTGATGCTGCTGTGTCTGTCACTGACGGTGCTGTTTGATATGGTGATCGCCATCAGCGTCGGCATCGTGCTGGCGTCGCTGCTGTTTATGCGCCGTATCGCGCGGATGACGCACCTGGCGGCGGTCAATGTGAACGTGCCGGAAGACGTGCTGGTGCTGCGCGTGATTGGCCCGCTGTTTTTCGCTGCCGCAGAGGGTGTTTTTGCCGATCTGGAGACGCGTCTTGCAGGCAAACGCATTGTGCTGCTGAAGTGTGACGCAGTGCCGGTGCTCGACGCCGGTGGGCTTGATGCTTTTCAGCGTTTCGTGAAACGTCTGCCGCAAGGCGTTGAGTTGCGTGTCAGTAACCTGGAGTTCCAGCCATTACGCACGCTGGCACGCGCAGGTGTGCAGCCGATCCCCGGGAAACTGGCGTTTTTCCCTAATCGTGAAGCGGCGCTGGCTGACTTATAAACGCTCCGTCACTTTTTGCCCGGTGAGTTTCACCGGGCGGGAAACTCCGTCATAAAAACAAAAAACGGTTCCCGCAGGAACCGTTTCTGAAATCATAAGCAGATGTTATAAGCCAGGTTTGCGCGGATCGCGGCGGCAGCGTCTGTCGTAGTGGCGCACCCACCAGTATTTATCGCAAACCTGCTCATGCCCGCCTACGCGCGCACCTGCAAGCCAGAGAATGGCACCCAGGAAAATGCTGAATACGGCACCGTGCGCGAAAAATTGTGGCAGGTTAAGCTGCGGCAGCTGGTTTAAAATAGAATAGCCAACGCCGACAACCATCACCACTAACCCCAACCCCATGAGCGCATTACCGAGTAACGAAGCGTTTTTGCGTTTCATTTGTCACCTCCGGAACGATGGGTTGACGGGGAAAAACCCCAATCCATGTAAAAAAAGTATAGTCAGCGCATCTGTTAGCCGTTGCGTGTGCGATCACAATTACACACCTTAGACAAACATAAATTTACAAATAAGCCCCTGAGCTAATTGAAATTCTAATTATTAAGATAAGTTATTATTAGCACATCGCGTTTCGCTGTGAGAATTTTGTCATCGCGCGCTGCACAACGTAAACTACGCGCCGGACATTATCCTGGTCAGGAAGAAAAAGTGACGATTAAACTGATTGTCGGGCTGGCGAACCCTGGCGCTGAATACGCCGCGACACGCCATAATGCAGGTGCCTGGTATGTTGATTTACTGGCGCAAAGATGCCGCTCTCCCCTGCGGGAAGAGGCGAAGTTCTTTGGGTTTACCGCGCGCATCAATCTGGCAGGCGAAGACGTTCGCTTGCTGGTGCCTACCACCTTTATGAATCTGAGCGGTAAAGCTGTGGCGGCTATGGCGACCTTTTATCGCATCAACCCGGACGAAATCCTGGTGGCGCATGACGAGCTTGACCTTCCGCCTGGCGTGGCGAAGTTTAAACTTGGCGGTGGTCATGGCGGGCATAACGGCCTGAAAGATATCATCAGTAAGCTCGGTAATAACCCTAACTTTCACCGCTTGCGTGTCGGAATTGGTCATCCGGGCGATAAAAATAAAGTTGTCGGGTTTGTGCTGGGCAAACCGCCGCTGTCAGAGCAGAAGCTTATCGACGAAGCCGTAGACGAAGCGGCGCGTTGCACAGAAATCTGGCTGAAAGAAGGCCTGACGAAAGCCACGAACCGTCTGCATGCCTTTAAGGCGCAATAAGCGGCTGCGGCGGCTTTTTTACCGCGCGTAACGACGGTTACGTGTATAATAGGCAAAGTTATTCACTTTTCTGCAATCCGTTTTCGCTAACGGGTTGATTATCAAGTTATTAAGGTAATTACATCATGGGATTCAAATGCGGTATCGTTGGTCTGCCCAACGTAGGTAAATCCACCCTGTTCAACGCGCTCACCAAAGCAGGTATTGAAGCGGCTAACTTCCCGTTTTGTACTATTGAGCCGAACACCGGGGTCGTACCGATGCCCGATCCGCGTCTGGATAAGCTCGCAGAAATTGTTAAACCACAGCGCGTTCTGCCGACCACGATGGAGTTTGTTGATATCGCCGGTCTGGTAAAAGGCGCATCCAAAGGTGAAGGCCTGGGTAACCAGTTCCTGATGAATATTCGTGAAACCGAAGCCATTGGTCATGTGGTGCGTTGCTTTGAAAACGACAATATCATTCACGTTTCCGGCAAAGTCGATCCGGCGGAAGATATTGACGTTATCAATACCGAGCTGGCACTGGCGGACCTGGATACCTGCGAGCGTGCCATTCATCGCGTGTCTAAAAAAGCCAAAGGCGGCGATAAAGACGCAAAAGCTGAGCTGGCGGTGCTGGAAAAATGCCTGCCGCAGCTGGAAAATGCCGGTATGCTGCGCGCGCTGGATTTGAGCAAAGAAGAAAAAGAGCTGGTTCGTTATCTGAGCTTCCTGACGCTCAAGCCGACGATGTATATTGCCAACGTGAACGAAGACGGTTTTGAAAACAATCCGTATCTTGATAAGGTTCGCGAAATCGCCGCCAATGAAGGCTCTGTCGTGGTGCCGGTCTGTGCCGCTGTAGAAGCTGACATCGCCGAGCTGGATGATGAAGAGCGCGATGAGTTTATGCAGGAGCTGGGCCTTGAAGAGCCGGGCCTGAACCGCGTGATCCGCGCAGGCTATTCTCTGCTCAATCTGCAAACGTACTTCACAGCCGGTGTGAAAGAAGTCCGCGCCTGGACCATCCCTGTCGGTGCCACAGCGCCGCAGGCGGCAGGTAAAATCCATACCGATTTTGAAAAAGGCTTTATTCGCGCCCAGACGATTGGCTATGACGATTTTATTACCTATAAAGGCGAGCAAGGCGCGAAAGAAGCCGGCAAAATGCGCGCAGAAGGTAAAGATTACATCGTTAAAGATGGCGACGTAATGAACTTCCTGTTTAACGTCTAAATAAAATTTGTTGCCTCATGAGGTTTTGCTGAATCTCACAAGAGTCGTAAAAAATATAAAATCCACGCAATTGCGTGGATTTTTGTTTTCATAAAATCTCAACTCATCTCGTAACAACGCAGTCAAAAATGAGTACATTGATGAGTACAATATAATTGCGTGGGTTTTCTCGCTACAGGCAAACGGCTAAATATCGTCAGTCGTATGGTGGACGACAATTTCCAGCGTATGGCGAATAATATCGCTTTTCACCACATCATTGGTGGTTTCAATCATTTTTATCAGCTCAAGAATCAGCGCCTTGTGAGTAACAGGACAACCCTGAGCATGTACGCGACGAATAACGGCACCCAGAGTAGCCGACTCTTCTGCCAGCGTTTGTCCGCCGCTGCGAAAATAGTCAGCAAGCGTAATATCCGGCAGATTTTCATATTCGGCTGTTGGTTCGAGCATTGCCTGGCTCATCATTTACCCCGTTTTCAATTTATAATTACTGTGTATCAGTGTTTTTTGGTACTTTCTGGCTGTTTTTTGCCAAATAACTGATAGACGTTATCCCCGCCCTCTTCATTCCATTCATTGCGTTTGCTTCCTGCATCGCGCCGCAGAGAGGAGAGATTATCGTTGCTGATTTCAGCAATAACCTGCCCCAGCAACTTACGCCGCTGACTGTCTGGCTCATTTGCCTCCATCGACCGAAGCCGCGTAATAAGCGCCCGGGTGCTGATGGGGGAGTTATCTCTCAGGAGCGACAACACTGCCACTCCGATAAGTTCGTCTGTCAGTTGCTCAATGTCACTACTATTCATAACTACATCTCGGGTTGCCGCTACTTGCCGAACTGCAATTGCGGCATGAAGCCAGTTCTCCTTTACGGACGATTAACTCAACACGCGGTATAACCACATCATCCTGCGAGAATTGGCTCAAAAGCCAAATGTTTTGCTGGTCTGCGAAAATTAACGATCGAACAACAGACCAATCAACGCATGATAGTGGCTCTCCTCTTCCGGGCTGGAAGCCTGCTCAAGACGGCGCAGCAGTTTAGTACAGATTGCCTTACGACTAAGGTTGCGCCCTTCGCTCAGAACTTCTACTGCAATTTGCCCCAGTGTTTGCTGCTGAGTCGGGAGACTTGCCTTATTAAAATAGCGGGTAATGGCATTAGCTGTGCTCGGAAAATAACCGTTTTGCTGCATATGTCACTCCTCCAGAATTTTTAGAAACAGTTAAATTACTGTTAAAGTTATACAAAAAATTCTTATATGTACATAAAATTTGTACAAGATTGTTTGCATCTTCCAGAATGCGTAATAATTTTCTTATATATCAATTGATTATAGAAGTGTAAATTTCAGCCAGCGCGATGAATGTTGTACAAGAAAAATCTTAAACCTGTTCACCCCCTCTCTTGCGACTCATCAAAGAATAGGTAATGTAATCAAGCAAGACGTCCTTGCCCGTATCTGCTACTGTGAGGACTCATTCACCCCCAGTTGGAACCTCTATGCTCACCACCATTATTTACCGTAGCCATCTGTGCGACGAGGTATCGTACGCGATGCTTGAAGAGATGGTCGCCGCAGCAACCCTTAAAAATGGCAAGGCAAATGTCACCGGGATCCTGCTTTTCAACGGTACGCATTTCTTCCAGCTACTGGAGGGCCCCGAAGAGTCTGTGGTGCCTATTTATGACGCTATCTGCGCCGATCCTCGCCACTATAATGTGGTGGAATTGCTGCGCGATTACGGCCCTTCACGGCGATTTGGCAAAGTCGGCATGGAACTGTTTGATTTGCGCGATCAACATCGCGATGAGGTCTTACAAACCGTGCTGGATAAAGGCACATCGAAGTACCAGCTGGCGTATGAAGATCGCGCGCTGCAGTTTTTTCAGACCTTCGTTGAAGAAGGGGAAAAAGAGAACTACTTCGAAATCCCCACGGGTGACGCGTGGGAATTTATTTCTGATGGCAATGCCGTCGCCCTGCCGATAACGGCAAGCGCCAGCGACGCCGATTGCCGGTTTGCGTTTCAACCGCTTATCGACCCGTTTGCCCGTAAAGTTGTCGCTATCGAAGCGCTGCTGCGCACGCCCTCAGGCGACTCGCCGCAGGCCTGGTTCGAGGGTCTTTCTGGCGATGCGCTCTATGCCGCAGATTTGCAGAGCAAAAAAGTGGCGTTTGCCCAGGCGGGCGCGTTAAACCTCGGTGCCCTGACGCTTTCAGTCAACTTGTTACCGATGACGCTGGTCGAAATTCCGGACGCGGTTGATTTTATTTTGCAGGAAATCGCGGCAAACGGACTGGTGCCGGAGCAGGTCATCGTCGAATTTACTGAACGCGAAGTGATTTCACGGCTGGATGAATTTACCCGCGCCGTGAAAATGTTAAAAGGCGCCGGGATCCGCGTGGCGATTGATCATTTTGGCGCAGGCTTTGCGGGATTATTGCTGCTGGCGCAGTTCCAGCCAGACCGCATCAAAATTAACCGCGATATGATCAAAGATGTGCATAAGAGCGGTTCACGCCAGGCAATTATCCACGCCATTATCAAATGTTGTACATCTCTTGAAATCCAGATCGCTGCGGTGGGTGTCGAGAAGGCGCAAGAGTGGATGTGGCTTGAGTCTGCGGGGATCTCGCAATTCCAGGGCTATCTCTTTGCTCGCCCCAGTCTTACGGGTATTCCGGCAGTGTCCTGGCCCGAAATGCGCGATAACGCATAATAAAAAGATAAGTAAAACTGTACAAAATACTTGTACACCCTGTCAGGGTTGATTAGTCTTTTCACGAACATATCGGCGTTACGAGTATGAGGGAGTCATGGCTTTTTATAGCATCGGCGAGGTTGCTGAACGGTGCGGAATAAACCCGGTTACGCTACGCGCATGGCAACGTCGTTACGGATTGCTTAAACCTCAGCGTAGCGAAGGCGGGCACCGTCAATTTGATGAGTCTGATATTGAGCGTATTGAGGCGATAAAACTCTGGATAGAGAGCGGCGTGTCGGTGAGCAAGGTAAAAGCCTTACTTGATGCGACGCTGGTTACAGAGGAAGCTGGCTGGGCAACTGTTCAGGAAGAGATGATGTCGCTGCTGCGCCAGGCAAGCCCTGCCCGGCTGCGGGAAACCATTACGGTTCTGGGCCGCAAGCATACGGCAGATCAATTAATAGACGAGGTGCTCACCCCCGTGCGCCAGCGACTCGGGCGCGATCTTAAGACCGGGCGGGCAATTCTGAGTCTGCTCGACGGTGTACTGATTGACTATGCCGTGTCGCGTATCACCGCCGCACGCAGGGATGCACGAAAAAACGCGCTGCTGGCCTCCTGGGGAAATGACGATCGCACCCATTTATGGCTGGAAGGCTGGCGTCTTTCTCAACAGGGGTGGCGCGTTGACGTATTTGCCGAACCGCTCGACTCCCCGCATCCTGAATTTTTTCCCGGCCAACAGTTTTTTGTCTGGACAGGCAAACCGCTGACGCAGCGCCAGGCGCAACTGTTAGCACAATGGCAGGAGCAAGGTTTCGCCATCACCTTTCACGGCGAAGCCTGATAGTTTGCCGTTCGTTTTATATCAATCGAACAAGCCTGACTAAATAAAGTCTAACCGACGCGATAATATGACCGCGCCATGTCTCCTTCGTTAAAAGTCAGGCGAACCATGGACTCTATTTCGCCTGACAAACACTCATAACACTCTGCCCGCCAGCGCTATTTTTTTACGTACAGATTATGCTCAGCTTTGTATTCGCTACCGTATCCTTCATCGCGCCATATTTTAATGGCGAGCTCGCTCCAGTCTTTAGAAACTTTATCTAATTCGTTAGCGTATTTAAAGTAACTGTCCGAACCATCATGCTGTGGCTGCGCATGACAGGAATTAATATGGTCGCGAAACTTTTCCGGATTATCAATAATCGGACATGGCTGCATCAAATTATCATTGAATAGGATCTGTTGTTTATAACCTTCAAAGAAGGGGCTTTTGAGTATATCGACAATTTTCTTCTCCCGGACATTATCTGTCGCATAGGGCTGAAAGACGCACGGTTCTACCCCACCCTTCGCATTGACGTGCAAATAATTCGCACCGCCGGACATGCATCCATTGACTAAAAATCCATGGTTCCAGAAATCGGCTAAAAAAGCGAGACGACCTGATTTGCGTAATGCCTCAAGATAATGAAAACGCTGATAGCGTTGTTCTGCGCCTGGCACCAGTTCCATGGTTGCGTCTCTGCCCATTGGCATATACTGAAAAACCCACGAATATTTAACGCCGAGCGTTTCTATCAGAAAGTCCCAAAACTCATCACCGCAGATCTGATCATGGTTTTTCGACGTTGCCATAATCGACGCGCCACACAGCACGCCATATTTATTTAAACGTTCATACGCCGCCACTATTTTTTTATAAACACCTTCTCCGCGACGCCAGTCAGTCATCTCTTCGAAACCTTCAATAGAAATGGTGATACTGACATTCCCGAGCTGGGCAAGTTTTTTGACACGGCTTTCCGTTAACATAGTGCCATTGGTGAAAACCATAAAATAGCAATCATTGAAGTGTTCAAAGATCTTCATCATCGGTTTATACACAAACGGTTCACCGCCAGTAAAAGTAAAAAAGCGCAGCCCTAAATCGTAAAACTGCTGTATAACATCGAAAATTTCCTCTTCCGTATAGTGATATCTGTTGCCATAGAGCGCAGAGTAGCACCCTTTACACTCCAGATTGCACTCATAGGTTGGTGATATCAAAACCAGAAAGGGAATGTGCGTATCATTTGCCTCACCTGCCGCGTCGCGTAATTTTGCGCCATCGACAACATGGTTAAAAATAAGGTTTGAAATAAGTTTCTTACGCGCTACCGGGTTGAGTGCTTTAATGGTGCGGATCCAACCGTCCACCATCGGGTCATCATTTCTGCACAACTCCGCAAGCTTTAATAAATCCTCTTTGCTGGCACCTGACATTTTAGAGCCCAGCATAAAAATTTTCTCCAGGCCTTTTCTGTTCACATTTTTCAGGATAGATGATAACGCAACAGACAGCACGTTGTTACCGACATTTTTCATTTTCATAAGACTATTCCTTTACACCCTTCTTGCCTGAAAATCATTTCAGTGGATTTATTTTTAACGACTAATTAAATATACCGATAACTTTTCCATGTCATACCAATACATTTATTTTCAGGCGGGAACCAATGAATTATTTCGATAAATTCAATTCCGACAAAGAATAATTGACAAAAACGTATTTCAGGATAGTTAAGCAAAACGAAAAACACTGATAAATTACGGCTTATCAATCAGACTTGCCTCACGGGGTGAGGCAAGAAGCGCTAAGTGTGTTTATTTTATCTGACCATGATTTAATGCAGTTAATGGTTCATTAACATCAAAAAGTTTGAAATGAATATCTTCAATGCCCATTTGCTTCAGGCGCTCAGAATGTTTTTTAAGGTAAGCCAGCGCGGTCTCTTCGTTATGAAACAGATAAATCCCTCCCGCCTCATGCGTTTTTGCATTTTCAGTCCATATTTTCCAGATAAATCCCGGCTCCTGGTTAATACTCTTAGCCAGTTCAACAAGCTGCTCAGACATTTCGTCGCCGAATGGGCCGTTAAACGCAAAGTGAAGTTGCAATAGTTTATTCGACATATATCCTCCGTGATCACATGATCATAAGCGTAATAACATTATTTCCGCTGAAGTTAAACCGATACCTATTTTAAAAAATTGTACAAATATAATCACATCACGAAAAAAACGGATTTGTACGCCCCCTTTGCAGAGGGCGACGTGCGCCTGCCGGTATAACGTATTAGCGCTGTATCAAGGCGAGCGGGAAAAAGGAGTGATAAGCAAGCAGCGCGACGGCTACAAGGCTTAGAACGAGAAGCGGTGTGCAAATTAAGCGCCAGTTACGCAGGCTGCGCGCCTGTCCGCGCTGCGTAGCCTCAAATTCAGCCCTGAGTTTCTCCAGCGACGCCTGCCAGCGTTCATCCTGTGAGGTCAATGCGTGCTGCGTCTTCGCCTCTGCGGCCTCCAGCCACCGGTGCACTTCCTGCGCATGCTCCTTTGCACGAGCATCGGACTGCGCAAATTGTTGCTCTGCTGACGCTAACCGCGCCTCTGTTTCCTGTTTCAGCGACGCGTAGCGCTGTTCTGTCTCGCGTTGAAAGTTTGCCTGCAACCGAGCCTGCTCTTTTTTTAACCGCTCCATCGCCGCATCAACTAATTTGCAGGTCTCATTCATCAAGGCCATGCGCTTATCAAACTGATCGAGCAAATCGTCACGCGTTTGCTGAACCGCCTGGGCTATCTCGATAAGCTTTTTCGCCCCCTTGTCCGTTAAGCCTTTCAGGGCAAAGTACTCGCGTACCAGTTTCTCAAGTTCCTGATTCTGTTCTTCAAGCCGCTGGTGCTGGCCCTCCAGCTTTTTATCATTACGTGCAAGCTGTGCGGTTTGTGATTTTATGGTCTGCTGCTGTTCAGCAAGCTCCGCCTGTTGTTGATTCAACTGCTGCGACTGAGCAATACTGATAACCATCAGTTGCCCTAATTTTTTGGAAAAACTCGCCTGAAGCTCGGCAGCATTAAGCTGGGCGCTCTCAAGTTCATCGTTATTCCACCAGCGGCTGAACGCATTTCTGTCCTCGTGACGCTGACGAAATTTTTTTAAATCATCGAGTTTTTCATAATCCTGCGTGAACGCATTGAGCAGATTATGAATATCCACCTGTTCCAGCATTTCTTTGGATACGGTCATGGTCGCCATCGATTCGATGAGCTGGGTACCTGTACTCATTGCAACGTCCATCCCTTGTTATCTACGTCATTCAGAAACGCCTCAATTGCCGCCATATCGCTTTTGGCCGCCTCTATGCTTGCCTGCATATCGGTTAATACGCTTTCGCGCTGCGCGATTATTCGCTGCATATGGTTCACCGACGCGGTAGATGCCTGCTCAGAAAGCGCGAGATCAATTTCAATATCCACATACCCGGCAGAAATAGCCCGGTATTGTTGCGAGCTGGTATATTGCAGCGAAAGCCATTGCGCCATCTGTGTGATATTTTCGTGCAGTTGGCTGTTGTTGACTTCCTGTGCCTGTAATTTTTCTGTACCGCTCGAAGAGAGCCAGTCAAAAAAGCGGTCAATACCGTAAACCACCAGCGCCGTTGTCACGCCGGTTAATATCCCGCTGATTGCCGGCGCCAGAATGTCGGCAACGGGCGCTAATACTACAACGGATGAAATAAAGGCTTTCACCGACTCTTCAAAAACCATTCCTAACCCCAGCGTGACCACCGACGAAATAATTTTTGCAACCTGGCGACAAACTTCAATAAAAGGCATATCTTTGGGCGGATTAAGCAGCATTTTCCCGGCATCCCACAGCCCTTTCATACCCTCACGAATAATCGTTACCACTTTCGCAGAAGTAGTAATGACGGTATTGATAATAAAGGTGAGAAAATTACTGATAAATCCCTGCACGCCGCCGGTAATTAATGCTTCAAGCGCACTGCGTAATTTTGCAACTACCCGTTCGGCGACGCGTTTAAACGCGCTTATAATACGCTCCAGTAACGGCTCGTCGCTGGCGGTGGTCAGTGCTTTAAGCTCCACAAACGCGCCATTAACAAACTCATACAGTAATAGCCCCAGCGCCTGGCGTAATGCATTTTTCCCCGCCTCTTTTACGCCGGTTATCGCCAGCTCTTTTCCATGATATTTTACGCGGTCCATACTGGAGGGCATATGTGCATCAATGGCAGCCTGCGCTTTATCAATAATGGGTTGCGTAACACGGGTATCATAACCATTGGCTGCGGATAACGCGCTGTCAGCAGACTCATCACTCTTTTTCAGGTTATTATCTTTGGTCGTGTAATGCAGGTTTTCCGTTTCCGACGCTACCGCTTTACGCTGCTCTTTTGAGAGCATCCAGCCGCCATCTTTATGTATTTCGTTCAGCGGAATAGTATGGTCGAGATGGGCATTCATTCTCTGTTTGCCTTTCGACGTAGTGTACTGCGTCGATTCCGTTTTACCGGTATATTCATCGGTAAAGGTCTGGCTATTCATCGTGCCTTTTTTTACGGCGTCGGCCATTTTTTGCTTTTTGCCCGCCGTGTAGTCGTAATCATCTTTCCGGTTATACTCCTGCGATTCTTTAGCATATATTCCCTGGCTGGCGTTATGCTGGGTCGTGACATTCCCGCCCTGCTTATCGTCAAACATGGCAGGTGTTAAACCGAAGGGTCCGATGATTTGTTGTAATACCTGCTGCTGACAACTGGACAAAAGTTCTTCGAGCCGACGCTCGCGCAGTTCATTTTTCGTTAATATTTGCTGTGTGTGACTATTCATTATTTTGCCGTTCCGTCCATTCCTGACATGACATTTACGCATGCTGATGACACCGTGTATCGGTCATTATCGGCACTTATCCGCAATTCTTGATGAGTATTAATAACGAATATCCTGGCGATGACAGAAAATAACAGCATTGCTAAATAGCAGTATGGTTTCCAGAGCAGAAGATTAATTTTGCGGCACCAGACAGCGCCGCATTTTAATAAATAACAGGATCAAAATTCTATATTCGCCGACAGGCCGCCAACAAACGCATCATCGACTTTGCTTACCGCCCCTGGCGCGCTGATATATTGCAGATTTGGCCGCAATTGAAGCCATTTTGTTGTCTGAATATTGTAATAAACTTCGTAGTTATACTCAGAACCGCTCTGCACAGGCAAATACGTCGGGCTGTTGTAATCGCTCTCGCCGTTAAACCTATTTTGTTCACGCAGCGCCTGCGTATAAGCTGAGTTGACGTGAATGCGCGCGGCCCCCATCCCTATCTCATCGTCAGGACGCGCGTCGAAAGGCCCCTTCCACGTCAAAGCAATAGACTGGTAATTGTCGGTTTTCGAGGTTTTGTGATCGTTCATAACAGCCTGTACCGTCAGCGTTAACCCGCGAGCGTTACTGCCGCCCTGTGCCGTCAGCTGTTGCTGGGCAAGAATATAACCACCGTAAGAGTGCGCTTTATCCTCGTACCCACCGTTGCGCCACGAACCATAAACGTCACCGTTTACGGAGGAGTAGTAATAACCAATACGGTAATTACCCGACAGCTTATCAGCGCCAAACTGCGGCTTCCAGCCCAGCTCTACCGGCACAAGATTGCCTTCGGTTGGGCTGAACTCCAGACGGAAGCCATCGCCGCGCGCGTAGTTATACGGCGTCTGGTTATAGAAACCAACCTGCATAAAAACGTCCGGTGTTACGTTAACGCGCACACGCCCGCCCCACTGGGATACCGGCCAGTTATACCAGCGATCGCCGCGCCAGTTACCGGCCTGCCCGCTCCCAAAGGCCAGGTTCTGAAACTTGCTGTCGAAATTGTCAAAATCCTCGCCGACGGTCACACGCCCGGCTTTCACATCAAGGACATCATCAAAAAAACCTTTCCGCAGCCAGAACTGTGTCAGCCGCCAGGTTTGACCGCGCCCGTACACTTCCTGCGTGGATGAGAGCATCCCGGTGCGCGGGTCTGCCAACTGGTCAGAAACGTTCTGCCCGTCGCGGTTGGTAATGGTCATCTGGAATTCGGCATCCTGCCAGTGAAGTAACTTTTCCAGATCCAGGTTCACGCCAAACGCCCACTGATCGCTGTAACGCGCGGTGGTCGAGGTGTTATAGCCGCCGGCAAGATTGGAGGCAGTTTCCATGGTGTAGCCCAGCTGGAAATCCACGCCGTCCTGCTGCCAGGCGCTGCGATTTCCGCCCCAGTCGCCAAACAGCCACGGAGAATCCACGCTAAACGCGTCTGCTGCATATGCAAGCCCTGGCAGAGCTAACATAAATAAAACACCAGAAATCACTGGTAAAGTAGTTTGTTTTTCTACTGATTTAACTCTTTTCATTTCACTTATCCGTCTTCATTTACCACTTGCGGTATTTCAAGTGTGAAAGAGTTGGCTGGTCTGTTTTTATAGTTTTGTGCGTGTAAAAATTTATTGGCGGAAAAATATGATCCAGTGCACAAATTTATGCTGACCCATTTCCCTTTTAGAAAAAACCCAGGTCGCTATATATTTTCACAAATTAGCGGGAGGTCACCGCCAGAATGAACAGGCGGTGACAATGAAATTACTGCACCAGATTGTGCCGGAGGGAATATTTGACGATATGCGCGTTATTGGTGAATTTCATGCGCTTCATCATGCGGGATTTATAGGTGCTGACGGTCTTATTACTAATCGAGAGCGCATCCGCTATCGCATTAATGGATTCACCGTGGGCCAGCATGATCATTATCTGCCGTTCACGCATGGTCAGGCTTTCATGCGGTGCGCGATTATTACTCTGGTAGTCGGAAAATATAATTTCCTGCGCCAGATCGTGGTCAATATAACGTGAGCCTTGCGCCACAGTGCGAATCGCTTTCAGTAATATGTCGGGGGACTTGTCTTTTGTGATATAGCCAAGCGCGCCGTTATTTAACACCCGCCGGGCGATTTGCGGCTCGTTATACATACTCAAGACTAAAATTCGCAGCTGAGGATAGAGCGGCGTCAGGCGGGTTATCAAATCTTCACCGCTCAGACCCGGCATCGAAATATCCAGCAGCAGGAGATCGACCTCGTGCTGGCGCAGGCGCTCCAGTACCTGGCCGCTATCCGGCGCTTCACACACCACTTCAATGGTGTCATCGAGTGCAAAAATTTGCTTCAGGCCCTCGCGCATAATGGCATGATCGTCGGCAATCATCAGACGTATGCTTGGGTTCATCGGGTGATCCTCCTGGTTTTCGAACAGGATGGTGCTGATTTAACGCTGACAGAGAGCGGGAACTTCAGTTTGACCCGCGTCCCTTTCCCTGGCGTGCTGCTGATGGTGGCTTCGCCGTTGAGCATGCGCCCGCGCTCCGCAATCCCATGCAAACCACAGGTATCCTTCTTCACGCGATGCAGCGCAAACCCTTTGCCGTTATCCACCACTTCAATCAGCAGCGCATCGGGTTGAAGTTTGACAAAAATATAGACATTGCTGGCGCTGGCGTGCCGGGCAACGTTGGTCAACGACTCCTGCACCACACGAAACGCCGCCGTCAGCGTTGCGTCATCCAGCACCACGGAATGCTCTTCAGGAGCCAGTAAAATGCAGCGAACTCCGCTGTTTTTTATAAACTGGTCGCGCAGCCATTCCAGCGCCGGGATCAGGCCGAGGTTGAGGACGTTCGGGCGCAGGCGGGTCGAAACATCCCGCACCACCTGAATGGTGCTGTCCAGACGCGCCATCAGCTGCTGGATTTCCGCCTGCTGCTCCTCAACAGTGGGGTTTTTACGCATCGCCAGTAGCGACAGCCCGGTGCGTAAGGCGGTCAAATGCTGGCCCAGCTCGTCATGGATATCCCGCGCCAGCTGCTTTTTCTCCGCCTCCCGCGCGCGCTCCAGGTTATGGGTCAGCTGGCGCAGCTCCGCCTCGGTCTGGCGGATGGCGGAAATATCGCGCCCGACGGCCAGCACACTCATCAGCTCGCCGCGCAAGTCATATTCCGGCACGCAGCGCACATGCAGCGTGCGTTTTTCGCCGTTATGCTTAACCACCAGCTCATCTTCCGCGACCTTTTCATCCACCATCGTGCGGGAGACTAATTTAAACAGGCTTAGCCCGATGCCGCCGCGTGGCACGCTCTCGGTTAAAGGCACCCGGCTGATATCCTGCTCGCTGAGATTGAACCAGTTGCGCACCGCCAGGTTGGCGTACAGGCAGCGGGTCTGCAAATCAAAGCGCAAAATCAGATCCGGCGAATTCTCCACCACGCGGTGCATCTGTTTTTCCCGCAACAGCTGCTGCTCTTTTTGCCGACGCATTTCGCGCACATCGCGCACAATGCACAGAATATGTAATTCACCGTCCTGGTTGTATCCGCTGGAACTCACCTCCACCGGGAACACATTACGGCGCCCGGTATGCTGCGAGGTAAAATGGATACCTTCAGGGCGAGTACTCAGTTTCCACCACAAGGCAAAGACATCGCTGTCGCGCAATTCTTTATCAATAATATCAAAGCTGAGATGCGAAAATGCCTCGCGCGAATAACCCGTCAGCTGGCAGGCTTTTTCGTTGACATATTTGATACGCAGCTGGTCGTCTATCAAATATATCGCGTCATGGATTTTATTTAAGGCAATATTTGATAAGCCAGTGAAGGTGATATCGTGATGATCAGCCTGGCCAGATATACCCTGTAAAAGCATTACTCCCTCCAGGGATTTATCACACCGCAGGGAATAGTTTCCCGGCGGCATGATTGTCATAACCCGCTATAAATTAATGAGCTAATAAGCTTAGCAGCTAATTCTCTGCTGTTATCTGCCAGCGCCGGTTTCAGGCATATATTCTCCCTTTTAGCGTTTCCCGCGCGCGGGATAGTCGTGAGCGAACGGTGCCTACCGGGATATTTAACTGCTGAGCAATGTCCTGGTAACTGCCTTCATCCTCCACGAGGATCGATAACATAACCCGGGTGTCTTGCGATAATATTTCAATAGAAGCCAGCGTCTGACTCAGTAATTGCCTGTTTTCCGTCAGATCGCTGGGGTCATTTTCCAGCAGCAGATCGGCGGTAATATCATCATCAAGGCTGGCAAACAGATAATGGCTTTGCTTCGATTTATAGTAGTTGCGAATCAAATTCACCGCGATACCAAAAACCCAGGTTTCCGGACGGGACGCCCCGCGAAATTTATGGCGATTACACAACACTTCCAGACAGGTCATTTGCAAGATGTCATCGGCATCTTCATAGCTCGCGATACGTTTACGAATAAAGTTTAACAGCTTCTTATTATGCGTAATGAAGATCTCATCCCAATTTACGTTAATCGCGAAAGGTGACTCTACAGCAGCGGACACGAGCGTTGAATTTATCATTTCTTGTCTCTCTGATAGGTAGCAAATGATTGCGCTGCTACTTAGCAAGAGATATGCCACCCGCCAGACCAAACCCATCCTGTTGTTTAGTAGACACTTTCAAGTCTGATACGGAATTTTCCGAGCCAGTTTTTACCAGGATATTCATCACCGTTATGCAAAAAGTTGCATTGATACCAAAGCGAAATTATTCATCTTTTTTTTGCGCCTTTTGAGGGAACCGCCCGCCATCCTTTGACACAGAAAGAGGGTAATAACCACAGAGGATGGCTGGCGATGCTCAAGATACAACATGCGATACCGGCGCTGGCGCACTCGCTAAAAGCACTGCACAAAAACACGCAACAGGCCGCGGGTAAAAACAACGCGCCAGACAACGTTCGCGTGCGCGCAGAGTCGCTGAATGACGCGATGGAAGAGATAGGCACCATGTTCAGTGAAAAAATGGAGCGCAAACAGAAGGCGCAACAGCGGCGCAACGCGTTACGTAACCAGCTTCGCGGCAAGCACGCCATCAGCAAAGTCGGTGAACTCAACCAGCTTTTTGAACTGCTGGATGGCGGCGACGAGCAGCAAGCGCTTGAGCAGATGGAGTGGTTGCGTAACGCGTTGCGCCAGACACCGCCACCGGACAGCGACACCCTGCTCGACCACACCGGCGGCGACCCGGCACGCACGGCGCTATTGCTGCGTATGCTCGGCCAGCAGGCCGAAGAAACCGGCGACGGAGAACTGGCTGCGCTGGCCGGTGCGCAGCTCGATAAGTTGCAGCAAAGCCACGGACACACCATTCGCGCCGGGAATAACACGGCGGCGGCTATCGCCGGGTACACCAGCGATCCGCAGCGTAAACAGTCTCTGCGCAACCTTTACTACGACAGCATCGTGCACCAGCAATCCGCCATGATGATGCTGGATATGCTGCTGGAGCTGATTGATTCGCGCAATCTGTTGCCGACACTGCGCACGTTACAGCGCGCGCTGGCAGATGATATCGCCGCGTTAGCGCCCTCGATTAGCGTCAACACACTTGGGCGAATACATCGCGGGCTGCGCGATGCCGCCCGGATAAGCCAGACGCTGACCGAGAGCAGCCTCTTTTTACAGCGCATGCAAAGCAAACTGCCTGCTGTAGCCATGAACGCCCTGACGCTGGCGCGGCGGGTGTTGCACATCAGTCATAACGGCGCGTACCAGAGCGATTTCACCCAACTGTCGCAGGAAATTGTTGGCGAGCATAAACAGCATCTGCCGCTCTTTTTTAGCGCGCTGTTCCCGCTGGTTCACGGGCTGCCTGCCTCGCTGTGGCCGGAGCCGGACAACCGTATCAACGCGTTAAAACTGCTGCGCGGCATGATTTCAGACGTCGCCAAAACCGAGCAGCAACAGCAACGGCGCAGCCGGAACGCGGCGTCATGAGGTTATGTCGATGAATGTCCTGTTTCAGATCCTCAACCGTATCGCTATCAGCGCCATGCAGCGCTCCGAAGTCGTAGGCGCAGCCTTCGCCATGGCGCTGGTGTTCATGCTGATAATCCCGCTGCCGCTGCCGTTAATCGATGCGCTGATCGCCGTCAACATCTGCCTCTCATCGTTGCTGGTGGTACTGGCGATGTATCTGCCAAAACCGCTGGCGTTTTCGACCTTTCCGGCGGTGCTGCTGCTGACCACGATGTTTCGCCTGGCGCTGTCGATTTCCACCACCCGGCAGATCTTAATTCAGCAGGATGCGGGCCATGTGGTCGCCGCGTTCGGCAACTTTGTGGTGGGCGGTAATCTGGCGGTCGGGATGGTGATGTTCCTGATCCTGACCGTGGTGAATTTTCTCGTCATTACCAAAGGTTCCGAAAGGGTCGCCGAAGTGGCGGCACGTTTTACCCTCGACGCCATGCCCGGCAAACAGATGTCCATCGACAGCGATTTGCGCGCCGGGTTGATTGACGTGATGCAGGCCAAAAATCGCCGTAATGAGCTGGCAAAAGAGAGCCAGCTGTTCGGGGCGATGGACGGCGCGATGAAATTTGTTAAAGGTGACGCCATCGCAGGGCTGGTCATTGTGGTTATCAACCTGATTGGCGGCATCAGTATCGGCGTGCTGCAACTCGGTATGCCCGCTGGTGAAGCGATGCATATTTACTCGATTCTGACCATCGGCGATGGGCTTATCGCGCAGATCCCGGCGCTGCTTATCTCGCTCACCGCCGGGATGCTTATCACCCGCGTCTCCTCGGACAACGAACAAACGGTCGATAACAATATTGGCCGGGAGATAGCCGAACAGCTCACCAGCCAGCCGAAAGCATGGCTGCTCTCCTCGCTCGGGATGGTGGGTTTTGCGCTGTTGCCGGGTATGCCGACAACGATTTTTTTGCTACTGGCCTCGCTGACCATGATAAGCGGCGGTTTTCAAATCTGGCGCGTCAAAAAGAGCCTGCGCCTGGCGCAGCCGCAAATGGAAAACGAGGTCGTCCCGCCGGAGCTGAACGGTAAAGAGGATTTGCGCCAGTTCAATCCGACGCGCCCTTACCTTATCAATTTTCCCTCGTCGTGGCGCGGCCACCCGGAAATGCTGGAACTGGTGCAGGATATCCGCCGCCTGCGTAACCGCATCGTTTACCACTTTGGCTTTACCCTACCCGCGTTTGATATCGAGTTTCTCGATAACCAGCCGGAAGATGAATTTCGCTTTTCCGTTTATGAAATCCCCAAAGTCATTGGCACTTTCAATGTGACGCACCGGGCGGTGAAGCGCCGCTGGCAGGAGCAAATAGCGCCAGCCGATGCCCAAAATATCGTGCCTGGCGACGACCGACGCCGGGAAGGTGACCTTATCTGGCTGGCGACGGATCACCCGCTGCTGCAAAACGAGGAGGTCGAGCGCTGGACGGCGCGCGAGGTGCTGCTCAAACGTATGGAAAACGCTATCCACGCCAGCAGCCCGCACTTTATTGGCTTGCAGGAGACCCGCGCGCTGGTGAGCTGGCTGGAGGCGGAGCAGCCGGAGCTGTCGCAGGAGCTGCAGCGCGTGATGCCGGTGGCGCGCTTTTCCAGCGTATTACAAAAACTGGTTTCCGAACGCATCCCGCTGCGCTCGGTGCGCGCCATCGCCGAGGCGCTTATCGAGCACGGGCAGCACGAGCGCGACGTCTGGCTGCTCACCGACCAGGTGCGTATCTCGTTAAAAAATCATCTCTGTTACCAGTATGCCCGCCCGGATGGCCTGCATGTCTGGCTGCTGACGCCGGAGCTGGAAGAGCAGCTGCGCGATTCGCTGCGCCAGACGCAAAACGACCTGTTTTTTGCGCTTACCCATGAGCAGATAACCGCCGTGCTTGCTGAAATCACCGCCGCCTTCCCGGCAGACAGCGATGCCAGCGCCGTGCTGCTGGTCGCTCAGGATTTGCGCAGCCCCTTGCGCGGGCTTATCCAGGAAGAGTTTCACTATGTGCCGGTGCTCTCGTTTGCAGAGCTACAACCTAATCTCGCAGTAAATGTGCTGGGACGCATCGCGCTTGATCCGGCCGCTTACTCGCTTACCACGTGGGAGAGTTGAACATGTTCGAACTGCGCGTGCTGTCCGGCCTGCATTTAGGCGCCGCGTTACCCCTCTTCGGCGACAAATGGCTGATAGGCCAGGCCGATGAGGCCGATTTGATGCTAAGCGATGAGCGCGTTGCCGCCCGCCAGTGCACACTGCACTGTGAAGATTCGCAGTGGCGAATTGAGACCGACAGCGGCGAGACGGTTAGCGTCACGATAGAAGACCCATTTCAGGTGGCTGACGTCTGGCTGTGCGTGGCCCGCATCGATACCCCATGGGCCGCCTGTATGCCCCCCGCCTCACCCGAACCGCAAGCAAGCACGGCGCAAACACCGCCAGAGGTGGCCGCGCCCGCTGTCGCCCGCAAAGGGTTTTTCTCCAGGGGTATACGCACATTGTCATGGAGCCTGATGCTGCTGATGACCCTGACGGTAATGAGCTGGGTGTTGCAACCCACCGTTGCCCAGACCCAGGTCACCGCCGCCGGGGAGGCAACGCACAGCGCCGAAAAACTCAAAGCGCCATTAGTGAAAATGCTGCGCGAACGCGACCTGGCCTCTGCGGTGAAAGTGGCTGTCCATAACCATCGCCTGCGACTCACCGGTCGTCTGAGCAAATCACAGCTGCAAATATTTGACCGCATGATGGAGCGCTTTAACGCAACGTATGCCAGTGAGACGCCGCTGGATAACCAGGTCAAACTGCTGGAAGTCTCGCTGCCTTTTCGCATTGTGCAAATTACCACCGGCTCGCGCGCCAATATTGTGACCGATGACGGGCAGCGCCTGTTTGTGGGCGATGAAGTCGATGATTTGCGCCTGGTGTCGATAACCAGCAACCAGATTGAATTTAACGGTCGCGATAACATTAAGGTGAGCTGGTAATGACCGCCGTACTTGAACAGTGGTATCAACAGCAGCAGCGTCGCCTGGCGGCCTTTGCGCCGGTTACCAGCTATGGCCGGATAACCGGTATCAGCGGTATTTTGCTCGAAAGCAGCCTGCCGCAGGCGCGGATTGGCGATCTGTGCCAGATAGCCCGCGATGATGGTCACAGCGTGCTGGCGGAAGTGGTCGGTTTTAACCCACAACACACCCTGCTCTCCGCGCTGGGTCAGCTTGATGGCATCGCCCAGGGCGCACGCGTTGTTCCGCTGCGCCTGCCGCACAGTATTGTGGTCTCCGATGCGCTGCTCGGCAGCGTGCTGGATGGTTTTGGCCGCCCGCTGAACCCGGGCGAAACAGGCGCGTTCGCCCTGCCCGGCACGGTCGATAACGCCGTGGGCGTGCTGGGAGATGCCCCGGCCCCCACCGATCGCCCGCGCATTGATACGCCGCTGCCCACCGGTATTCGCGCTATCGACGGCCCATTGACGCTGGGCGTCGGCCAGCGGGTAGGGATTTTCGCCGGAGCCGGGTGCGGGAAAACAACCCTGCTGGCCGAGATCGCACGCAACACCCCCTGCGATGTCATTGTCTTTGGCCTGATTGGCGAGCGCGGGCGCGAACTGCGCGAGTTTCTCGACCATGAACTGGATGAAACGCTGCGCAGCCGCACGGTGCTGATTTGCGCCACCTCCGATCGCAGCAGTATGGAGCGCGCCCGCGCGGCATTCACCGCCACCGCCATCGCCGAAGCCTGGCGTGATAAAGGCAAAAGCGTGCTGCTGATTCTGGACTCCCTGACCCGTTTTGCCCGCGCCCAGCGCGAAATCGGCCTGGCGCTTGGCGAACCACCGGGGCGCGGCGGCCTGCCGCCCTCCGTCTATACCCTGCTGCCCACGCTGCTCGAACGCGCCGGGCAAACCTCGCGCGGGGCGATTACCGCGCTCTACTCGGTGCTGATTGAGGCCGACTCGATGAACGATCCGGTGGCGGATGAAGTGCGTTCCCTGATTGATGGTCACATTGTGCTGACCCGCCGCCTGGCCGAGCGCGGCCACTATCCGGCCATCGACGTACTGGCCAGTTTGAGCCGCACCATGAGCAACGTGGCGACCCGCGAACACATCCGGGATGCGACCCAGCTTCGGCGCATGATGTCGGCCTGGCAACAGGTAGAAATGCTTATTCGCCTCGGGGAATACCAGCCAGGGCACGACGCCATGACCGATGCGGCGGTAGCGGCTCAGGAGGACATTAACACCTACCTGCAACAGGCGATGCATGCCCCGTCCGGGTATGACAACACGTTGCACCATCTCTCGGAGGTCAGCCTGCATGCGCCGTCATCCGCTTCCCGATAACGACATCATCGCGCCCGATACCAGCGACACGCTGGCGCAGGCATTCGCCTTGCTGCTGCCTATTCGTCGCCAGCGGCTACGGCGCAGCGAACGCCTGCAACGTGAAGCCGAGCAGGCACTACATGAAACCGAGCGCCACACCGCCCAGACTGAGCAACAGCTTGATGAGGCGCAACAGGCCTATCAGGCACTGCGCGAGGGCTTCGCCGAACACCACCAGGCGGGCGTGCAAAAGCAGGAGCGTCTGATGGAAGGCCTGGCGCACGAACGCCAGGCAAGCGATGTGGTGAGCGGGCAGCGAAATCAACTCCAGCAGTACCGCCACCAGCACGTCACGCAACAGCAGCAGATGCAGCACGCACAGCAACAAACCCGGGCGCGTCAGCGCGAAGTGGAAAAACTGGAATATCTGATTGAACACAGCGAGGCATTGCGATGACAGCTCTGGCGCACACGCAGCAAAACGGTCAGCCCGCTCGCCCGGAAGCGGCGCGCCGCACAACACACGCCGGGCAGGCAGAGAGCAGCGCCGAGCGCAAAGCCCGGCCAGAAAGCGCTGGCGAGGCCAGTTCCCTTTTCGGCGAGCTGCTGTTAACCACGCCTTTTGCGCCACAGTCGCCGGTTATCACCCCCTGGGAAGGCACAAGCACTGCGCGAGGGCAGTTAACGCCCACGCAGGAGGCGCCCGCCTCTCCCGCCCGTGCCTGGCAGCAGCTGGAACCGGTGTTATGTGGCATGGTGGAAAAGCAACCCACCGGCCCGGTCTCCATGACCCTGCTACTGCCCATTTTAGGCGAAGTGGATGCGCGCATTGGCCCTTTCGCGGCAGGCTGGGATATCAGCCTGCGCTTTGCCCCGCAGGCCATGAGCATGATTGCGCCGCATCAGGAGCGCTGCCGCGAGTCGTTGCGCCGCCGGATGGCCTGCCCGGTGCGCCTGCGTTTTGAGCAGCGCGGAGGCCAGCAATGAAACCGCTGTCCCTGCGCCCGCTGCCCTTGCAGGAAGCCAGCCTGCGCCAGCGTATCGGCCACGGCCTGCGCTACCCTTATACGCTTGCCGACGAGCCAGGCGAAATCCAGCTGCGTCTGGCCCCTTCGCCTGATACACCACCGCACACGCAGACATTTTCCTGCCGTGCCGGTCTGCTGCATATCGCAGGGAGTGAAACGCTGCTGAGCCTGTTTTCCGCTTGTCCGCTGCTGGCGGAATCTGGCGAATGGTACTGGGCGCTCTTTAACCAGCATCTTAGCCCGGCGCTGCGCACGCTGTTTGGCACGCTTTCACCGCTGCCAGGCATACCGCCTTCGCAGGATGGACTGTGGCTTACGGTCACGGTCACGCTCGGCGAGGCGCACGCAGAAGGTTTGTTATGTCTTGCGCCCGCGACGCTTGCGGCGCTTTCAGACAACCCTGAGTGGCAACCTCTGCCCGCGCCGCTTTGCAGCGCATTACCGTTATCGCTACCGATAAAACTGGGCGCCCTGTCAGTTGCGCTGGCGCAGCTACGCCAGCTTCGCCCTGATGATGTTGTTTTCCCTGCTACCTCGTATTTTTCCCCGACCGGTCGCGGCGAGCTTCGCCTTGCGCAATTACACCTTGAGGGCGAATTGCTGTTCGAGGAGGGCCATCCCGCCCGTTTTCTTATTACCCGTCTGGAGAATACTTACGTGAATGTGACCCCCGAAGACCAATTACCTGCCGATATATCGCAACCCGATACGCCCCTGAGCGAAGCCCCGCTCAGCCAGGCGTCGCCGTTTGATGCCCTGCCGCTGGCCTTAACTGTTCGCTGCGGCCATCTCAAATTGACGCTCGGGGAGTTACACCGCCTGGACGTAGGTTCGACGGTCACGGTTGATAATGTCGTGCCAGGGGAAGCGCTGCTGTGTCACGGCGAATTTCCACTGGCAAAAGGTGAGCTGGTGGACGTGGAAGGCCGTCTGGGGCTGCAAATTACCCATATGTTGCCAGGCGTCGCCAGCCTGTCGGATGCAAACAGGTGACAGCGATGGAAATGGGACCGCTGAATCCAATTATGCTGGCGCTGTTTCTCGGCGCGCTGGCGCTGCTGCCGATGATGCTGATTATCTGTACCAGCTTTTTGAAAATCACCATGGTGTTGCAGCTCACGCGTAACGCCATGGGCGTGCAACAGGTGCCGCCCACGATGGCGCTGAACGGTATCGCGCTGGCGGCGACGCTATTTATTATGGCGCCGGTTTTCAGCGATATCACCGACCGGCTGAAGGCGATCCCCGTCGATTTTAGCAGTATGGAGCGGCTCGAATACACCGTGGGTAACGGTATCGAACCGCTTAAAAATTTTATGCGCAAAAACACCGACCCGGACATTGTTGTTCATCTGCAAGAGAACACGCAGCGCATGTGGCCGGAGAGAATGGCGAAGTCGGTGGCAACGGACAATATGCTGCTGGTTATCCCGGCGTTTGTGCTCTCGGAGCTGCAAAACGGTTTCAAAATCGGTTTTCTGATCTTCATTCCGTTTATCGTCGTTGACCTGATTGTGTCGAATATTCTGCTGGCGCTGGGGATGCAGATGGTGTCGCCGATGACCGTTTCCCTGCCGCTAAAGATTTTACTTTTTGTGCTGATTAGCGGCTGGACACGGCTGCTCGACGGTCTGTTCTACAGCTATTTATGAGGACGCCATGGATATTCTGACGCTGTTTCGCCAGGGATTAATGCTGGTGGTTATTCTCTCTGCGCCGCCGCTGCTGGTGGCGGTTGTCTCCGGGGTGATTATTTCGCTTATTCAGGCCGCGATGCAGCTTCAGGATCAGACCCTGCCGTTTTGTATCAAGCTGATGGCCGTGGGCCTGACGCTTGCGCTGACCGGGCGCTGGGTCGGCGTTGAGCTGATGCAACTGGCGCAGACGGCGTTTGCGATGATGTCCACGGTCAGCAACTGATGCTTATTGGCTACCCGTTAACCGATACGTTTCACGCCATCCTCGCCTTGTCGCTGGGGATGGCGCGCATCTTCCCGTGCCTGTTATTGACGCCCATCTTCTCTTTTAGCGTGATAAAAGGCCTGCTGCGCACCGCCATTGCCGTGGCGCTGGGGTTGTTTATCGCGCCGGTTATCAAGCCGCAAATTGATGCCCTGCAACCCGACATGATGACGCTTGCAGGCCTGGTGCTCAAAGAGCTGTTGATAGGCACCCTGATAGGGCTGCTGCTGGCGATGCCCTTCTGGCTGTATGAATCCGTCGGCGCGCTGTTTGATAACCAGCGTGGGGCGCTGATGGGGGGGCAAATAAACCCGCAACTGGGGCCGGACGTCACGCCGCTTGGCAAGCTGATGCAGCAACTGCTGATTTTGCTGCTGATAACCGGTTTAGGGTTATCGACCATCACGCAGATTATCTGGGACAGTTATCATTTGTGGTCAGCCACCGAGTGGATGCCGTTTCCCGGCGAAGCCGGGTTTCATGTCTGGTTAGGGCTGCTGGGGAAAATTTTTAGCGATATGGTGCTGTACGCCGGGCCGCCGGTGGCGCTGATGATGCTGCTGGATTTCGCCATTGGCATCATGAGTATTTACAGCCCGCAGTTGCAGGCAACCGCCCTGACCATTCCGCTAAAATGCCTGCTCGGCCTGCTGTTCTTTATTCTTTATCTGCCGCTGCTGGATCATTTGGGCAATGCACGCCTTTATGAGCTGCGCGATGTGATACCTCTCTTGCCGCACATTTTTGGCCCATCAGCGGGGAGCGCGCCATGAGCGAAAAAACCGAAGACGCCACACCGCAAAAATTGCAGGAATCGCGTAAAAAAGGTCAGGTCAGCCAGAGCCAGGACATTCCCAAGCTGCTTATCTGTATCGGCATACTGGAGACCATTTTCGCCATGGTGGACGCCAGTATGCAGCGGTTGCAGAGCATGATGCTGCTGCCTCTAACCCGCCTTCGCGATCCTTTTGACCATGCGCTCGAAGAGATAATCAGTGACAGTGTCACCGTATTAATCATTCTGGTGGGGATCGCCTGCGCCATTGCTTTAGTGCTGCGCATCGCGGGCGGCTGGATACAGTTCGGGCCGCTCTTTGCCACCGAAGCCTTGACCCCAAAGATGGATGCCCTGAACCCCTTCAACCATTTAAAAAATATGTTTTCCGCTCGTCAGTTTACCCAGTTGCTGACCAGCATTATTAAAGCGGTGATCATCGGTCTGGTAGTGTGGCAGGCCGTCGAGGCGGATTTGGGCAGCCTTGCCCGGCTGGCGCTTGGCGATCTTAACGGTTTCTGGCAAGGGGTGATGGCGCTGTTTGTGAAGCTCGCGCGCCGGGTGATGATGGTAATGCTCGCCATCAGCCTGCTGGACTTTGGTATTCAGCGCTACTTCTTCCTTAAACAGCAGCGTATGAGCCACGAAGATATCAAAAACGAGTTCAAACAGAGCGAAGGCGACCCGCATATGAAAGGCCACCGCCGCCAGGTGGCGCAGGAGATTTTGCACGAAGACCCGGTTCCCGCCCGGCAGGTGAATGTTGAAGAAGCCGATGTGCTGCTGGTCAATCCTACCCATTTTGCCGTCGGGTTGTATTATCGCCCGGATGAAACGCCGCTGCCGCGCCTGTTGTTTAAAGCCTGCGATGAAGAAGCACGAGCAATAATTAAAGAGGCGCAGCGTAAAAAACGCCCGGTTATTCGTTTTGTCTGGCTGACCCGCACCCTCTGGCGCACCACGCGTGAAGGGGCGTACATCCCACGCGAAACGTTAAACGCAGTCGCGCAGGTCTATCGCCTGCTGCGCGAGCTTGAAGAACACTATCTGGATGAGGTGATTGAGATAGAAGAGTGATGCGGATGCGCAGCCGCGCACCCGCCAGTGGCTTTAGCGCGCGGCTACCATTTCCGGCAATAACGCGCGCGCTTCGCGAGCTTGCTGCATAAACGCCAGCAGGAGGGCGGTAAACGTCGCGGGCGTTAAGCCCTCCAGCGATTGCTGATAACACAAGCGCACCTGCTCTTCTTCGTCTAACGCCAGCCAACACCCGCGCATAGCGTTCATTTCAAAGTTGAGTTTCATTAACAGCCGCCAGGTCGCCAGTTGCTCAGCCTGGATGCCCGGCGCAAAAAGCTGGCAATGCAGGAGCAGCGAATCGCTCCCCGCTGGCAGCTCCAGTACCACCGCTTCCTGCCCCTGCGCATCCTGTAACGCGCAAACCCCCTCGTCAAGCGACAGCGAAATCCCCTGACGGCGGCCAAAATCATCCAGCAGCCGTTGTACCCGTTGTTGCGGCATCATCATAAACTCCTGTGAAAAATGAAAACATGGCGCGGGCCTACAGCCACCCGCGTTTGTCCTGAACCTCAGCATTGGTCAGTGCATCTACCAGCGTTTGACTGGCCTGGGCAATTTCACCTTCAAGGGTAAAGGCAACGGGTGACAGTTGGTTTGCACCGTAGTTAAAGGTAATTTTGCCCAGATTACGGCTGATACTGACGCTGGCAGAGCTGCTGCCACCGGCAACAAACAGCGGCACATTGATGCCTTCCTGCTTGGTGTCGGTTTCGCTAAAGGCGACAGATTTGACCCGCAGGCTCTCTCTGTCACGCAGCATGGCCGCGACCTCCTCCGGCTGCGTTTCATGGCGCAGCCACATTTGCTGTAGGGTATATTTGTTCTCATCTTTCAGTTCGAGCGTGACCATTGCCTGGGTGTTACGGTTTTTTTGCAATTCCCGCACGACCTCTTTGAGCAGCGGTTTTTCTTCCATAAAACGACTGATGGCTTCTGCCGCACTTTCCGGCAGTTCACTGGCGAACAGGCTATGTACGACGTGCATCAGGTTATTGCTGTCCACCTTTCTCAGGTTGTTGTAGGTACTCTGGTACTCGGCGCTGTTCAGCCCCTGGCAGCGCAACCTCTGCGCCTGGCGCTGCAAAGAGAGCTGGCGCGCGCTGTTAATCACCCCGTACTGACCATTGTTAGCGGGGGATAATTCCAGCAGATAGGCCAGAAGCTTATCGAGCTTGCTCTCCGTGGCGGTCTGTTCATCCTGCATAAAGGTGCTGAACACCTGCGGTTCTTTCTCTTTTGCCGTGCTTTTTGCTTCCTTGCGCAGGGTTTCAAGCGTTGTGCGCTCGGTTTTAGACAGCGGGCGATACGCGCCGGGGTTCGCCTTGCGCGCGTCCAGACTCGCCGCATTGAGCGCTTTCAGCCCGGCGGAAAGTTCGGTTTTTTCTTTCTTAGGCGGTTTATCCGCGTCTTTTATCTCCTGTAGCAGTGTGTTGGTTTGCGGGTCGTCAAAATGTGTCCCGACCTGCTCGATAAGCTTATCCAGCTGGCGGGAATGAACCGGCTCCGCTCTGGCGATATCAAGGTTCATACTGTGTTTGGTGCGATTATCAATGCTTGCCTGGATGCTGGTACTGTTGACGCCAAACAGCGGAATGCGCAGTTTGGACGCGGCGCTGGCGCTGATGCCGACGCCACCGTTCACCCCGATGCTGGCGCTGGCGGTATTAAACATTCTGACGCGGTTATCACTGTTATTCAGCGAGGTGCCCGCCGCGCTTTGGGTAATGCTGCGCTCGCGCTGGGCGCTTAAGATATTCGCGCCCAGCTGCGCCATGCCGCCGACGCGGGCCATCGCCGTATTTTTCTTCGCATCCGCGCCGGTCGGGAAACGTAACCCTGCGCCCGCCATCGCTATCGCGGCGGCGTCAACATTAAAACTGAGCGTGGTGCCCTGCTTCACTTTATGGCTGACGCTCTTCTCCAGCAGGCTTTCGGGGCTGAGCGTACCCTGGGTCAGGTGTTCAATAAACGCCGGGAGTTCCGCTTCACTGAGCGTAAAACTGATGCTGTTTTGCAACTGGCGCTGCATCGCGACGGCCACGATGCCGCCAAGCCGCACCGACGGCGCAATGCTGCGATTGCCGCCCAGATCTTTCTTGATGTCAGCGGTCTGCGGCAACTGGCTAAACGGGTTCCAGCCAACGGCACCGAACACCGTCCCGGTACCGCCGCCGTTACGGCTAAAGGTTACGTTGATACCGTTATCGCCACGGGAAAAACTGGTGTTGTAGGCGCGATCGAGATTGCCCCGCACGCCCGGCACGCCAATCACTTCTCCGCCCGGGATGACCGACACGGTGACCATGCCGCCATAATTGCGGCCAAACCCCAGGTTTTCGCCCGTTTCGAGAGTTTTGAGCGTCTTTAATAGCTGCGCGGCCATCTGCTGCTGTTCCGGCGCTTTCAGCACCGTGCGGGTGGTAACATTCAGCCCATGATGCGGTTTGCTGAACGCATTGATAAAGGATTTGATTGCATCGTAGCAGGCCTCCAGTTGCGCGTTATTGACAAACCCCTGGTGGGTGGCTTTCTGCACGAGATTTTCGCCGTACTCCTCGTCGCGTAAAAAGCGCACGCGCGCGTGAATCTCAGCGACAGCCGCCGGGTTCTCGCGACAGGCTTCCATCATATCGACCACCTCATGCAGAGCGGCCATCATCAGCCCATCGAGGATCAGGCGGGATTTCACCAGCCCCATCGTATCAAACGGGTCACGCTGGCGTGCCAGCGGCGGTTGCGCCTTCTGGTGACGCACCGCCACGCCTTTTTCCTGTAACCGGGTCACCAGCGCGCCGCTCTCCTCACGCAGCGGATAGTGCCGGTAGACGTCCGCCAGCTTGTCGAGCAGGTTTTCATCATCGCTGTACGGGTTGATAGCCTGGGTGAACGCGGCAACCTGCGAAGGTGTAAAGCCTGACTTTTCGCTGCCATCACCGCGCAGCGCTCCAGTGTGCTGGCCGAGTAAACTGCCGTGGTGCTGCGCGCTGTCGGCCACATTCTCTGCAAGGGTTTTTAAATGCGCCAGCAACGTGCGGTTGAACGGGCGGGTATCCAGCCCTTCGATGCGCGCCTGTAAAGTGCCGCGCGGCTGCCCGGCGGTGGATAATGCTTTTAGTTGCTGGTGAAGGTGCGCCTGCTGCGCGTAGAGCGGGCGCAGCCCTTCGCGCCCTTGCCAGTTATGCCGGGTGGCGTACCAGGCCGTTTTTAGCGGTCTGGGCGTGCTGAGCCGGGTGTTGATAAGATGCGCGCCAAGCCGGTCGCGCAGACGGCTGTTGACATGGTTACCATCGCGCCCGGTCATACCGGCGATGCTGGTTTCATACTTGAGCGTCATCCCGCGCAGGTTAATACTTTTCGAGGCTTCGTCGAGCCGCTCCATCGCTTTTAACGTTTCCGGGTGGGGGGCAATCTCCGGCAGTGGTTGCGCCGGGTCGAACTCATCCAGCCTCTCCCAGCGCGCTTCCCGCTCAATATCCCCTGCGCCGTCTTGTTGCAAAACCGCGCCGCGCCCGGCCTGGTCTGCCACCATCAGCGCACCGCTCCCGGTGTTGTGAAGCAGTGCAAGCGTCCCCAGCCCCCCGGGCAGTGCCACCGGCTGCCAGCGCGCCTGCACAGCGCTACCGGCTGGTGCGCGCCACTGCGCTTCCGGCATACGCCAGAGCTTGCCCTGCTGGTCGAGGACATACAGGTTGCGGTGTTGATCGGTGCTGATATCGGTCAGCGTATTGCCCTCACCGTTGGCGTCTGCCGTGGCCGCCACGTGCGGCAGCCAGTTGCCTATGCCTGCTTTGGTCAGGGTTTTCATCATTTTGTGCGCCTGGCGGGTACCCGCCAGCGTGCGGTGGTATTGCAGGGTATTGTTTTCACTGATTGCCGCGCAGTTTTCCCCGTCAATGGGGGCAATCGCCCGCGCGGTATTGTCTTTGTCAAAGCCCGGTAGCGGCAGCTCCAGGCTGAGGCTGGCTTTCACCTGCCGCAGGGCAAAGCGATGGTGCGCGCCATCGATTTTGTCACTCTTCTGGCTCACTTTAACGCGTGACGGCAGCCTTTCAAAAATCACCCAGCCGCTGCCATCCTGCGCCCGCTTCAGGCTGTCGGCTTTCTCCTGGCTTGCTTCCCAGCGCCCGGAGTTTTTATCCCGGCTGTAGAGCTTGCCGTCATGGATAAGCAACTGCCCGGCCCGCCCAAGCTCTACCATCTCATGCGGCAAAGGGCGCGGCTGCAATAGTCCTTCGTGTTTATCCAGCACCAGGCTTTCGCTCAGATTCCAGCGCGCCTCAAACAGCCCTTGCTCATTGAGCGCACAAAGATGCTTCTGATCGCCGCCGCTTTTGGCCAACGCCATCAGCGGCCCGTCTTTATGCGCCACCAGCGCGCTGAGCATCACCCCTTCGCCCAGTTGGGCGGGAAGCTCGCGCTGGCGGGTATCCCGTTGCAACACCACCTGCGCATCGCCCGGTTGTGGCGCGGGGGCAGACCACAGATGCCCCAGGCTGTTCAGCGCATAGAGCGTGTCGTGATGCAGGGCGATAGCGGTGGCATGAAAAGGGGTGTTTTCGCCCTCAATGCTCGCGGTTTTCAGGGCCAGCGCATGGTGCTGCTCTTTTTTAGCGCTCAGGGTGTTGAGAAACATTACCGACTGGGCGGCGGTTTTTTCATCGCTGAGCAATACCAGCGGAGCGCTGCGCGGGCTGGTGCAGTATGCGGTGATTTTTCCTGTGAATTTTTCTGACTTTTTCCCGGTGGAGAGGTTATGCAGGCTTTTCTTATCGTAAATGGCGTACAGCATACCGTCCGGCTGTTTGCTCAACTTGCTAAAGGTTTTCTCTTCCTCTTTATCGACCTGATCCCAGCGCAGGGTCGCGTCGTTCAGCCGGTAGAGCCGCCCGCCATGCTCACGAAGCCGCTCCTTTACCCGCTCGTCGCCCTCGTCATTGCTGGCAATCTTCCGCTCATGGGTAAAGATGCCGGTCAGCACAGTGTGGGTGGTGCTGTCCGGCAGCGCGGCCAGGCGCTGTTGCGCATTTTGCTGGCGCCAGGTGGGCTGCGGGCGGCTACTGGTCAGGCCGATAAAGGTGGTGTCTGAACCTTGCAGGCTAAAAAGCCGGCCATCGGGCGCCTGCAATAAATGCTGGCAGTTATCCGCGCTCGCCTGATGCGCCAGCCAGCGATGCTGCGGGCGCGCCAGGGTTTCGCTCAGGATAGCGCTCAGGTGCTCCGATGCGCTCTCGCTGACGCTGAGTGTGCCATTTTCAAGGCTGAGCGTGGCAAACTGCGCGCGCGTCTCGTGCCGCCGGGCCGGGGCATCCTCTTCGGCAGCGCGGTATGCGCGCTGTTGCTGCGTGCTGCGCTCGCTCTCTTGCAGCGCCAACCAGGACTCTTCAGCGATGGGCGCCAGCAGATGGCGGCGGCGGTCGGGCCATGGTTGCGGCTCGCGCATCGGGCGCAGTGGCGGCGCCTCGTCGTCAGGTTGCGCTGCCTGCTCGCGCCGGATAGCGTTTTCAGCAGATGGGCGAGTCTGCACCGATGATGCGGGTGCAGGAGGCGAAGGGTGAAGCTTTTCCCGCAGGCGGCGCATGCTCTGGCGCAGGTTTTCACTCATGCGCTGGCGCGCGGTGGCCGCCTGCTGTCTCAACCCGGGTGCCGCCTGGCTGCTGGCACCGTCCTGGTGGAGCGAGCCGCCAGCGCGCTGGCGCGGACGGCTGCTAAATTGACGCAAAGGAATAGACGCGGTATCGGTGTGCGATGCTGAATGCGCCGCACGCAAGCCCGCCAGTAAAGGAATAGATATAGCCATGGTCGATCCTCGCTCAAATACGACCCCAGCGATCGCCTGGGGTCTGAGACTGCCGGACATCCGTTAGTTGTCTACCGCTATCTGCGTGTAGTCGTTAGGGCTATTACGTAACTGGGGTTGCCACCAGATAGTCAGGCTGTGAAGGTCTGACGCCGGGCGGCAGCTCACCTCATTACACCCGACGCTGGTCCGCGCGCAGGCGCTCAGCATCAGCGTGGCGAGGGCAAGCCAGAACAGTCGCAGTAACATGTGCTTTTCTCCTTTTCAGTAGAAGTTCCTCGCCAGTGCGCCACCCGCCGCCGAGAGCAGCGAAGCGCGCGACGGGCGTGCCGGAGCGGTGGTGTCAAAGGCGACAAACACTTCCGCAGATTCTCCCGGTGGGAGCGCGGCGCGCGGCCAGACAGCCACCGCCAGCGTGCGGTCACTGCGACAGGCCGCTTCATCAAAACGCTGTGTTTGATGGGTGTTGTTGGTTATCACGCCAACGGTTATCTGCACGCTGCTGTTGCCATACCATTGATGGCGACGCACATCGCTTTGAAACGCGCCGGGGATGCGGCACAACGCAGGCAGCGTCTGGCCGCTGCCGCCGCTGGTCATCCCTGCCGGTACGCGGTTACGCGCCAGGTCGCGCATCGCCCCTTCCACCATCCCTTTGACGTCGGTGTATTTATGGCGATTGGCGACTTCATCCATCGCGCTGTTGAGCTGATCGCGCGACTCGGCGGCAATGTAGCGTGACGGATCAACCTGGTCGCCAATCAGGTGCGGCGTAATAATAAACAGCCGCTCACGCTGGGAGGTTTCATAGCGCGTGGAGGTAAAGAGTTTGCCAATCAGCGGAATGCTGCCGAGCACGGGGATGCGCCGCTCGCGATCGCCGCTCTCTTTGGTGTGAAACCCGCCCATCACCAGCGAGCGCTTCGCTTCGACCAGCGCCTGGGTGCTGATCAGCGCGTTATGTGTCCCCTCGGCGTCGCCGTCATCGTTTTTGTTGAGCTTGCCATCCTCCACATCGACAATCAGTTGAATGGCGGATTTTTGCGAAGTGCTGATAGCGCGCGGCGTGACCCGCAGGCTGGTGCCCGCCGTGACCGCCTGAATATCCGCCACCCGCTCGCCAATGGCGCGGATAAAGGCGGTGTCGCTAAAATCAATCACCGCTGGCTGGTTCTCCAGCGTCAAAATGGTCGGGTTAGCGATAATCGTCGCCGTGCCTTCTCCCTCCATCGCTTCGATGCTGGCAAAAAAGCGCTGGAAGTCGGTGACGAACAGCGTGCTGGCCCCGGAGAGCATATTGGTCGCGCCAGAGACGTTACCAAACTGGCCGCCAATCCCGCTGGAAAACCGCTTGAGCGCGTTGCGGTCGATATCGACAATCACCGCATCTATCTCAATGAGTTTTTGCGGAACATCTATTGAGCTGATTAATGACTGGTAAGAGGCGCGGGTTTTCGGGTCGTCGCGGACCAGCAGCAGGTTATTGCGCACATCCGCCGACACTTTGCCCGCAAGACCCCCCACGGGCGCGCTCTGGCGCTCCGATTTCGGCATATTGCGGCCAATCATCTGGCTCATCAGGTTTTGCGACTGCATACGCATCGCACCCATCGCGTCGTCCCCCTCCCCCTGGCCTGAGGACATCCCGCTGGAGGAGCCGCTGTTTGACTGGCCCAACAGCTCGTTGAGGATGGTGGCAACGCCGGGCACCAGTAGCTCCTGATCGCGGTATTTAATCGTGCGATCGGCCACGGCCGCATAGCGCAGCGGGAACGCCATCATATCTTTGCTCTCTTTTTCCGGCTTGCTTTCCGATTTACGCGCAAAGTCGGTAATCTGGCGCACGTACTCCGGCGGGCCGGTCACCAGCACGACGCCTTCGTCCGGCAGTTCGCCCCAGCCAAAACGCGGCTCCAGCAGGCCAACGCCGCGCAGCGCCTCTTTGAGATCCGGTGCGGCTTCCGGTGAGATCTCAATGCGCCGGGAGGTTTGCGCCGATTGTGGGCTGACATAGAGGGTATTGTTGTAAACGAACCACTGAAAGCGGTACTCCAGCGCGAGGCGATTAAGAAACGCTTCCGGGTTGTCCGCGCGCAGTTTGGCGGTGACATTGCTGTCGCCCAGCGTGCCAAGATGCACCTCGACACCAAAGCTACTGGCAAAATCCTCAAGAATGATGCTCAGCGGTGTATTGTCTGCCGAATAGGCATAGGCACCGTTTTTCCACTCATCCGGCACGCGGGCGTTACTGATGCCCATGCTCAGTACGAGCAGGGTTATGGCCGCCAGCAGGCGGCCCGGAAAAGAAAACGTAAACACGCCTGACTCCTTGCTGACAGGGCTGGCCGGGGCCTAGTTAATGGCGTCGATAATCGCTTTACGGATGCCAAACTTAAACTGGGTATACTGAGAGCTGGCCCAGCTGGCGTTGGACATATCCATCAACTGGTTCTGAAAGGCATACATATCCGCCACGTTAAAGGATTCGCCGGAGAGATCTTTGGCGAACTGATACGCTTCATGATGCCTGCGGGATGTGTTGGTGGATAACTGACGCTGAAACAGATCGTTTGAACTCATGACATTAACTCCTCTTGTTTTGCACCACTTTTAAGTGGCGCGACAAGCGAAGCAGTTCCATGACTTTTACATTTTTTATGCTTCTTCCTGCTCACGCCCCGGCAACAGTTGCTGGCGCAACGTGTCCCAGTTCACAATCAGTTCGCCCTGGCCGGTGACCAGGCGCACGCTGTCTTTGGCAAGCGCCGGGTCCGGGCATAACGTCCAGCAGAGCTGTGGCTCGGCGGCAAGCCAGCCGCTGACCGCCTGCTCCTGCTCGCTGGCGCACCAGAGCGTGGCGGGTTGCTGGCGTGGATACAAACGCAGTAGCTGTTTAAGGAGCGCATGAAAGCGGCGCGCATCATCCACGTCATCCAGCAGTTGTTGCAACGCCTCGTTCAGCACGTTGCCCGCCAGTATCACCAGTTGCGCTTCGTCCTCTTCGCGCTGTTGCTGCCACTCAGTCAGTAGCGTCTGCGCTTGCTGCCAGAAGTCCGCTTCCCACTCGCGCTTCAGGGTCTGTGCTTCTGCGGCGGCCTCGGCGCGCGCCTGCTCGCGGATAGCCTCGGCCTGCTCGTGCGCCAGTTCTATTATCGAAACCGCTTGCGTTGAAAGCGCTATCTCTTCGCGTCGCAGAATGTTCCCTTGCGGGGCGATTGCGTTGAGCTGACGCAGGGTTTTAAGTGTCCACATCGCGCGTCTCCCCGGCGTGTTGTTGCACCTGCCAGAGCGCGGCTTCCCATAGCGGGCGTAGCCGGTGAGCAGGCAATAAGAGCGGCGGGCAGGATGGCGCATCCTCTGCAGGGAAAAGCAGCCGCAGGCGCGGCCATACGGCTGGGAAAAGCGCCTGTAACAGCCTGAGACTGCCGCCGCCGCCGCCATCGGCAAAAAGATCCCCCGGCACCCAGCACTCGGTGCGCATCCCTCTGGCCAGACGCCGCAGCCAGATCTTTAGCTCAGCGGAGAGCGCCGTGGTGCCCGCGCAAATCTCTGTGACCAGCCCCAACAGCTGTGCGCGCTGTGCGGCGTTTAATTCACTGATAGCCAGCACCAGCGGCTGCGGTTCCGGCAGCACTTCCGGCGCCAGGCCCAGCGTGCGCTGCCACACCGATGCATGCTGGCGCAGGTAGTCCAGTTGCACGGCCGCAGGCAATCGCGCAAGCGGCTGCGTTCGCCAGCTTTCATCGGCCTGCATCCAGAAGTCGTATTGCCACCAGCAAACCCAGCGCAGGGCGAGTGCATCATTCATAGCGCATCACTTCGCCTGCGCGGCCAGGCGTTTGCGGTTCAGTGCCTGGCGGATAAACACGTTTGCCACCAGCAACAGCAGCAATCCTCCCAGACAGGTGGTGACGATTTTCACCATGCTATAACGCTCAGGGGTGAGCTGAAATGGCCCCAGCTGCACCAGTTCAATAGTGTCCTGCCAGGCTTTTGCCGGCACAAAAACGATGGCCAGGTCGCGGTCATCGCGCCCGCCGAGGCCCGGGATACTGGTGGCGACCAGGCGGCGAATGCGTGGTTCGATACTGTCCGGGTCGAGGTTTTCGTGATATTTAATAAATACCGAGGCCGAGGCGGGCTGCACCGGCTCGCCTGGCGCGATACGCTCCGGCAGCACCACATGCACGCGGGCCACCACTACGCCATCGATTTGTGACAGTGTCGCTTCTACCTCCTGGGAAAGCGCGTAGATATAGCGCGCGCGTTCCTCCAGCGGGCTTGAGATGACGCCGCTTTTTTGAAAAACCGCGCCCAGGTTCGTGCGTGCCTGGTGAGGCAGCCCGGCAGCGTTAAGAATATTCACCGCGCGCTCGATATCCGCACGCGCGACGCTGATGTTAACCCCTTCTTTGGAAACCTGTTTCTCCGCCTCTATTTTGAAGCGGCTCAGTTCGGCCACCACATCGTTAGCATCGTTTTCCGATAACCCGCTATGTAGCTGCGTCTGGTCGCCACAACCGGCCAGCAGCAGTGCCAGGCAGGCGGCGCAGAGGATTTTTATTACGGAGCCATTCATAAGGATCACTGCAGGTTACTGAGTTTGTCGACGGACTGAACGGTCTTGGCAATGACTTTCGCGTTCATCAGACTCTCAATGTAGTAGTTTGAAAGCTGCGCATTGGCGCGGGAGAAATCCTCCACGCTCGATGAGCGCGAAGCGACCTTCAAATCGTGAAAAGCATCTTTTTGCGCGCGCTGGCTGCCGCTGATGGACTGCATAATGCCGCCAACCACGCCTGGCTCTGCGGGCGCTGGCGCACTTTTCGTCGCGCTTTCGTTAAGCTTTGACGTGAACCAGTGAATGTCTTCCTGCCCCGGTGGTTCATCATAAATCTCAACCAAAGGCACCGGCTCGGAGGTGAGCGAGGAGGATTGAGTGACTTTCATCAGCAGAACTCCTTTGAGTGGGGGAAAGCAGGGAGGCGCAGATAACGCTCCCTGCTTGCGCCGGTTAGTACTGGATTTTGACCTGGGCTGCGGCAGAACCTGCCTGCGCGGCGCTGTCGGCGATGCCGTTGATGCGCTGGTTTTCCGCATCCAGCGCCATTTTATCCAGCTGGTTTTGCTGCATCTCACCCTGAATTTTCTGCGCACCTACCATAAAGCTGGCACCGTCCCACGCACCGGACAGTTTGGAGTAGCCAGAGCCCGCGTTTGTGATCCCGTTGGAAAGTAAACTAACAAGTGACATAGCCGTTCCTCACGTTAAAGATGGGTTGTAGTGAATTGGTGTTGCGTTCATTAAGTGGCGAACGAAACCGGGTGGTTCCAGGACAGGTGAAATTTTTTTCACGCGGGGCAATTCAGGCCATCTGGCCCACCGCAGAGCGGGCGGGCAATAGCGTCAGGCGGTCAGTTTTAGCAGTTTCAGGCGATGATAAAGCGTACGTCTGGGGATCCCAAGCTCCAGAATGACGTCATCAATACGGTTACCGTGCCGGTTCAGGCAATCGTGGATCAGACTGCGCTCAATGCGCCGCAGCCGGTCTTTTAACAACCCGCGCCCCTCTTGTTTTATTTCACTGCACAGCGGCGGCAAGCCGAGAACGAAGCGTTCCGCCGCCGCTTTCATTTCGCGGATATTTCCCGGCCAGCTATGCAGCAGGAGCGTCTCATCCAGCGCGGGCGACCCCGGCGGCAAAGGTTGGTTCAGGCGCAGCGCCGCCTCCTGTGTAAAGCGGCGAAACATCGGTAAAATCAGCTCCGGTCGTGAGCGAACGGTCGGCGTGGCGATTTTAATCGTGTCGAGGCGAAAAAAGAGATCGCGGCGAAAACGCCCCTGCGCCACCAGTTGCTCCAACGGAATTTGCGAGGCGGCCACCACACGCAAATCCAGCTCAATACTTTTCGTGCTGCCCAGGCGCTCCACCGCACGGTTTTCCAGTACGCGCAACAGTTTGGCCTGCACCGTGAGCGGCATACTGTCTATCTCATCAAGAAACAACACGCCGTGGTTGGCGCTTTCTATATAGCCTGCGCGGGAGGTGCTGGCGCCGGTAAATGCCCCGGCCATCACCCCGAACAGCTCGCTTTCCGCCAGCGTCTCCGGAATAGCCGCGCAGTTGACCGGCACCATCGGACCACGGCAACCGGAGAGCTTATATAAGCGCCGGGCCAGCGCATCTTTCCCGGTACCGGTTTCCCCTTCGATCAGGACATCAATTCTTAACGGTGCAATCGTATTTAAAATTTTATACAGATGGGTATGGATATCGGTCAGTGGTTCCGGATAGCCCGCCGCCGCAGGTGCGCGGGGGTCAACCTGGCGCAATACGTTATCCGCACTCCCCTCATCTACAGCCCCTTTGGGTAGCTGTGTCCCAGAAAGACGAACCATACATTCTCCATTGGCTTTACGTAAACGCGCCTTGCACGTGGCGCGAAGGTAATTCAGCTCTTGTGGATTTTTTGGAAGTTTAGACTGATGTAAAGAATTACAAATTTATCGCGTCCTCACTCTCCCTCAAGCCGACACGACCCGCTATCAGTCCAGGATGAATGTTTTGTAGGGATAGGCTTTCCTGCTGTAGGGATTTCCTTACAAACGTGCAATAAAAGTCCGCTAAAACAGAGTGCTGGAATATTTTCACGCACGGAGAAAAGATTGAAAACTCGGAATCCGCATCACAGAGCCGATATTTAACGGGAACTCATCAGGAACAATCCCCACTCAGTGTGCGAGGTGGCAACGGGTCAAGCGCGTTAAATTGTGCAGCCTGCGAGGATTATGGTTGCAAAATGTAACTTTACCCTGCCCCGCCCGACCAATCTCTCCGGTTACATTAACTCTGAGGAACAATGCATGAAGATTCCAGGATTTGGTGGTGCAGCAACAAACACGAGCAAAGTCGATCTCCCGCCGGCCAATAATATGGGCAAAATCCCCGGCAACCAGACCGGGCGTCCAGACCTGCCTGCTGCCAACAACGGGAAAACCAGCCCGCTGTCATTTGCCAGCAACGCGCTGGGTGGCGTCAGCACGCTGGCTTCACTTGCCGGGATCGGTGGCAATCAGAACCGCACTCAGGCCAACGGCAGCAACGGCGCGACGGATGGTAACAACTCGCTGCAGGGCGGCGGCCTGATGCAACAACTGATGATGCTGCTGGGCCTGCAACAGTTACTGGGCGGTGGCCAGCAACAGACCTCGCAACAACCTACCCAGAGCCACGCGCCGTCATCCCATAGCGCCAGCCAGAGCAAAAATCCGCTGGAGCAGTTGATGCAGATGCTCCAGCAACTGCTCCAGCAGCTGATGGGTACCGGTAAAGGCCAGGGTACGGGGCAAAATCAGGGAACCGGGCATTCGCCGCAGTCACCCTCTCATGGTCAGGGCGTGACGGATAATGCGAGCCAGCAGTCGGGCGGCATGGGCGGTATGCTGAAAAATGTCCTGATGATGCTGGGTCTGTCTTCGGTGCTACAAATGCTGACGGGCGGTAGCCAGGGGCAGTCTTCGCAGAACAACACGCAGCTCTGATTAGGGGGCCTGGTCTATGGCTATTCAATTACCTGGCGGGGGGATTACCCCCGCTTTTTCTCCTGGTGGAAAACCCGCCAGCGGCTTGCCGTTGCCCTCCTCACTGCTCGGCCCGGCGTTTTCCGGTCTCAAAGGGGATAACGCTATCTGTTACGGCGGCAACAGCGGGACGCCCATGTCTGGTTTGAGCGACCCGCTACAGCAGGATGAGCAGATGCTGATGCTGCTGGGGCTGGCGGCGCTGGTCGATGCCGCCGGTGAAGGCGGTATTCCTGAGGAACTGTTTACCACCATGACGCCGCAGACCACGGGCGATGGGGTTCGCACCAGCGAAAAGGACACCAGCGTCAGGCCGACAGAAGAGAACCTGACAGGTCGCCCGCCGGGCGATAATCGTAGCGCCGAGCAGATCATTGATGATAACCCGGTGCTGAAAAACCTCGGTAACCAGAAAGATATCAAGCGAGAGCAGTTGAAAGAACGTTTTGGCGACTGGACGGATGCGAACAAAGATCCCAAAAGTCGTGCCGATGCGGCTTATAACATGTCTTGTGTGTTAAACAGCGTGAAAAGCCTCAACGCGCGCGATGGCAGCGAGCGTAAGGAGATTTCCGCGAACGATAAAATCGAAGGGATCACCAAAGACGGTGACGCGCGCCACGGTACCGAGGCGGGTGTGCTGAAGGATATTGCCGAGCAGGGCTTAAAAATGCTGCCGGAAAATAAACAGCTGCCTGACACTAAAGATACGCACGTCCGGCTTGATGGCACCAATAAAGATAACTTCCAGTGGGGAATGGGCGAGTTTGGCAAAATCCTGTCAAACATCCCTATCCTGAAATCCGTTGCCGCGCCGTTCTTTAACAATATCGGCGAGGCCAGAAACCTGGGCGAAGTCTTTACCGGGGGTCTGAAAGGGCTGGCTGAAGGCGGTCTGAGCGCAGCGCGCGGTCCGGTGGGCTGGGGGATTACGGCAGCCACCGATACGGTGCAAATTGTGGCGGAAAACGCGGGTGGTAAAGGGAAAAACGAACCACCGCCGTTTGCCTGATGGGCTGCTGAAGGTTCTGTCCCTGTACACGGTACAGGGACTTTTTTTTGCTCAGATGTCAGGCGGGTAAGGTACCGTTGCCGGACGAGATGATGTCGGCAAATTTAAGCACTTTCTCAACATAGGTCGCATCGCCGGTTCCGGTTTTGGAGATATCCGTCAGGTCGTTCACGTTGACGTTCCCCGGCCCGGAGTTATAAGCGCGCAGCGCCGCCCCCATATTACCGCCAAAGGCGTTTAGCTGCTCCTTCATATACAGCGCCCCGGCCATAATGCTGTCAGACGAGTTTGACGGGCTGGCATTCGGCCCCAGCAGATGTGAGTTTTTGCTTTGCAGATCGGCAAAGGTGTTCGAGTTGACCTGCATCACGCCGCTGTCGGAAAGACCGTTGCCGCCATTGGTGGTCACCGCATCGGCTTTACCACGGGACTCCTGCCAGATTTGCCCGGCCAGAATTTCTGGCGGTATTTGGGTCTCTCTGGCGGCACGCATAATGTCCTTCTCATAACGTTGCAGCGCCTGAGGCAAATGCAGCCCTGAACTGCCCTGGGTCGTCGGGATACCGCTGCCTGACGTCGGCGCGCTCTCCTGCGTCGGCGTGCTCAGTGAAGCGTTTGTCGGTGCCGGGCTGTTTGCAGGCGCAGTGACGGGCGGCTGGGTGGTGGCGTTAGCCGGTGTGGCAAGCGGCGGCTCCCCGGTTTGCTCTTGTGCCGACGCACCCGGCCATCCTGCGCCGTTACCGCTATTGTTACCGGCCCCTGCCTGCGTACTGTTGTCCCCCTGCTGGCCAGAAATGAGTTGTTGCAGGAGAGACAACAGCTGGATCAGCCCCTGAAGTTGCGGGGCAAGCAACTGCGCCAGCCCCTGCATCTGCGCCTCACTCATATTGCCCGTATCCGCGGGCGTACCGGTGAGGCTGGCGAAGTCCGTGCCGCCCATCGCGTTGTTGCCGTAGTTGATTGCCTGGGTGCCGCCGTAATCTGAAGAGGTCATCTGTGAGTAAAAGTTTTTATCATTCAGGGCGCTAAAATCAGGTACATCCTGCGGCTGTACCGGCCCGAAAACCGAACCTGACGAGATATGCATCTTTCTGTCCTCATTGCTCAAAAAGCCGTAACCGACACCAGTAAAAACTGGCGCATCCCTTCCGGTAAAACCGGGGTATGAGTGAGTGGAAATAGCGCAGCGCGGGTTCCGGCTGGCGCGTGAGATACGCCAAATTCAGGCGTAAAAAAAGCCGCATCGCTGCGGCTTTGGAGGGAGCGTTATCAGGCTGGTTTTTTGACCTCTGATGGCTCCGATTTCACGGATGCCGCAGAGGAGGCTGGTTCTGATTTCGGCAGCGGGATCATCTCCGCGATGCGGGTGTTCATCTCCTGCGCTTCCGTTTCAATGTGTGCTGCAAGGGCTTTTGCTTCATCCGGTGATAAGGTTTCCGGTTTTGGGCCAGGTTGCGTTTTCGGGGCGTTCGGGAAATCGGTCCACCACGGGTGCGTATCGCCCTGGGCGCGCATCTCTTCTGAGCGCGGCGGCGGGGTGTTGCGTAGCGTGCCGGAGTAGTGCGTGCGGATGCTGGCGCTGTCGGAGCTTTCCGAACGGCCCGCGTCTGACGGTGTTTTTGCCCGCTCACCGACGCTCGCGGCTTCGGATTCCGGCGGTGAACCGTCCGGCGTTCTCGCCAGCGTCCCCACGCTTGCGGCTTCCGATTCCGGCGGTGAACCGTCCGGCGTTCTGGCCAGCGTCCCCACGCTCGCGGCTTCCGATTCCGGCGGTGAACCGTCCGGCGTTCTGGCCAGCGTCCCCACGCTCGCGGCTTCCGATTCCGGCGGTGAACCGTCCGGCGTTCTGGCCAGCGTCCCCACGCTTGCGGCTTCCGATTCCGGCGGTGAACCGTCCGGCGTTCTGGCCAGCGTCCCCACGCTTGCGGCTTCCGATTCCGGCGGTGAACCGTCCGGCGTTCTCGCGCCTGAACTTACCGGCGAGTCTTCGGTTGTCGTTGACGTCGAGCTTGAGCTGCTTTCGTTTTCCTCAGCCGGATGTAGCTTATTGAGCACCGCGCGTTTTAGCTCGTTATACATAATGCCGGCCGCGCCCTGCTCAAAGTATGCGCCAGCGGCAGGTATCAAATACGCAGCCTGCCCAACCCCTTCACGGATGGCACGAAAAGAGGGATTTTTCATCAGTTCCTGCGCGGTGGCGGGCGCATGCGCCAGCGCCGAGGTGAGACTGGTACGCGCGGCGCCTTTGGTAATATTCGCCACGCCCAGACCGGTGCCCAGGCCGATGCCTTCGGCTATCTGCGAGAGCGCCACCAGGTTTCTCATGGCGTCAAGCCAGGTTTTTGGCGTTTTTGCGTTCTGCTTCAGCTCATCAAAACGCCCGCCTTCAGCGCTATGTTTCCGCCCGCTGGATAATGCCTGGTAACGCTCCTGCCAGTCATTACGGCCAAATAAAAACTCCGCGCCATGCATGTTGTCAAAGCGGTTTTGGATAACCCCGCTGAGCGCTCCTGCGCCAATGGTCAGCGCCAGACCTGTCGCCTGATTACCGAGATAGCCTGCCTGGCGCGCACCTTCTAAAATCCCCATCGGTTTTGCTCGGGGCGCATTTTCCTCCAGCATCTGGGTACCGGTGGAAACCGCGCCGGTAAACGGGTTACGGATGTCATAGCCCGTCCCGCCCAGTGCCGCCTGCTTGAATTGATGCCCCAGCGTGTTGCGCTTTTTCATCACCTCCTGCATCACAGGCGCCAGCGCATCCATATCAGCCTGCATCCATTTGCCATTTTGCAGGCTGTTACCGATGACTTTTGACAGTACCGCCTTAAAGCCTACCGCTGTTAACCCCCCCGCAAGGCCGGTGACAAAATCATGCGCGGGCGTCCCGCCCTGCAGCCCCATGGCACTCGCAATCCCCTTGCCAATCAGATCGCCAGGCATACCAGAAAGCGCATAGGTCAGCCCGATCGCGCCTTCTGCCAGTGCGGAGGTATTCCTGTCGTGATGGTGCGCATTTTTGATAACATCTTTTACGTCATCAGCCGTCTGCCCCATCTCATCATGCAGAACCACCGCTATCTCGCGCAGGTAATCGCGGATCTCTGCGCCCCCCGTACATTTATCTTCCAGAGCGTGCGCAATGCGGCCTATCTCCTCATTACGTGCTGCCGCCGCGCGATCCACGGTCGCGGCCGCACTGGTGGTGTTGCGCGTTGCCAGTTCAATCGTATCGTGCCCGGGTACAGGCGTATGCCCGTGACTGCCTCTCACATCCATCGTTTTCACTCCGCCAGGTAAAAAACAGGCTATGCCAGTTATGCATAACCGGCCCATTAATGACTTTGCGAAATGAGTCGCTCACCCCGCAATGATAGCGTTGAGTGACGGGTAAGCATCCAGGGTTTCACCACCCGTGCGGTTTCTTAACAATTTGTGATCGTCATCAAAAAAAATAGTTGAGCAAAATCGGTACGGCCGGGGGTTTTACGCTTTTTTAGCAGTGCCCAAAGTGCATACGTAAATCATGCGATTAGGATAAAAAACGGTGGAGCAGCCCTGGTAAATCGCTCACTTTATAACCGTTTATTGCAGGAAAGCCCCGCCTGCTGGCAGGTATGTTGACGACATATTTCACCTGCCGGAGTCAACGAAAATGCCGAAAACCTTACCCGCTGAACGTGAGTATTTCCGTACCGATATTCCCCGTGAGACGAAGACGCCTGAAACCCACCCACTGGTGATCAACGAGCTGGAATCGGTTAACCCTTCGCCGCAAACCCTGCGCTATTACCTGCCGTGGATTTCCGATAACACCTGGCGGCGGTTAAGCGAGCTGTTTTCCAGTGGCGGGACGCCGGGCGATAAAGAGCGCAACGCGAAACTGATTGAAGTCCTCTCCCTGAAACAGGAAATGGAAATGGCTAAGCGCGAGCAGGCGCAACGAGAGCAGGCAGAACGCTCGCGCACCTGCACGCGTGTCGGTATCGCGCTGGCCGCGTTTTCAGCGGCGGCGGCGACCGGATTGTTAGCGTACGGTCTGACCCGTAAAGAGGACAATGCCCTGTCGCTTACAAACACCAATGATTTGATGAAAAACGACTATCCACAGCCTGTCTGGCTCCCCGCCGCAGCGCTTAGCGATTACCGACAACGAGCGTTACCGTCCTGGCAGAGTAGCAACCTGTCGCCGCTCATTAACACCACCCGTAATGAACTGGTGTCGCGCTTTCCGGGCATCGGGCCTGACGCGGTATCAAAACTGATGGTGATGCCCTTACTGAAGATGCTGGACAGTAGCTTGCCGCAACCGCTTAGCGCGGACGCACTGGCGCTGCGCCAGAAACAGTTAGCGCTGATGATTGAGGTGCTTATCCCAACGCTTTCGATACCGGAGCACCTGCGTCTCTATCAGGTGAATAAAAATGACGCAGAACTCTTTCCCCGCTTTTTCGCCCGCAATGGTTATGCCTGGATTACCGTGGGCCAGCAGGCATTTCTCTTATCGACTATGCCTGATGGTGCGCCATTTATTATCGATGCTGACGGCAGCTGCCGTTTTGTGCGTTTTAATCAGAAGAAAAGCGCCTGGGAGTTTGTCAGTGAAGTGGATAACCATGGTTATACCCCGGAGAACCTTAAGCTGCTGGAAGAATACAGTCTGAGCAAGGTCGATCCTGTTGCAATAAAAGCAATGGAATACAATGAAGAATTAAATGTACTCGAAGCCAAAAGCACAGATGCAAAACACCACCGTGGTGTCTTCGCCAGGGGTAAATTTATCCCGACAGCCTGGTTTGATACGCATAAAAAAACCGGCAAACCAGCACTGGCGGCAAAAACCGTGGTGCCAGCAGCCTGTAATGAACCGGCCAGCGCAAAGTTAATCGCCAAAAGTGATTATGGCTGGCAGGTTGAACCTGCCTCGGTAAAAATGGACGAATACCTGAAAATTCTTCTGGAAGACAAAGATCGCTGTGTCAAAAAGACGCCGGTTCGCCCCCTTGAATTAATCGACCCGGCTAACGGACTGAGCGACGACAATGCGGGTAAAAAGTTTTTAAAGAAAGATTATCGCTATTTTAACGTTGAGCGTAATGCCGCAAATAGCAATGCTGAACGCGAGCTGACGCTTACAGATTTTAAAAATGCGACGATCGCCTGGAAGAACGGCGTAATGTTACTCAAACATGCCGATAACATTATTCATGCGCTTAAAAACGATAAAATAAAAAATACCGTTGTTAATTCTGAACCGTTTTATATTGAAAGCGATACCGTTAATTACCTGCGGGAAAATGCTGCATCGTTAACGGATACACCCGACCACGCGCTGTACTGGCGCTATTCCGGCCTGTGGCAAGGAAAAAACGGCGCAATGCTTATCGTTGCGGATAATAAATACGCCGTGCGCGAATACTCAGATGCCGCGATATATGTCAAACATGCAAAATACCCGGCGCAATCTGAGCGTGATATCGTGCTGTGGTCAACGGGTGATACGCTTGTCAGAGTCAGGGACGGCAGCGTTTCAACACCCTATACTGATCTGCATTATAATGACGCCCTGCTCCCCCTGAGCATTGAAACGTCGCTGCATAGCCTTTTGCTAAAATCTATTCAAAGCGATCTTATCAGCAATATTCACCCGGCAGCAGAAGATCTTCTGAAAATTGAAGAGTTCACGCTTCCCGTCGCATGGTTAGATAAACGCAACTGGCAAAGTCTCTTTTTATACCGTGGCGAATATTTTCCGGCGATGTTTATTGATGCCAGAAGTTTGAATAATCCTTGCGGGATGAATAGCATCAGGGTTTATGAAGCCGGGGACTTTTACCGGGCGAAAAAAGAGCTGGCGACATTTGTTATACAGAGGGACGCAGACAAAATTGAAATGAAAACCTGGGAGAGTCTGATTGCCGAAACGTTAAATGTAAAACATGAGGCCGCCGCACTCTATCTTAAAAACTTTCCCTGGCGACACACGGCCAAAATTCGTTCAGTCGAAGAAGCCGTCAGCGAAGTGTTAGCGACCGGCAAACACTATGTTGCCCCTGCCGGTGAACCGTTTAAAAAAACCTGGAAAAATACCGATATTGCCGCGCAGCGGCGGTTTGCCAGAGAACATCTGTACCCTGCCAGAATTAAGCCTAATCAGTTAAAACTTCTCAAGCTAACGGCAGAGGATAAGACGATTAACGCTAGGAAAAAGGAGCAACAAACAGCAGTAAAAGACATAACGCAGTTTATAAAAAATGACGTTTTAACGACGCTGCAAACCTCACTGACTTATAACTCTCCTCACAGGCCGGTGATTAAATCCTATCTGCATAATGCATTTGGTGTGGACAGCGATGAATTCCAGTCAGCGTTGGCCGCCACCTGGCGTAAAAACCTGCAAAAAGTAAACGATCAGCTCTCCGCTGATAATATCTATTTAGTACATGGCAAAGATATAAAACTTAAGGATACAGAAAAAAACGCCGGAAACAGGGTTTTTATGTCACCTGAAAGCGGCCATATTTATATTAATACGCATAAACTCAACCACGAGAATAATGAGCAAGTCCAGCTCTCGGCTGAAATTATCCAGGCCGTAGCTTATCAGCAGGGGATCAACTGCGATTTTCTCGACATTGCCCCTATTAAAAGTATGGCAACGCCGGTATGCGATGCCGGGGATATCGTCACTGACAGATTAAAACAGCGTAAACTAACCCAACCGCAGTGGTTAACTTTAAAAGAAACGAGCAAAAAATACCTGCAGCAGGTTCCGGCTTATAAACATAAAACAAACTCGCTAATGGTGCCGGAAAAACTGGCCTATCTGAGCCATTTTGACCCGGCCTATCGAAGCCATTTGTATCTGAATTCCGCGCCGCTTTTAACGCTTCTCTCCCTTGATACGTTTTATCAGCTGGCCTCGAAGAATAAGGTAACGACAAAGGCTGATGCATGGATTAAACAGTATTGCGCGCTGCGCGCTTCCTGCCCGTCGTCAACAATAACGCCACCGCCAACATCGCCGTCAACGTCGACGTCAACGACGGCAAAGCCGTGGCCTCATCTTCCTGCTTTACACTGGTCACCCAAAAAAGACTCTGACGAAAGCGTCGATACGGATGCTTCAGAAGCGCAAGAATCTGTAGAGGATTCCGATGAAGCCTCACGTCGGGATACTGATACATCATTAGAAGAATCGGTCGAGGATACCGATGAAGATTCTGACGATACCTCGCTGCAAATTTCTGAAGAAGAGAGCGACGACTCCTCGTGGCGTGACGTTGATGAATCCTCAGAGGATGTCTCTGAGGATACCGAAGATACCTCCATTGAAGATACCGACGACACGGACTCACATCCGGGTGAAGAATTAGGCGACGATGCGGATTCGCCGAGCCCACCGCGTGGCCCGACGCCAGATTCTCCTGGCCTGCCAGCACCGCCCGTTCCGGTGCCCCCGGTGCCTGTTCCACCTGTTCCTGCCCCCCCACTGCCAGGAGGAAGCCCCTTACACCCGATAAGGGATATACTCGCCCCGGCCGCAGGCGGTGGCGCACTTGCCGGAGCCGGTGTGGGTATAGGTCTTGGCGCTCCCAAACTGCCGTCAAATACCACGGAAAATCACAGCACAGAGAGACCGGAAACACACTCACATAAAAAAAGCGACCAGTTTTTCCGCCACCCGCAAATCAATATCAAAAACACGCACGGGCACTATATTCCCGATCCGAATGACAACGTTTTTTTACCCGAACAAACTGACAATCCGCCAGAGTCGGGCACCGTCGTCGAGAAGGATAAACCGCAGGGCTGGCGCCACCCTATCGCTATTCGATTCCAGGGGCGAAAACTCGGTGAAAACGAAGATATGATTTATGTCGAGGGGCACGGCAACGTGGTGCGCGTGGAAATACCAGAACTCGCCTGCCTGGGTGAAAAAAAATTAACCGTCTCGCATATGTTACGTTTAATCGGCCAGGCATTAGTCGCCCCTGCTGTCACCAATGCGCTTGCCTGGCAGGAAATTTATGAACTGGAAATCAAAGGAGGGGATTGTCCCACGCCGGAGGATGTTTACTGGCTGGCTGACAGGGTCGAGGTGTTTGATGCCATCATCAATACCGTGCTGGGTCTGGTACCAATCTTTTGGCCCGCGTTTGCGTTAAAGAACCTGCTCGGCCCGACGCTTATTCTGATTGCCGACGCACTGGACGGGAAAAGTATCAGTATCGGTGATGTATTATCGCTGGTGTTAAATGCCATTCTCCAGGTATTTTCCTTCTTCCGCACAGAAATTCCGATGCTTAACGGCGCGCAGCGCGTGAAGTTTATCAGTAAACCCGATACTTTAAATCCAGGTAAAACCAGTTTCCCCTTCGCTAATCGTTTTTCCTTTAAATCTGACGGTAATCCCTACATTAAAATAAAGGAAAGGGAATATATGCTCGAAACAACAGATGAAGCGACAACGGTCGTTCAGGATGAGAACGGGCATTACCAACAGGTCAAATTCAATCAGCAAGAAAATCGCTGGGATATGTTTTATAGCGCCAAAAAAAATATGGATAAAGAATCCAGAGTGGTACAGACGAAATATCGCTACCCACTCAATGATCTCCCACGCAATGCCGTTGCTGAAGCAGGCGCGAAGGACAGCATAATTATTAAAATCCCCGGCAAACCGACGCTCACTGGTGTATTTATTGACATGGATTTTATCCCTGCCCGGCTCGAAAGTATCGATGGACAAACCATCGCTTATACCACGCTTGAATCGGTGCCGGACGAAGAACAGCGGTTACTTGTCTGGAGTCCTTATGGCTGGGATTTTGAACGTCCGTCAGTAAGAATGGATCGTAACCTGAAAATTCTGCTGGCAAATAAAGACGATGCCAGCATGGATGTTACTCAGGCTCGTTTTGGCGCTATGCGCGAATCAAATGGGTTAAGTTATGACTACTGGGGAAATGCTTATCTTAAAAAAGACAATGTTTATTATAAAGTCAATAAGCAAAGCGGCACACAAACAGACAATGTTTTTACTTTACCTGATTATTCAGATGCACAGATTAAGTTTAATAAAGGTTATTTTTCATTAGAACATGGCGACGATATGCTTTTTACTCTTAAGACACTCAGTGTTAAAGATAAAAATACTCCATTCAGGATCGAATCGGCCGCGCTGGATTATTTGCGAAAATATGCAGTTAAATTAACCAGCACAGAGGCCAAGTCTAGCAGTTCATTATTTACTGTCGATGATGAGAATTTCGTTGTAACGTCGCGTACGGATAAGGATATTCAGTTTACCTCGAAACCGCGCTACGGTAGCACGCCAATTAAACTCTGGTCAGATAATGGCGTGTGGTTTCGCATCAGAGAGACAACAAGAGAGAGATCGCTTATCGAATACATTAGTCAGAAACAGTGTCGCGTAACGAGGACGCCCGGCGGTGGTTCATCCTGTGTCGCGCAAGGGCTTTCGATTGATACCGATCTTAATATAAGATTGCACCGGGCAATACGCGAAGAAATGACCTCTAATACCCTGCCCGCCTTGTCCAAGCTGACGCCAGTGCGTACGGGTGAGATCCCCGGTTTATATCAGGACAAGAAGACTAATCAACATTATTTAAACTATGCCGGTAATTATTTTAATGCAAAAATACTTAGCAAAACAAATAAAGAAGAAAACCCAACAGGTTATCCCTGTGTCAAAGTAACTGGCCGCAGTGATTTTTTTAACCGGGAGAAAGAAATTGCCACTGTTGTTGTTATTAAGGATGGCGACACGATAAATTTCGTTGATATTGTCAATTATCTTGCCGAGAAAGTGAATATAACACCTGAACAGGCCAGAATGTTTATAAAAAATCGCCCATTTATCAATATGGAGAATGCCAATGAGATAGAATCATTAATGAATCAAGTACAGCTCTCTGAAGATATTTATGTTGAAAGACCGCTGGAAATAACCACTACGCCGCAAACACGCCCTTCAGATAGCGCGTTATTAGAGATGGCAAAAAAAGCGTTGATACCAGATAATATTTTAAAAAATAATGATTTTGTCGTCGAAATCCATGACCTTCATACTACCAGGGGAACCTATAACCCGACATTGCAACAAGCCAGGATTCATATCTCCGGGCAGATGGATTATCTGCAAAACACCATGCTGGTAAGTGTTCTTAAATCACTTAACCCGCTGGACTATAATAACCCCCTGATAGAAGATTACCTCAGTGAAATATTTGAAAGCGATGACACTAAATTTCTCAGCGAAGTGCAAAATTCTTTATATTCACGGCTTCTCAGCGCTAAAGATGAGTTAGCCAGACGCAATATTAAACTTATTACGGCTATCCAGACCAACCCATCCAAGTCTGCGAAATATGTAAATAAAATCACCAGCCCGGTATATATTGGCGAAGGAAATGACGATATGTTGTTTATAAATATCGACGACCTGGGTCTGGATGAAACAACGAAAAGTGTATCCACACGTGAACTTACCGGCGCTGTTCTTGATGCCGTCATGCTCTCATCGAAGAGAACATTCGATCTTTTAAATGTTCCGCTAAAAGATGGCGCTCATATCAACATCAAAGATGCCTATGCACAGATACAAAAGTCGCTGGTGGCAGGTAAATTCAGTACGCAACAGAAAACAAAATTGCACAGTGTCATTTCGAAATACCTGAGCAAAACACCTGTTTATCAATCCAATGTTAATATTTTAAATGATATGCCGGAGAACTCGCTTAAATTTAACTATATGTTCCGCAATGATGTGGGTTTCCGTGCTCATGTAACGCTTAATTCTCATCACTTTGTCACCCTCATGACGCAGGATCTCCATTACCGTGTGGCAACCTATCAGCAGGATGTCTTTGTTCTGCACCCGTGGGTAAAAAATCATGGAGTAAAACGTGGCGTGAACACATTTTTTTCCGGTACGGAAAATTATACCGATGAATTAACGCCGAGAGAGCTGGAAATTTCGTTCCTGAACCGATTACGTTTCGACGCTAAAGATGTCACCGCAGTTCCGGGGAGTAAAAATGTCTTCAGTACGGCGGATAATAACCTCTACCTGAAATGGCAAAATAATTATTACCCAATTCAATTCCTGGGTAAAAGCCAACGAATTGTTGAAGTCGGCGCGCCAAACGAAGTTCGCCAGATTTATTATTATCATCCTATCTCCGGTAATATTTCGATTATCCCGCACAGCAGTAGTTACGGCTGTATGATGAAATACTACCCTGAACTTGAACTGTATGAGCGCAGCAGTGTGGAAGCGGGGTATTCTGAAGTCTTCAGATTTGATCCACACGATGAGCGCCTGGTTTCCACCGGTGCAACAAAAATAGTTCATATGCCTGGTAATGTTGTACGAATAGAGTTTCCGCAATTCAGCCTGTATCACACAAAGAGTGCAACATCTGATTTGTACTTACAGGGACACGGGAAAACATCGCGTGTCCCGAGCATAGTCCCCAATAATATTGAAGTAAAATATTACACCGCGCCGGGTCATCAACTGGTGCCTTATAAAGGTAGCGCGGTAGATTTTATTAGCGGCAGATTTACCGCTAAAGAAATTAAAAATCCGGGCGAGACAACTGAAAAATATACGATTAGTGAGTTTACCGGTGCTGCGCCTAATCCTTATCATCTGGCCCGAAAATATAATAAAAATATGCTCCATATGTTGTCCCCCAGCATGGATTCCGAAACGCTGATGACATCCATTTCAAATCTTTTTGGTGATAAACAGGCCAGGCTGAATCTTTATATGTGCCGTAAATTTGAGCGTGGTACGACGCCGCAAAACCAACCTTCAACTTCCACTGCGGTCAGTGCGGCTGGAGAGGGAGTTCATTATAATTCCGGGCTGGCGATCGGTAGATGGGCATTTGATCAGGAGTTTACTACGACCACTCAGCCAGGTTCAAAAGGCTTCGCCCCGCTTAAAGAAGGCCAGGTCTACCTGCGCCCGCATACGGTCGATGCACTGGTCACCCACTCATTGCAAAGCGTTTTTAAAGAAATCCCCTATGAAACCTGGTATGGATTTGAAACCAACGAATTCGCTAAACTGCAAGTTCCGCCTTATATCATTGAAAGCCGCGCACAGTTGCGTAATGCAATGATCCGCGTAAAAAATACGCTGAGTAACACTCTGGCGAAGCTGGATAATGCGGCCATGCAGGAGAAGATCGATGATTATATTTCCGTGGCTTTCGATACGGTTAATACCGATATTATCAACCAGGTGAAAGAGCGTTTAAAAGTGATTTCATCACGCATCAAAGGTTATATTGAGGAATCCCAGGAGATTGATTATAAAAATATTGCTATTTCTTCCACTATACGTGCCGAAGATCCGAAAATACCCAGATATTATCCCACCAAGCTTAAAAATGAACCCTCATCAATAATGGCGTTTGTCCTGTCCGGCGACGGGCTGCGGCGTATGTTTGTCATTGATGACTTTTTCCCCAAAGTGAAGTCCTCGTCCCCCCAACAGGCGGCGGTAGAAAGAACGCAGGAACATTATATTATCCATGAATCTTCGCATACTGCTGCTGATACGGTGGACGTCTTTTATACGCTTGATATGAATTTCCGCGAACAGGATGTACAGCTCGGGGTGAGGAGACTGGATTCCCTGCTAAGCACCGGAAATATTAAAAAAACCTCCTCGTGGCGAAATACAATACCGGCCATATTTAAGCACTTAAATATGCAACAGCCCGATGATGCGGCTGCGATAAAATTCATTAATGACAACCCGATGGTGAGGGCGAATATCATTATTGAGAATGCGGACAGCGTTACCCGTTATATTCTGGATATTGCAAAACTCGGCCAGGTAACCACCGTCAGACGTGATGTTGCAGATGAACAAAATGATCTGGATTATAAACTTTTAGCGCTGAGTTATTATGGGTCAGCCGAGCGGCATCTTTAGCGCCATTTTCGTTACACGGCATAGCCAGCTATAGTTTACTTTTAATAAAGCCTGCGCCTGGTCGCAGGCTTTCAGAATCAACTCACTGGCTGAAAAAAGGAGATGCAGATGAAGGTATTGATGGTACTGACCTCGCACAGTGAACTGGGCCAAACCGGTAAGAAAACCGGTTTCTGGCTGGAGGAATTTGCGGCACCTTATTATGTTTTTAAAGATGCAGGCGCAGAGATTGTTCTTGCTTCCCCGGCAGGCGGGCAGCCGCCGCTGGACCCGAAAAGTGATTTACCGGACTTTCAGACCGCGCTGACACAGCGCTTTAAAAAGGACTCAGCGGCGCAGCATGCGCTGGCAAATACGGTAAAACTCGACAGCGTCCGTCAGGAGGATTTTGACGCCCTGTTCTACCCCGGCGGTCACGGCCCGCTGTGGGATCTCGCTGAATCAGACACCTCTGTCAAGCTGATTGAATCTTTCGCCCGTGCTGATAAACCTATCAGTTTCGTCTGCCACGCACCGGGCGTGCTGCGCCATGTCAAAGCCGCTTCCGGCGAACCGCTGGTAAAAGGCCGTAACGTTACCGGTTTTACCAATGGCGAGGAAGACGGTGTCGGACTGACAAAGGTTGTGCCTTTCCTGGTGGAAGACGAGCTGATTGCGCTTGGCGCGAACTACAGCAAAAGCGCCGACTGGGCACCCTATGTGGTTGAAGACGGCAAGCTGGTCACCGGGCAAAACCCGGCAAGTTCCGAAAATGTGGCCCAGGCGCTGCTAAAACAGCTGCGCTAATTGTTACCCCGCCAGAAGGCGCATCATGCGGACCCTTCTGGCGGGTGATTTCAGAGTGTCAGACCTATGGCAGGTAAAATCCATAAGCGAATAAAACCCGGTGGATTCTGTACGGCCAGGTTCGATAACGCCGCGCCTGCCGACGTTATAAACATTGGCACATAAGCGCAAATCCACCAAAGCGCATCGCTTTTCCTTTCGTCCACCTTTATTCCGGGAACGATTCGCCGCCTTGCTGCGACGGCCATTTCCAGTTACGCACTTCGGGAAAATCCTCACCATATTCACGCACATACTGATGATGACTGGCAATTTTCTCCGCCAGCTCATCAAGAATAGCGTCCGCTTTACCCTGCAATGAAGGCGTATGCACAATAGCCGCCTGTGCCAGATGGAAACGGTCCAGCTCATTCATCACCGTCATATCAAACGGCGTGGTGGTGGTGCCCTCTTCCATAAATCCGTGCACGTGAAAATTGCGCTGGTTATTACGCTTATAGATCAGGCGATGGATCAGGCTGGGGTAGCCATGAAAAGCAAAAATCACCGGCTTATCCTGAGTGAAGAGCGCGTCGAAATCACGCTCGCTGACGCCATGCGGATGCTGCTCCGGCGTTTGCAGCGCCATCAGATCCACAATATTGACGACCTGAATACGCAACGTGGGAAAATACCCCCGCAACAGATCGACCGCCGCCAGTGTCTCCATCGTCGGCACATCTCCGGCGCACGCCATCACCACATCCGGTGTGGCACCTGCCTCCATCGTCCCGGCCCATTGCCAGACGCCCATGCCTGCCGCGCAATGTTTTGCCGCCTTCTCCAGCGTCAGCCACTGAGGCGCAGGCTGTTTACCGGCCACAATCACATTAATACGATCCCAGGTTTTCAGGCAGTGATCCGCCACATGCAGCAACGTGTTGGCATCCGGCGGCAGATAGATACGCACGATATCCGCTTTTTTATTCGCGACGTGATCAATAAAACCAGGGTCCTGATGGCTATAACCGTTATGGTCTTGGCGCCAGACGTGAGAAGAGAGAAGATAGTTCAGCGACGATATGGGTTTTCGCCAGGGAAGACTACGCGTCACCTTCAGCCACTTTGCGTGCTGATTAAACATTGAATCAACAATATGAATAAACGCTTCGTAGCAATTAAACAGGCCATGACGACCGGTTAACAAATACCCTTCAAGCCAGCCCTGGCACTGATGCTCGCTGAGAATTTCCATCACCCGCCCGTCCGGGGCAAGTTGTTCATCGTAAGGTTTGAGCGGCTCCCGCCAGGTACGGCTCGTCACCTCAAAGACTTTACTCAGGCGGTTCGACGCCGTTTCATCCGGACCAAATAAGCGAAAATTGTCCGGGTTTTGCATAAAAATCCCCTCCAGATACGCCCCCAGCGCGGCGGTGGATTCCGCCTGGGTTTCACCGGGTGAAGCCACGTCAACAGCATAAGATTCCAGCGCGGGCGTATGCAGTTCCCGGCGCAACCTGCCGCCGTTTGCCCAGGGCGAAGCCCCCATGCGTTTATCGCCACGCGGCGCGAGTGCGCGAAGCTCAGGCTTGAGCCTTCCTTGCTCATCAAACAGGTCGTCAGGATGGTAACTGCGCATCCACTCTTCGAGGATCTGGCGATGGGCGTCATTTTCCCGGCAGGAGGAAACCGGCACCTGGTGCGAGCGCCAGAAATCTTCCACTTTTTTACCGTCCACGCTTTGTGGGCCGGTCCAGCCTTTAGGACTGCGCAAAATGATCATCGGCCAGCGCGGTAACTCAGATGCCTGCGCCAGCTGCTGAATATGGCGAATTTTATCCAGCGCCTTATCCAGTGCCTGAGCCATTTGCTGATGCATATCCGCAGGCTCATGCCCGCTCACCAGCATCGGTTCGTAGCCATAGCCGCTGAACAACTGGCGCAGGTCTTCATCGCTGCTACGACCGAGCAACGTTGGGTTGGCGATTTTGTAGCCATTGAGGTGCAAAATCGGTAGCACTGCACCATCGTGCTGCGGGTTAAGGAACTTGATACCGTACCAGCTTGACGCCAGCGGCCCGGTTTCGGCCTCCCCGTCGCCAATAACACAGGCGGCAATCAGCTCAGGGTTATCAAACACCGCCCCGAACGCGTGGGAGAGTGAATACCCCAGCTCGCCGCCTTCGTTAATCGAGCCTGGCGTTTCCGGCGCAGCGTGGCTTGGGATGCCACCGGGAAAGGAGAACTGCCTGAAAAGCTGCTGCATCCCGGTGATATCGTCTGCGATATGCGGGTAAATCTCGCTGTAGCTGCCTTCAAGCCAGGTGTTGGCGACCATCCCCGGCCCGCCGTGACCCGGCCCGCAGACATAAAGCATATTGATATCACGCTGGCAAATGACCCGGTTTAAATGCGCATAGATAAAATTCAGCCCCGGCGTCGTGCCCCAGTGCCCCAGCAGGCGCGGCTTAATATGCTCAGGTTTCAGCGGTTCGCGCAGCAGGGGGTTATCCATCAGATAGATTTGCCCGACGGATAAATAATTTGCGGCGCGCCAGTAGCGGTCAAGAAGCGTGAAGTCAGCAGTGGCTTGTGTCATTGGAATCCTCTGTTCGGGCGCAATAGTAAAAAAGTCTTACTTACCCCTAATAGAGGAATACCGACCCTGCCAGACAGGTGAGCCGCGCATTCAGACCCAGTCCTCCACGGTACCGCTTACGGGGCGCAGCGGTGGCGAGACTTGCGCTATCTCTTCGGCAATATCAAATGTTGCCAGATCTTCCACACTTGCCAGCAAATAGCTGTCGCCCTCAGCGCAGCACCATTCAGAGATAAAATATTGCTCCTGGCCTGCCAGCGTCACTTTGCGCTCCCCCGCCCGGTCGAAGAATTGACCGTTTCGCTCATCCTGCGTAGAGAGGTTTAGCCCCATCGCCGGGTAGATACCGCGCCACACTTCACCGTGATGCTCACCACCTAACACCAGGTATTCCTGCATCAATTTTTTGGTCATTACGCCTCCTTTATTGATTGAGTCAGTAAGCATAGCCAGAAACGGGGCGGCTTACAGACCAGACTGAAAAATACGTCTCCTCCCGGCGCGTCCGCTGAAGCGGCATATACTTGGTCTGGCAGAGTGTTACGTTATTTCAGAAAGGATGTAGAAGTATGAGTTATCTTGCATGGACGGCAGCAACAGGCGGGCTGTTGTTGTTGATGTCATTATTCTCTGGATGGATAAGCCGTGTCCCCGTGCCGGTGTTTGGACTCTATTTGCTGGTGGGTGTGCTGTGTGGGCCCTGGGTGCTTGATATTCTGCACATTGACATCGTGGCACATGCGCCGCTGGTCAGCCGAATCACAGAAATCGCTATGGCGGCGTCGCTATTTATTACCGGGCTTAAAATACGTCTGCCGCTGAACTCCCCTTACTGGAAGATGGGCATCAAACTGGCCTTACCCGCCATGCTGCTGACCATCGCGGCTATCATGCTGGTGAGCCACTATCTGGCGGGCCTGTCCTGGTCGTTATCGCTGGCCTTAGCCGCTATCCTCGCGCCAACTGACCCGGTGCTGGCAAGCCTTGTATCGATAAACGATGCGCAGGATGACGACCGGCTGCGCTTCGCGCTTTCAAGCGAGGCCGGTATGAACGATGGCACCGCGCTGCCCTTTTTGATGCTGGCGCTGCTGCTGTATAAATCCGGCGATACCATTGATAGCGGAGAGTTACTGCGCTGGTTTAGCGTGGATCTGCTGTGGGCACTGATTGGCGGGCTGGCTATTGGGTTCGCGCTGGGGCGCCTGATAGGTATCCTGGCAACGCGATCGCGCTCGGTGCAGGGCGTGGTCGCGCCCAGTGATTTTATCGCGCTGGCGTTAATCTGCCTGAGTTTCTCACTGGCGTTAGCCCTTAGCGCCTCCGGCTTTCTGGCGGCTTTTGCCGCAGGCGTCGGGATGCGCAGCGCCGAGGTGAGTACGCAAAAAAGATATCCCGATAAACGAACCGAAGACGATTTGCCCGCCGAAATGCTGGTTAACCCGCACCGGCGGCATGCGCTAAACGAGCGCAACCCTGTCAAATCAGTCGGTTTACTGATCGGCGATGCGCTCTCGTTTGGCGACACGGTGGAGCGTATTTTTGCCGCCGTGCTGGTCATTGTGTTGGGCGTCACGCTGGCGCAACACTGGGACACGCGCGCCCTGCTGCTTGCCGCCATCATCTTTTTCGTTATCCGGCCGCTGGCGGTGCTCATCGTCTCCTGGCGCAGCAAAAGTCCCCTGCTACAACGCATCTTCGTGGGCTGGCTCGGTATTCGCGGCATCGGCAGCCTTAACTATATTGCCTGGGCATGGGTACATGGTTTTCAGGGCGACGGGATGAATACCGTCACTAATTTGGCTATTACGGTGGTGACGATAAGCGTGCTGGTTCACGGTATTACCGTCACGCCACTTATCCGCTATCGCGACAAAAAAACGCAGCTCTGACAGGAGGAAACTTACGCCATGCTGGAGTCATTTCGATATTTATCGCCAGGAGGTCTTTGATTTATGAAGAAAATGCTGCACTCGCTCTTTTCAAGCCCGGATCAATTACTGCAAGTGATGAGCCACGGGGAGATGATAGACGCCATTGAAGAGGGAGACAGAATCATTGTCGACACTGATGGGAATACCTCCGTCAATATCCATTGTCAGGAGGTACAGGATGATTTCAAACGGCATGTCGATGCATTAAAGAGGGCGTAAATGGGTACAGCAATATTTATGGTGTTAATGGTTTGCGGATACTGGTACACCTCGCACGATTTAACGACCCGCTTTAAATTCAAACGCAGCTTCGGCTGGGATGTCTACTTTCTGGTCGCGCTTTATGGCTGCATCTTCGTATTGCAAGGGATGCTGGCAACCGGCGTGCTGTGGCTGGCGCTGCTGCTCGCCTCCTCGATGATGAACCTTTTTCCGGCATGGTTTGGCCCTGAGTATCATCACCTGCAGATGTCTTTTATGAACTGGAGCTTTCTGGGCATTCAGGCGCCGGTAGTCATTATGCTGACCTTTGCCGTGGTGTTTTGCCTCTGGCACTCAAACTGGTCTGCCAGCGCGCGCCTGGACAGCCGCGGCCGCCGCGAGCTTTACAAGCATCTCTCCCGCGCCAACGGTGTGGAAGGCCTGGTGTATCAGTGTATGGAAAATGGCGACCTGGCGTGGTTAACGCTGAAATCCCAGCGCATCTACATCGGTATGATCCAGACGGCGACCTTTGACAGCGGCGATGCCAACAATATTGTGCTGATCCCGTTACTGAGCGGTTACCGGGACAACAAAACCCTCGATCTGCATGTGGAGCATAATTACAGCGCCTGGTATGCCGATCATGATATAGATTTGTGCTCGGAGCCGCGCTCTGCGATGGATTTTCGTAAAGTCATCATGCTCTCCCAGGTCGAAAGCCTGTCGTTATTCGACCCGGCACAAGTGCTGGCGATGGGCTTTAATAAAACCGCCACGCTTAGCGAAAACCCGGAAGCGCAAGGCGTCAGCACGCATAAATCATCGCCACGCGATGCGACAAGCTAAAACGGCAGCAACGCCCGGCGTTAAGGATGGATTGCAGCAACACTGCACCGCTGCTTAAAGCCGGGTGAAGCATACAAGCGCACTAAGCGCCGCGAACCGGTCAGCTTTTTGCAATCCACCGCTACGATTTGGCTCCCATACCAGTGAAAAATACCTTAGCCTGCGCTGGGATTACTCCCAAAACAGCGTGAATTTTTTTTCAGCCTGCGCCGCAAAATGTATAGAAATGTAAATTTAATTCAATGAACGTAAATCATCGATGTACTGACCCACAGCCAAAAGTTGATATTGTTCACAAAACAAACATGTGCAAACCATAAGTATTTTATTTCACTTAGAAAATTATTTTACTAGCTTATTTTTCTTAAAAGACAATCCCTGAATTATTTCCTGCCTCGCTTGTTTACCCACCTCATTTGACTATTTTACGCCAGCGACTAATTTTATTTACGACACCACTGACACATTGCTGAATATATGTCAGATATTTAAATTTCGCACCGGGAGAATAATATGAAAGAAGCGTGCAGCAGGCATTATATCAGGGAGTATCATTTCCCCCTGAATGCGCAACACGCTGCCGTGGCATTCATTTATAAAATGACCACACCTTTATTCTGAACCGTAAAAAGTTTCATTTCGCATGGCGGAAAAATATCGCCACCCTGACACCTACTGACCAGATGGATATATCTCTATGCAAATTAATTCTCTGACTGACCTTTTTATTCATAGTTTGTCTGATATTTACAACGCTGAGAAACAGCTGACCCGCGCACTGGCCAAACTTGCCCGCGAAGCAGACAACAAAGAGCTGGTTGATGCCTTTAAACAGCACCTTGAAGAAACACAGGGGCAGATTGAGCGTCTCGACCAACTGCTGGAGGCTGAGCCGAATATCAAACTAAAACGTATGAAATGCCATGCGATGGAGGGTTTGATTGACGAGGCAAAAGAAGTGATTGAAGCCAGCGATAAAGGCAGCGTGCGTGACGTTGCGCTGATCGCCGCCGCGCAAAAAGTCGAACATTATGAAATCGCCTCTTACGGCTCCCTGTGTACCCTGGCCGATCAGCTGGGTATGAAACAAGCCAAAACCCTGCTGGGCCAAACCCTTGAAGAAGAGAAAAAAACCGACGATCTGCTGACAAAAATTGCTACGTCGAAAATCAATCCGCAAGCTGCGGGTAAATAATCATATTTTCTGACTGATACCACAATTAACACGACGATAATTAAAGGAAGGTTAATATGACGCCACTCGAAAATTACCATGACTGGCTGCGTGATGCTCACGCGATGGAAAAACAAGCGGAATCAATGCTCAAATCTATGAGCGGGCGCATCGATAATTACCCGGATCTGCGTGCCAGAATTGAGCAGCACCTGGCTGAAACCGAGCAGCAAATTAAATTACTCGACGAGGTTATCGACCGCAACGGTATTAATCGCTCATTAATGAAAGATGCCACCAGTAAAATGGCGGCAATGGGCCAGGCCGCTGGCGGAATGTTTGCCTCTGACGAAATCGTAAAAGGCGCAATCAGTAGCTACGCCTTTGAGCAATTCGAAATTGCCTGTTACACCTCACTTATCAGCGCCGCTGAAAAAGTGGGTGATACCGCAAGTGTTGCCGTGTTTAAGCAAATTCTTGCGCAGGAACAAGCGATGGCAGACTGGGCCATTAATCATATTCCTGACGTAACAGAACAATTTTTACTGCGTAGCGCAGCGAAAGGCGTAGAAGCCAAAAAATAACAGATAAAAGGGAGAGTAATTATGTTTCGTCATGTGAAGCAATTGCAATATACCGTTCGCGTTAGCGAACCTAACCCAGGGCTGGCGAATTTATTACTGGAGCAATTTGGCGGCCCGCAGGGCGAACTCGCCGCAGCATGCCGCTACTTTACTCAGGGTCTGGGCGATGATGACGTCGGTCGTAAAGAGATGTTAATGGATATCGCGACCGAGGAATTAAGCCATCTGGAGATTATCGGCTCGCTGATGGGCATGCTTAACAAAGGGACAAAAGGCGCACTGGCTGAGGGAACGGAAAGTGAAGCTGACCTTTACCGTTCCTTAACGCAAAACGGTAACGACAGCCATGTCACCTCCTTGCTCTATGGCGGCGGCCCTGCCCTGACAAACTCAGGCGGCAAGCCCTGGACGGCATCTTACATTGATACCATCGGCGAAGTGACGGCGGATCTGCGATCCAACATCGCCGCAGAAGCCCGCGCGAAAATCATCTATGAGCGTCTGATAAATGTCACCGACGATCCGGGCGTAAAAGATGCACTGAGTTTCCTGATGACGCGTGAAGTGGCGCATATGCTTTCATTCGAGAAAGCGCTGCATGCCATTCGCAACAATTTCCCGCCGGGTAAATTGCCTCCGGTCGAGCAGTATACCGACGTGTACTACAACATGTCGCAGGGTGACGATCCGCGCGGCAGCTGGAACAGTGATGAGAACTTCACCTATGTTGCCGATCCGCAACCTGCCGTCAATGGCGGCGATGGACTGGTGACGGTAAAACTCACGCCTGAACAGCTGGCGATGCTGGACGCCATGCGTGAACGCACCAAATCCGATCAGAAAGTTGATCCTATTACCGGTGCGGAACTGGGCATTGGCGAGCCAAAAGAAGTGAAATAACTTTAGCAATGACGCCTGAAAAGCCCTCTCACAGGGGCTTTTTGCGTGGTGTCGACTTTATAATGACGGCAGTTGCTCCGCCTGACCAAAATGGTCCGTGCTTCCCCGGCCATGTTCGCCGGAACCGCGAATACGCTGAAGCTGGATAACTTCCCCCTGCTGCCAGGCATCGGCTCCTGGCGCCACCGGGCGCGCGGGTAAATCCTTGCGCGCCTCGCGAATGGCCTGCGTATCCACATCCAGGCGGCGATCCCGGTCGGCCAGTAAACGCGGGTCCAGCTGCCCGTCAGCCGTGAACCCCATCATCAGCGCCGGTGTCCCCATCGGCAGCGTGTTATCGCGCTCCGTGTGCCAGGTATGCCAGGTTTTACCATAGGTATTCACGACTTTGCTCATTAACGCTTTATCGGCTGGCGCAGGCAAACCGGGCGCGATTAGGCTCCCGGACTTCACTTCGTAACGATGGCTGTGCCAGAGCTTTTTCTCCTCGGCGGGCAGCGACGTAAACAGGCGCTCACTGATGATGTACTCCACGCCCATCAGCCGCGCATCTTTCGTATTACCATCGTAGATAACCGCCTGCATCAGGTCGTCATTCAATACCGTGACATAGTGATGCGCTTCCATCTGACCATCTTTGTCGCCGCTGTAAAAATGAAAACCATCAAGATACGTATTGATGGCATCAATCGGCGGGCGCGATTGTAACAGCGCAGCCCCCGCATCAAGGGTACGTAGTTTTGTGGAGGTTTTATCGCCTGCAGTCGGTGCGTTTGGCGGCGTATTATTTGCGCCACAGCCAGCCACACTCAATGTCGCAACCAGCAGCAGAGGTAACGGTTTCATTGTGTCTCCTTTCATCCTGTGAGCTATGAAAGTAGTACACGGCAGGTGTTTCAACAGGCGAAAAGGTCACAAGCGGTTAATAACTGTGCGTTGCTGAGGCCATCAGCAGCCGTTTTGTTTCCTGGCATATTCAGAATCTGCACAGCGTCAAATAAATCGCTAAAAATCCTGAACAGAGCAGCAGAAGTTGCTACGTTAATCAGCAGTTATTTCCGTCGTTTTTTGTGTGATTTTCCTGCGTATTTGTTAGGTATTAGCTATCAAATCTGTAGATTAGTTCAAGTATCTTTAACTTTAAGCTGTGTATATCGTTACGGCATAACACACGCAATGGAGCCAGATATGAGTACGTCAGACGATAAACTTCTCTCTTCCGCCGCCGGGAAATGCCCTTTCCATGACCAGGCGAGCAAACCAGAAGGTGGGCGAACCACCGCTAACAGCGACTGGTGGCCGAATCAACTGCGTGTTGATTTGTTAAATCAACACTCCAACCGTTCTAATCCCCTGGGTGAGAAATTCAATTATCGCGAGGAGTTTCAAAAACTCGATTACGCCGCGCTAAAAGCCGATATCCGCAACGTGCTGACCGACTCCCAGTCGTGGTGGCCCGCTGACTGGGGCAGTTATATTGGCCTGTTTATCCGTATGGCATGGCACAGCGCCGGTACCTACCGCACCGTTGATGGTCGCGGCGGCTCCGGGCGCGGGCAGCAGCGTTTTGCCCCGCTCAACTCCTGGCCTGATAACGTCAGCCTCGACAAAGCGCGCCGCCTGCTGTGGCCGGTGAAGCAAAAATATGGTCAGAAAATTTCCTGGGCCGACCTGTTTATCCTGGCGGGCAACGTTGCGCTGGAAAACGCCGGATTCCGCACCTTCGGCTTTGGCGCCGGTCGTGAAGATGTCTGGGAACCGGACATGGACATCGACTGGGGTAACGAAAAAGAGTGGCTGGCCCACCGTCACCCTGAAAGCCTGGCCCAGGCCGCAATTGGCGCGACCGAAATGGGGCTTATCTATGTGAACCCGGAAGGCCCGGATGCCAGCGGTGAACCCATTTCTGCCGCTGCGGCTATTCGTGCAACCTTCGGCAACATGGGCATGAACGACGAAGAGACTGTCGCGCTGATAGCCGGTGGTCATACGCTGGGCAAAACCCACGGTGCCGCCTCGCCGACTGAGCATGTTGGCCCGGAGCCGGAAGCCGCGCCTATCGAAGCACAAGGTCTTGGCTGGATGAGCAACTACGGCAGCGGTGCTGGCCCCGATGCCATCACCTCCGGACTGGAAGTGGTGTGGACGCAGACCCCAACCCAGTGGAGCAACTACTTCTTCGAGAACCTGTTCAAATATGAGTGGGTGCAAACCCGCAGCCCGGCAGGGGCAATTCAGTTTGAAGCGAAAGACGCGCCGGAAATTATTCCTGACCCGTTTGATCCGGCGAAAAAGCGCAAGCCAACGATGCTGGTGACCGATTTAACGCTGCGTTTCGACCCGGGATTCGAGAAGATTTCCCGCCGCTTCCTTAACGATCCGCAGGCGTTTAATGAAGCCTTTGCCCGCGCCTGGTTTAAGCTGACCCACCGCGATATGGGGCCGAAATCACGCTATATTGGGCCGGAAGTGCCAAAAGAAGACCTGATTTGGCAGGACCCGCTGCCTGCGCCGGTGTATCAGCCAAACGGTGCCGATATCGCCAGCCTGAAAGCCGCCATTGCCGAGTCCGGGCTGTCGGTCAGCGAGCTGATAAGCGTTGCCTGGGCTTCTGCCTCTACCTTCCGTGGCGGTGACAAACGCGGCGGCGCAAACGGTGCGCGCCTGGCGCTCGATCCGCAAAAATCGTGGGCAGTGAATGCGCTTGCGGTGAAAGCGCTCCCGGCGTTGCAAAGTATTCAGCAATCCATCAACAAAGCGTCGCTGGCGGACATTATTGTGCTGGCAGGCGTTGTCGGTGTGGAAAAAGCCGCTGAGCAAGCAGGTGTTCCGGTGACGGTTCCGTTCACCCCAGGGCGTGTGGATGCTCGTCAGGATCAGACAGATGTGGACTCCTTTGCGCTGATGGAGCCGTTAGCAGACGGTTTTCGTAACTATCGCCGCGTGTGGGATGGCGTGAGCACCGAGACACTGCTTATCGATAAAGCGCAGCAGTTGACGCTTACCGCGCCGGAAATGACGGCGCTGGTGGGCGGGATGCGTGTACTGGGCGCTAACTTCGATGGCAGCCAGCATGGGGTGTTCACCGATCGGGTGGGCGTGCTGAGCACGGATTTCTTCGTCAACCTGCTCGATATGCGCACCGTCTGGCAGCCGGTTGATGAGAAATCGGAGCTGTTCGAAGGGCGCGATCGCAAGAGTGGCCAGCTGCATTACACCGCTACCCGCGCCGACCTGATTTTTGGCTCTAACTCGGTGCTGCGCGCGCTGGCTGAAGTCTATGCCAGCAGCGATGGCAAAGAGAAGTTTGTCACTGACTTCGTCGCCGCATGGACGAAGGTGATGAACCTGGATCGCTTCGATTTACTGTAATGCTAATAGCAAGCCTGCGCTGAGCGCAGGCTTTTTTTATGCCTGCGGAATACGCGCAATCACCTTGATTTCAAAATCAAACCCCGCCAGCCAGTTCACCCCTACCGCTGTCCAGTTTGGATAAGGCGCTTTGGGGAAAACTTCCTGTTTTACCTGCATGACGGTGGCAAACTGCTGCTCAGGATCGGTATGAAAACTGGTGACATCAATAAGGTCATCAAAGCCGCACCCGGCGGCGGCAAGCGTTGCGCCGAGATTATCAAACGCCAGGCGCACCTGGGCGGCAAAATCAGGCTCCGGGCTGCCATCAGCGCGACTGCCCACCTGCCCTGAGACAAAAAGTAAATCACCGGAACGAATTGCGGCGGAGTAGCCATGCTCCTGATACAGCGCATGACGGTTAGCGGGAAAGACCGTTTCACGAGGGATCATAACGTTACCTTTTGCTGAAAGTGATAAGTTGAGATACATTGCGTATATGAATAGAACATACATACGTGACGTATGTCAATTGATATACGCAATGTATGTGAAAAGGAGGAGCTATGGCAGGCAAACGTCGCGCCGAAACAATGGAAGAGAACCGGGCGAAACTGATCGCGGCCGCCCGCAAGGCATTTGCCACGAAAGGTTTTGCTGACGCCTCAATGGATGAACTGACCGCCAGCGTCGGGCTGACGCGCGGTGCGCTCTATCATAACTTTGGCGACAAAAAAGGGCTGCTGGCAGCGGTCGTCGCGCAGGTAGACAGCGAAATGGCGCAGCGTGCGAAGGCGCAAGCAACCAAAGAGCAAGATGCCTGGCAAAGGCTGCTGGCAGAAGGTAAGGCCTATATTGAGATGGCGCGGGAGCCGGAAGTGCAGCGCATTGTGCTGCTGGATGGCCCGGCGTTTCTCGGCGATCCCTCAAGTTGGCCGAGCCAGAACGCCTGCCTGGACGCCACACGCAACGCGGTACGCGACATGGTGGTACAAGGCATCATGAAGCCTGTGGATGTGGAAGCCGCCGCCCGCCTGCTCAACGGCGCAGCGCTCAATGCGGCGCTGTGGGTGGCGGCAAGCGACGATCCCGCCACGCTTGCGAAAGCGACAGAGGCTTTTATGCTGCTGGCCGGAGGATTACGCGCCACTCCTGACGCATAACGCGGCGGCTGGCCAATCGGTGACAACGTCACGAACTATCAACCTTGTAAACAGGCGCTTTCCTCTCAGGCGGGGAAAAGCGCTGTTTTGGCGTGTCAATACTGCATCACCGCGTAATTTGCTACGCAGCGATGGTTTGCGAATGAAAAGAAAAACGTTGCCGGGCGGCGAATGACTGATTGCGCCGCCGGAAATACAGACGGGGTGCTGCGTTAGGTGTATTAGCCTGAAGCGGAGGATTTCTCCTGCTCAAGCCTCAGAACAAAGTGGTGATCATGGTTACTGATTTTGACCCCATTTAAACCGTAATTCGTCGACAACATAAAAAAAGCATCCGCATCGACATCAAAAGCCAACTCGACTTCGTTATGCTTTCCTGAGCTAATCATTTGATATGCCTGCTTTAAGTTATAAGCCTTTGCTATAGCCATGGAAAATTCTCCGCGCAGTGCTGATTATGTGATTTTCTCGCTCTTTCTTTATAGACGTGTTTGGCCAAAAACCCCGCGCCCGGCGCTTAATTTTTGCGCTCAACAGATAAAAATCATGCCAGACCAACCAGCGCTGCCGCGCAGGCTGTGTATACGCCCCTTCCCACTCCACTTGCACACCGGATGTTTTAAGAACTTTCCTAAACGGTAAGATATCTTTATGCTTTTTTACCCTTGAAATAAATAAAGCAATAAAAACAATTAACTATCTCGCTCCGTTTTTTTGTCCACCAGCGTAATAATTCCCAAGGCAATTAAGTGTTATTTTTGTGAAAATTACTAAGTTGTTTATTTAAAAGGGAGAACGCGTTGCAGCCACAAAAATAACATGAAAACCACCTGACAATAATAAATCGAAACGACGACGGCAGGTTGTTTGACTATTTTCAGGAAACGGCTAGTTTTATTTCTGCACGAAGACGACAACGGCTAAAAAGTGTTGTCGTTTATTTAAATAACGAACCAGGAGAAATATTATGGCTGAACATCGTGGCGGCTCAGGTAATTTCGCCGAAAATCGTGATAAAGCAGCTGAAGCAGGCCGTAAAGGCGGCCAGCATAGCGGCGGTAATTTTAAAAACGATCCACAACGTGCTTCGCAAGCAGGTAAAAAAGGTGGCCAGAATAGCCACGGCGGCGGGCGTAAATCGGGCAATGAATGACGCTGTGGCCAATTGATTTTACGCCTTTTATCGACGCGTAAAATGTAGAGCGAGTCGGCAACGGCTCGCTCTTTGTTCGTCATGAGCGGTAGCGGTGATTAATTTTTAATACATGGCAAGATGTTGTACATTTACTTACACACTAGTTTATAGCAACTGAAACATTATTTATAAAGTACAAAAACCGAACGCTGATATTATCCCAACATGCCTTAAGTGCACATAAAATAACCAAAACAAAAAACAACCACACTTTCTTTGCTATTTTCATTATTGCGCTGGAATATATCTGGAATATATCACGATTTATGACTAATTTTGACCCGTCGGTTTAGCTGGCACCCTGGCAATAAAAAACCAGGTGTCAATGACGCGGCTGTAAATTAGCCACGTCACATCATCGTTTATTCAGAGGGAATACAATAAAGCTAACTCACTGAAAAATTGGAAATTTCCCAGCGCACCTTAATGGTAAGCACGGCTGAAGAGTGCAGAAGCTTTGGCAAGCGTGCCTGGAGACGCGTTAGCAGATCATGCGTTTGCCTGATTGCGGCATTCTGTGACCGGCGTCACAATAGATTTCCCGGCGGCACAGCCACTTCGGGAATTGAAGCAAAATGCGATGTTGCTGAGCAACGGAGATGTAAGCATGTTACCCCGTGACCCCCACTCTGAAGAAATAAACGAAACCCGTGTTGAATTCTCTGGCGATGCAGACGTTGAGTTAAATCTCGATCCCATCCAGCAATATCTGGTCTATACCATGGCCAACCGTGATGAAACCGATGCGCCGGATGAGGTGCCTGACTAAGCCACCAGTATGTTTTGTGTCTTGTTATATTTTCCGGAGCTGCGCCTCCGGTTTTTTTATGCATTGACTTAAAAAGTAATTGGCGTACTTTTCAGGACATGAAGACCTTTCTGATTATTGTTCCTGATGGCAGCATGCTGTTTGAAGCTGCCGGTATCGCCGACATCTTGATGCAGGCCAACCGCCTGCGCCCTGACGTTACCGCCGAACCACGCTATCACATCAGCATCGCCACGACCCAGCCGCACCCGGTTATCCACGGAATGTCGGGTCTGAATCTGCTGGCCGATCATCGCCTGCCGGAGCTTGACCCGCGCACGCCCTGGGACACGATTATGGTCACCGGGCGCGGAATGAATGCCGAAGAAGGCACGGCAGTGGTGGACTGGCTGCGCCTTGCCGCACCGCATGCCCGCCGGGTAGTTTCTGTTTGCGGCGGCGCGATGCTGTTAGCCGAAACGGGCCTGCTCAACGAGCGGCATGCCACCACCCACTGGCGGCTGCTGGAGACCATGCAGCAATGCTATCCGCAGGTCAAAGTAGAAAACGGCCCGCTGTATATTCAGGACGGTCCGGTCTGGACATCCGGCGGCGTCAGCTCCGGTTTTGACCTCACGCTGGCGCTGGTTGAAGCGGATTACGGCTTCACGCTTGCCCGCGATGTAGCGCAAGATCTGGTGATGTTTCTGCACCGTCCCGGCGGTCAGAACCAGTTCAGCCGTTACCAGCTTCCGCAGGCCAGCAGTAACGAGGCCATCAATGCCCTACTGGCCTGGATTGCCGACAACCTGGCCGTCGAGTTGCCCGTCGAGACACTGGCAGCGCGCGTTGCCATGAGTCCGCGCAATTTTACCCGCGTCTTTACGCGCGAAACCGGCATACCGCCTGCACGCTACGTCGCTGAAGCGCGCCTCGCTGCCGCCCGCGCAAAGCTTGAACAAACCCGCGATACGCTCGCCCGCATCGCTCTCGAATGTGGTTTTGGCAACAGCATCAACCTGCGGCGCATTTTTGAACGCCAGCTGCACCTGACTCCCGGCGAATATCGCCAGCGCTTTCACTGCCGCAAAATGGCCTGAATTGATCCTCTTTTGTCATTTACGCCGTTTCCTTCACCGCCTACAGTGTTATCAGATACCCCACAGAAGGAGTCCATCATGGTGAAGGTCGGTATTAACGGTTTTGGCAGAATTGGGCGCAACGTATTACGCGCAGCGCTGAGCGATAACGACGTACAGATTGTGGCCATCAATGATTTAACGGACAGCGCAACCCTGGCGCATCTGTTAAAGCATGACTCGCTGCTCGGCACGCTACGCGTTCCGGTTGAAGCGGGTGACGGGCAGTTGATTGTCGATGGTAAACCGGTGCGGGTATTTAGCGAGCGCGACCCGGCGAATATTCTGTGGCGCGACGCAGGAGTCGATATCGTTATCGAAGCGACCGGCTTTTTTACCGAGCGCGAGAAAGCGGCCGTGCATATTGAACGCGGTGGCGCTAAACGCGTGATTATCTCTGCGCCGGGTAAAAATGATGACCTGACGATTGTGCTCGGCGTTAACGACACCCAGTACGATCCGCAGCGCCACTTTGTGGTCAGCAACGGCAGTTGCACCACCAATGGCCTGGCCCCGGCGGCACAGGTGCTGCACCAGAATTTTGGTATCGAGCACGGCTTAATGAACACCACGCACGCTTACACCAACAGCCAGGCGCTGCACGATCAGCCGGAAAAAGATTTACGCGGCGCGCGGGCTGCTGCGTTGTCGATTGTCCCCTACTCCAGCGGTGCGGCAAAAGCACTGGGGCGCGTTATCCCTGAGCTGGAGGGGCGGTTGACCGGTTACTCCCTGCGCGTGCCGGTACCGGTGGTTTCCATCGTCGATTTGACCGTCACGTTAAAACGTGATGTGACGGTTGATGAAGTGAATGATGCCTTCCGTAAGGCCGCCACCAGCGGGCCGCTGAAAGACATCCTCGGTTACAGCGACGAACCGCTGGTGTCCAGCGATTACCAGGGCGATCCGCGCTCGTCCATCATTGATGGATTATCAACACTGGTGATTGGCGGCAACCTGGTCAAAATCCTCGCCTGGTACGATAACGAGTGGGGCTTCTCCAACCGGCTGGTGGATTTAAGCAAACTGATGGCACAGCGCGGTCTGTAACACTTCGCGGGGCATCGCTGCCCCGCTTTCTCACTTAGTACAAGCCAAGCGGTGTGCCGCTGTAGCTGACCAGCAGGTTTTTGATCTGTTGATAGTGGCTGAGCGCCATCTTGTGGGTTTCCCGCCCGACGCCTGAGTTTTTATACCCGCCAAAAGCGGCATGCGCCGGATAGAGGTGATAACAGTTCGTCCAGACGCGCCCTGCCTTGATGCCACGCCCCATCCGCCATGCCCGGTTGATGTCCAGCGTCCACACCCCGGCACCGAGGCCGAATTCCGTCTCGTTAGCGATGCGCAGCGCTTCGGCTTCATCTTTAAAGGTCGTAATACCGATGACCGGGCCGAATATCTCCTCCTGGAAACAGCGCATGTTGTTATGCCCTTTGATAAGCGTCGGCTGTATATAGAAACCATTTTCCAGCGCATCACCGTGCTTGATATGTGCGCCGCCGGTGATAATTTCCCCGCCCTCTTCTTTGGCGATATCAATGTACGAGAGGATTTTGTCGTACTGCTCCTGCGAGGCTTGCGCACCAATCATGGTGTCGCTATCGAAGGGATCGCCTTTGCGGATGTTCTCCATGCGGGCGATGACCTTTTCCACAAACTGCGGGTAGATAGATTCCTGCACCAGCACACGCGACGGGCAGGTACAGACCTCGCCCTGGTTGAAGAAACCAAGCACCACACCCTCAACCGCTTTATCGATAAACGCCTCGTCGCCATTCATCACATCAGCAAAATAGATGTTCGGCGATTTACCGCCCAGCTCGACGGTACTGGGGATAATGTTTTCCGCCGCGCAGGAGAGAATATGGCGGCCAATCGGGGTCGAACCGGTAAATGCAATCTTCGCAATGCGTTTACTGCGCGCCAGCGGCTCTCCCGCCTCGGTACCAAAACCGTGCACCACGTTAACCACGCCTTTTGGCAACAGGTCGCCAATAAGCTCCATCAATACACAGATGCCCAGCGGCGTTTGTTCCGCAGGTTTAAGCACCACGCAGTTACCGGCCGCCAGCGCCGGAGCCAGTTTCCAGGCAGCCATCAGCAGCGGGAAGTTCCACGGAATGATTTGCCCCACCACGCCCAGCGGTTCGTAAATATGATACGCCACGGTGTTGCTGTCTATCTCGGCGGCAGTGCCTTCCTGCGCCCGGATACAGCCAGCAAAATAGCGGAAATGGTCAACCGCCAGCGGAATATCGGCACCCATCGTTTCACGCACCGGCTTACCGTTATCCCAGGTTTCAGTTAACGCCAGCACTTCCAGGTTCGCTTCGATGCGATCGGCTATGGCCAGCAGGACATTGGCGCGCTCCTGAACGCTGGTTTTCCCCCAGCTTTCTGCCACTGCGTGTGCGGCATCCAGCGCTTTTTCGATATCCGCTGCGCCCGAACGCGGAAACTCCGCAATCGCTTTTCCGGTCACCGGTGTGGTGTTGGTAAACCAACGCCCGTCAACCGGGTCAATAAACTCGCCGCCAATGTAGTTGCCGTAGCGCGGCTTAAAAGAGACTTTCGCGCCCGTCAGGCCAGGATGTGCGTATTTCATAAGAGATCCTCTTTTATTATGGGTACAGGTGAGGTGTCGCGCACCGCGCAGACTGTCTCTGTATAAGCATCTCTTATGCCAGTTTTATGCTGGCAAGCGCGAAAACTAAAATATTCATCAAAAACAGATGAATACAAAGAGTCACTCTGCAATGCCGTGAAGGATGCCGGGGAATAAATCCGTGAAATGTGTCCCTCATCGCTACATGTGAAACACCTTTGTGCTACATATTTGCAACACTCACCGACGGAGAGAGCCATGTCGCCAACCGTACCGTCCTTAGTGCCAGCCCTGACCAGAGCCAGTTTGCCCGTTGCGCTGGAAGACTCCTGGCAGCGCAGCCTTGCTTATGGCCTGGCGCGAGACGACGAGGCCCAGCCCTGGGTCAACGCATCCGTACTCAAAGAAGCCCAGGCGCAAAACGCGGTAGGCCCACTTATCGCCCCGTTGCTCCCCCGGCTGGTTCCGCGCCTTGCCGCAAGCCCCTCGATCATGGTGCTCGCAGATGCCTGCGGTCTGGTGCTGGATACCTGGGGTAACCGTGGCTTTTTGCAAAAAGCCCAGCGTTACGCGCTCGCCCCAGGCAATATGTGGGCCGAGCAGGCACGCGGCACAAATGCCATCGGTACCGCGCTCGCCACGCAGCGCCACTGTGAAGTCGCCGGTAATCAACACTTTCTTAATCATAATGCCGGACTTTTTTGCTCGGCCTCGCCAGTATTTGGCCCTAACGGGCGCGTGGCGGGGGTACTGGATCTTTCCGCTCCGGCCAGCGCACCGCTGGCGGATGCCGCAACACGCATCCGCCAAGCGGTCTATCAGCTTGAGCATGCGCTCACCACCCGTGCTGCGGGCGCGAACCGCTGGTTGCTGAGCCTGCATCAGGACGCAAGCGGGCTAGGCAGCGCGCAGGAACTGCTGCTGATTTTTGAAGACAACACGCTGCTTGGCGCCAACAAGTTGGCTATGGAGGCGTTTACCCTCTGTATTGAGCATTTCGGCGCAACATCGCTGCAGGCGCTTTTCCCCGGTGCAGGTTTACGCGGCGGCGAAACGCAACTCACCTTTGGCGAAAGGCGCTATTATGCTCGCCAGCATCCGCCCGAACGCCGCATCATTGGGCGCAGGAAGCCAGGCCCGGCAAAGGAGGAGCTGCCGGAACATGACAAAGCCCTGCGGATCGTCAACGCCGGAATAGCATTGTGCATTACCGGCGAAACCGGCTGCGGAAAAGAGCATCTGGCGCGCCAGCTTCATGAGCACAGCCAGTGGCGCAACGGCAATTTTGTCGCCATCAACTGTGCTGCGCTGCCGGAACATCTCATCGAGTCGGAACTGTTTGGCTACGTCCCCGGCGCATTTACCGGGGCCAGCCCCAGAGGCTATATCGGCAAGTGTCGTGAAGCGGAGGGCGGCGTACTGTTTCTTGATGAAATCGGCGATATGCCGCTGGCGTTACAAACCCGGCTGCTGCGCGTATTGCAGGAGAAAACAGTGACGCCGCTGGGCGCGAACAGCACCTGTCGCGTCAACTTCGCGTTGATGTGCGCCACGCACCATGATCTGGCGGCTCGGGTGGCTCAGGGGGCGTTTCGCGAGGATCTGTTCTATCGCATCCAGGAGTTTCAGTTACGTATTCCGCCGCTGCGCGAATGGCCGCGTATCGATACCCTCATTCATAAACTCTGGCAGGAACAAGGCGCGGCAAACCGTGGCCTGACCCTCAGTCCGGCGCTGGTCAACGAACTTGCCCGCCGCCGCTGGCCCGGCAATGTGCGCCAGTTGTTAAGCCAGCTCAGAGTACTGATGGCGCTTGCCGACGATGGCGATTGTATTACGCTTGCCGATCTCCCGGCACCCGACAGCGCGGCGGATGCACCTGACGCGCGGCGTGATGAACAGCAGGCAATTGCTCAGGCGCAGGGAAATATGAGCCTTGCGGCGAAAACGCTCGGCATATCACGCAGTACGCTTTATCGACGGCTGGTTAAACGCCAGGCAGCAGGCTAGTATAGGCGCGCAGGAAAACGCCTGCATCACAAGGACATGTACAGGGAATTTATCAATGGAGAGTTCAACTATAAAGCTTGCCAATGGAATCGCGCTAACGCTTCACACCCCTACCCTTGATGACCGCAACCCGGTGATTATTTTGTGCCAGGGTTTCTGTGGCATTCGCAAAATCTTATTGCCTGCTTTTGCCGATGTATTTGCCAAAGCCGGGTTTGCCACCATCACGTTTGACTACCGGGGGTTTGGCGATAGCGAGGGCGAGCGAGGCCGGCTGGAACCCGCCCGGCAGATTGAGGATATTCATGCCGTGATTGCGTGGGTGCGGGAGCAGCCGTCGCTTGATGCCGAGCGCATTGGCCTGTGGGGGACGTCGTTTGGCGGCTGCCATGTCATCGCTGTGGCCGCGCAGGACCGGAGAATTAAGTGCGTCGTCAGCCAGCTGGCCTTTGCCGATGGAGAAGCGCTGGTCACCGCAACGATGGAGCCGGATGAGAAAGCCGACTTTATTGCAACGCTTGATAAAATGGCGCAAAAAAAGGCCGAGACCGGCAAAGAGATGATGGTCGGGATTACACGCGTGGTGAGCGACAGCGAAACCAAAGCTTTTTTTGAGCAAAGCAAACAGCATTACCCGGAAATTGACGTCAAAATTCCCTTTCTGACTATCCGCGAAACGCTGCATTACAAACCGGCGAGCTACGCGGCAAATGTTTTCTGCCCTACGCTTGTGGTGATTGCCGGGAAAGATACGATAAACCCGCCTGAGCAAGGCCGCGCGTTATATCACGCCCTGGCCGCCAGAGAGAAAGTTCTCTACGAAGAGCAAGAGGCGCGCCACTATGATGTCTATAGCGGTGAGTATTTCGGGCAAATTGCCGGGGTCGAAAGAAACTGGTTCGAACGCTACCTGTAGTGACGTGATAACCCGGGTCGGCAAAATCGCTGACCCGGCGCAGATGTGCTGCGCTGCATTATTGTCGGCGGGTCACGAACAGGCGAGAAAACAGCTGTGTTATTTCTGAGTGGATTTAACCGGGCGGTAAAATTCAGCCCGGCAGGAACCGGGCTGAGAGGTATTATCCGTTGAAACGGACGGCGGCGGTATCAGAGCGCCATATCATGCTGCGGTGAGTCTTCGCGTTTCGGCTCGGCCGGTTTAGCAACGCTCTCTTTCATCTCAATGACCGGCGGTTTGGTCAGTTGCAGCGTTGATGCGGTGTCATCCCACACCTGCTGGGTCAGCGCAACGTTACCGTTGATCGACTGGCCAAAGCTCGGAATGATTTGGCGGATTTTGCTCTGCCACTGCGGCGAGTTGAACTGCTCCGGGAACATTTTCTTGATAACGTTTAACGTAATCGGTGCTGCGGTAGAGGCACCCGGCGATGCGCCGAGCAGTGCAGAGATGGTTTTTTGCTGATCGACCACCACTTCGGTACCCAGTTTCAGCACACCACCTTTCTCTTCATCTTTTTTGATAATCTGCACGCGCTGACCGGCCTGAATAAGTTTCCAGTCCTCTTTACGCGCCTGCGGGTAGTACTCTTTCAGGGCCGCAAAACGCTCGTCATCGTCCAGCATCACCTGGCCAATCAGGTATTTCACCAGATCAAAGTTATCCAGCCCCACGTGGGTCATCGGCATCACGTTGCTGGTCGTGGTGCTGCTCATCAGATCCCAGAACGAACCGTTTTTGAGGAATTTGGTGGAGAACGTCGCGAAAGGCCCGAACAGCACCACGCGCTTGCCGTCAATAAAGCGGGCATCAATATGCGGAACCGACATCGGCGGCGCGCCCACGGAAGCCTGACCGTACACTTTCTGCAAATGCTGGCTGGTGACCGCCGGGTTTTCGGTCATCAGGAAGGAGCCGCCCACCGGGAAACCGCCATAGTTGTCGGCCTCAGGAATACCGGTTTTTTGCAGCAGTTTCAGCGCACCGCCGCCCGCACCGATAAAGACATATTTCGCATCGATGGCGTGCTCGTCACCGCTTTTTACGTCTTTAATGGTGACATGCCAGGAGTTGTCCGCGTTGCGTTTAAACTCAGTGACTTCCGAAGAGGTCTGCAGGGTAAAGTTGGGGCTTTTTTTCAGGCTTCCCACCAGCTGGCGGGTAATTTCACCGTAGTTAACATCGGTACCGACCGGCGTCCAGGTTGCCGCCACTTTCTGCTGCGGATCGCGCCCTTCCATCACCAGCGGCGCCCACTGTTTAATTTGCTGATGATCGGTGGAGAATTTCATCCCCTGGAATAGTGTCGTTTGTTGCAACGCGGCATAACGTTTTGCCAGGTAGTCCACATTATCGCCCCAGACAAAACTCATGTGCGGCGTGGAATTAATAAACGCGTGCGGGTTATTCAAAATACCGCGCTTGACCTGAGCACTCCAGAACTGGCGGGAAATCATAAACTGCTCATTAATTTCCAGCGCTTTGGTAACATCAATAGAACCGTCTGCACGCTGCGGCGTATAGTTAAGTTCCATATTCGCGGAGTGACCGGTACCGGCATTATTCCAGCCGTTGGAAGACTCCAGCGCCACGCCGTCAAGTTTTTCCACCATCACTTGTTTCCACTCTGGCTGCAGCTCCTGCAACCAGGTGCCCAGCGAGGCGCTCATAATACCGCCACCGACCAGCAGAAAATCGGTTTTCTGCGTTTCCTGCGCCCATGCATGGGTCACAGAACCAACGAGCATCGCGATGGCGCTCAGAGAAATAATTGTCTTTTTAATTGCAGGCATAATTATCGGGCTACATAGCATATGTGATTTGTGAAAACATATATTAACTCATCTTTACGTTAATTTAAAATATCATTCACAAACCTGAACACTTCTGAAATAAGAAATCGTCGCTTTTTTTAATTAAAAAAAGAGCATCCACTTATTATGTGGAATTAAACCACGCGCAATTTATTTTAAGGCGTAGAAATATAAAACGGGTTGTTGCAAAGAAAAGAGAAAATAAATATCAGGACAGGGAAATTTTTCTACTGGCCCGGGAAAATATCGCCGGGCCATCACTATTTTTTGCTTATGAAGCCGTTTTGAGCGCTTTCACCTCCTGCATCGCCAGGCGCACATGGTCTTTGTTCTCCGCCAGCAATTCTGCCGCCTGCCGGGCATTCACGCCGGTCAGCAGCACGACAATCGCGGCCCGGCAGTGTTGATGGCAGCTCGCCAGCGCGCGTTTCGCCTGTTCACGCGTACACGCTGTTGCGGCCATCACTATCGCAATCTGCCGCTCTGCCCAGTAGAGCGAGCTTGCCGGAATATCAACACGCAAATTGCTGTAGACGCGCCCGCTACGCACTGCCAGCCCGGTGCTTAGCATCGTGAGAACGTGCTGCTGGGCCAGGCGTGCTTTCGGTTCATTAAAACCGCTCACCACTTCCGCCCCGCTGTCCGGCGCAACCAGAATATCCGCCAGCGCCGCCGCCTCGCTGTTCGCCACTCGGGTAATAACGGCACAGCGCGCGCCTGCCTCCCGGGCATAATGCAAAACCCCCAGCGACCAGGGCGTGTTACCGCTGACTGTCAGCACCACGACCATATCCTCGCGGGAAAACTTAACCGCCTGCAACGCGCTCGCGCCGCTGGCAAAATCCGTTGTTCCGCTGCCAGCACTCAGCCCCACCAGCGGATTATCAGCGGCGGCAAAATCCCGGGCGTTTTGCAATGCCGCATCCCCGGAGGCTCCCGCCCCCGCCAGCACCACTCGCCCACCGTGATGCACAATGGCGCAGGCATTATCAACCAGGCGAGTAATATCAGGAAGGCAGGCGGTGATAGCATCGGCAACATATTTATCCTGCTGATTAATCAGAGCCAACATATCGTCGGTGGCGAGCCGGTCAATATCGACCGTGCTGGCGTTTTGGCGTGCTATTGGTGATCCGTTCGGCTGACTATGCATACACTGCTCCTTCGTTATAGTTCCCTGCTCACTATAAGGTTATTGCCTGCACAGACCTGCGAAAGGGGTCACGCTTTAGGGTCGTTTGAGCATTTTTACCACGGCTTTATGAAATCGATTACATCGGTGATAATAATGGCTTCGTTGCACTCAATCAGGTTTGCTATGAATACGATGTCTAAAGCACGCAAGGGCCCGATGAAGCTCAGCACAACGGTGACGCTGATGGTCTGTAGCGTTATCGGCTCCGTGCTGCTGCTGGCTTTCGCCTTATGGTTCTGGCAAATCAGCAACGCCACGCGTGATGGCGTCAAAGAGACGGCGCTGGCCGTTGCGCGTACCTTAGCCGATGCCCCGGAGGTGAAGCGCGGTCTGCTGTTACCCCCTGGCAGCAGCGCAATCCAGCCGCTGGCGCAGGCGGTGACAAAGCGAAATGACCTGCTGTTTGCCGTGGTCACGGATATGCGCGGAATTCGTTATTCGCACCCTGACCAGAAGATTATCGGGCAGAATTTTATTGGCAACGATTTGCTTCCGGCCTTGCAGGGTAAAGAGAATGTGGCGGTGAACCGGGGCGTGCTCGCTCCGGCACTGCGCGTTTTTACGCCGGTATATAATGACCAGCGTCAGCAAATTGGCGTGGTCGCAGTCGGTATCTCCTTAAATAAAGTCAACGAGCAGGTGAGCCGCAGCCGCTGGGCGGTGATAGGCATGGTGCTCTTTAGCATATTCATCGGCACGCTGGGAACCTGGCGGCTGGTGCGGGTGCTCAAGCGTATTTTGCTGGGACTGGAGCCGCATGAAATTTCGGCGCAGTTCAAGCAGCGCCAGGCCATGTTGCAGTCTCTGAAGGAAGGCGTTATCGCTGTTGATGCTCAGGGGCGGGTAACGCTCATCAACCATGCCGCCCGGCAAATGCTGCTGAGCAACGCGGGTTTTGGCGATTCCGGCCATGAGCCTATCCTTGCCGATTTGCGTGAAGTTTTACGTACCGGTGTGGCTATTCAGGACCAGGAAATAGGGTGTAACGGGCTGCTGCTGCTCAGTAATACCGTGCCGGTGCGCAGCCAGGAAACGATTATCGGCGCTATCAGCACGTTTCGCGACAAGACTGAAGTGAGCCAGCTGCTGCAGCGCCTGGATGGGATGGTGAACTACGTAGATGCCCTGCGTGCTGCGTCCCATGAGTTTATGAACAAACTCCATGTGATCCTCGGTTTATTAAATTTAAAGAATTACGGCAAGCTCGAAGAATATGTGCTGCAAACGGCGCAAAATTACCAGAATGATATTGGCGCTATCCAGCATCGCATCAAATCTCCCGTGGTTGCCGGTTTTCTTTTAGGAAAAATCCAGCGCGCACAGGAGCGAGGATATATCCTTACCTTAGCAGACGAGAGTCTGGTGCCGGACAACCCCAACGAAAAACAGGTCACCGTGCTGGTGACGGTGCTCGGTAATTTAATCGAGAACGCGCTGGACGCCATGAGTAATCAGGAGGAAGGCGAAGTGAGCCTGCTGTTGCATTACCAGCAGGGCTGGCTGATGTGTGAAGTGAGCGATGACGGGCCGGGCATTGCGCCAGGCAATCTTGGCGAAATTTTTCGTAAAGGATTTTCCACCAAAGGCGAAAACCGGGGCGTCGGGCTGTTTCTCGCCAGCCAGCAGTTAAACGAGCTTGGCGGCAGCATTAGCGTCGAGTCTGAACCGGGTGTGTTCACCCAATTTTTTGTACATCTCCCCTGGGACAGTGAAAGGAAGAACGCGTGATAAATGTATTGATTGTTGACGATGATGCCATGGTGGCCGAACTGAACCGCATGTATGTGTCGCGGCTCTCCGGCTTTCAGTGCTGCGGCACGGCATCAACGTTACGACAAGCCGAGGAGATGATTAACGATCCGCAGAACGTAATCGATTTGGTTTTGCTGGATGTGTATATGCAGCAGGACAGCGGGCTGGATCTGCTGCCCGTTATTCGCGCGTCGGGGCGTGCTACCGACGTCATTATGATAACGTCTGCGGCAGATGCCACAACGATTCAGACTTCGCTGCACTATGGCGTGGTGGATTATTTGATTAAGCCGTTTCAGTTCCCGCGTTTTGAAGAGGCGCTGACGTCCTGGCGGGAAAAACGTAAACAGATGAATGCCCAGTCCTGGTATGAGCAATCCGACGTGGATCGTTTAATTCACGGCGGCGCGCCGGATGTGGCCGATACGCGTCGGCTGCCGAAAGGGCTGACGGCGCAGACGCTGCGCACGATTTGCCAGTGGATTGACGCCAACCCGGCGATGGAGTTTTCGACCGATGAGCTGGCCGCCGAGGTGAATATCTCCCGCGTATCCTGCCGTAAATATCTTATCTGGCTGGCGCAAATTAATATTTTGTATACCACCATTCACTACGGCGCCACGGGCCGCCCGGTATACCGTTACCAGCTGATTGCCGAGCAATACAACCTTCTTAAACAGTACAGTCAATAAGCCGGTAGCGATCATCGCTGTGCGTGTAGCGAAATTGCCGCTGCGAGGAAAGTATGATGTCGCGGTTTTTAGTTATAAAAATCGCTTCAATATCCTCGTGCTCGCGCAGCGCCCGCATCCCTTTCCCGACGCCGAGGCCAAAGAGCAGCGTGGTCCAGATATCGCCATCGAGCGAATCGGCAGAGATAACGGTCACGCTCTCCAGCTCGTTCTCTAGCGGGTAGCCTGTGCGGGGGTCAAGGATATGGTGCCAGCGCTTCCCGTCCTGCTCAAACCAGCGCTCATAGATGCCGGAGGTGACTACTGACTTATTTGCCACATCAATGGTGCCGACCAGTTCATCTGCCGCGCCAAAGGGTTTTTTCAGCCCGATGGACCATGTCTTCTGCGGCGTTGCCAGCGTCTGCACGTTGCCACCAAGATTGATTAACCCGGTAAACGTCCCTTGTTGCTGTAAATAGTCGCGCACCCTGTCGGCGATATAACCTTTGGCAATCGCCCCGAGGTCTATCTCCATGCCGGGCTGAGTGAGATACACACTGCTCGCCGCGTCATCAAGCACCACATCCTGTGCGCGGGTAAGGCGTAACCGGGCGGCAATCTCTTCAGCCAGCGGTACGCTGTCGCCTTTAAAACCGATGCGCCAGAGCTTCACCAGCGGGCCGATGGCCAGGTTGAAAGCGCTTTCCGGCAACATACTGGCCGCCTTCGCGCATTTAATCAGTTCGTAAACCGGGCGACTCACCACCACCGGGTGCAACCCGGCCGCATGGTTGATTGCCATCACCTGCGAAGGGGTGCGGTTAACGGTGAAAAGATCTTCGTACTTCTTAATAAGATTAAAAACGCGGGAAGCGAGCGCTTCATCAGATGAGAAAAGTTTTAGCTGGATTGGGGAACCCATCAGCACAGCAGCGTAGCTGTAGAGACGATTATCAGGCATAGCCAGCTCCTTTGTGAGTGCAGTAAAAACACAGCCCGACATGTGCCGGGCTGTGTAAGCGGGAGTTTAGCTGCGTTTCGCCCGCAGCGCAGCCTGATGCCCGGCAAGGCTACCAAAGATAATGATATCCGCCACCGCATTCCCGCCGATACGGTTGCCGCCATGCAGCCCACCGACCACTTCACCTGCGGCATAAGCGCCAGGAATTACCTGTTTATCCGTGTTCAACACCTCAGTTTGGGTATTGATGGTGACGCCGCCCATAGTGTGGTGAACCCCTGGCGCGATACGGATGGCATAGAACGGGCCTTCGTTAATCGGCGCACGCAACGCAGTAGTACGACCAAAATCCTCATCGTGCTGCTTTTCAACAAAGCCGTTGTAGCGCTCAAGCGTGGCAAGAAACGCGTGGTAATCGATGCCCAGTTTAGTCGCCAGTTCGCGCGGAGAGCTGGCGCTGGTCACCAGCCCACGCGCAATATACTCATCGGCCGCTTTATTTTTCACCCGGACATGCTCATCAAACACGATGTACGCGTAATGTTCCGGCAGCGCGATAATAGCGGCGGAGACTTTGTCACGCGTGGACATCTCATTAAAGAAGCGCTGCCCCTGCTGGCTGACCAGAATCGCGCCGCCGCCGCGGATAGATTCTGAAATCAGGTACGAGGTACTTTGCTCAACGGTCGGGTGGATCTGGATTTCCCCCATATCCACGGTGCCCGCGCCGATACGTTCCAGCAGAGCAATACCGCCGCCGGTCGCACCTTTGTGGTTTGTGGTGACAAAACCGTCCAGATCCGGGCGATATTTCACCACCATTGCACTGTTGGCACTGAAGCCCCCGGTGGCGACCACTACGCTTTTCGCCAGCACTGTCAGGTTTTCACCCTCTTCTGTTTTCAGGCGCACACCGGTGACTTCACCCTGTTCAAACAGAATTTCATCAACCGATGTATCGAGCATTACATCGATTTCACGTTTATTCACATTACGCAGCAGACCACTGACCAGATAGCCGCCAACGGCCGACCCGTCACGCGGGCGATGAGTACGATCGATGCTCATACCGCCGGTGGTGGTGATGTCGTTGAGCATAATGCCGCGACGAGCGAGCCACTCAATGGCTTCAGGCGCATTCTCTACAAAGCGTTTTAACAGCTCAGGATTATTTTTATTGCCGCCGCCTTTCAGGGTTTCCTGATAGAACAATTCTTTGCTGTCCTGAATATCTTTCACACGCTGGAAACGCGTTTCCGCGGCGTTCATACCGGCAGAGGCTTTGATGGTGTTGCCACCGATGGTTGACATTTTCTCAACCATCAGCACGCTCACACCTTCATCATGCGCCTGAATAGCAGCCGCCATACCGGCTCCGCCGCTACCGATAACCACCACGTCGTACTGCTTCGCGGCGTGGGTATCGTGGCCTTCTTCTGCGGCCAGCGCTTTGCTTGATTTGATCATCGCTTTCGACACGGCTTTTTTCACCGCTTCGCTCTGACTGGTTGCGCCAGAAATAGCATCCACATGCGGAGTATTCGCATCCAGGATCCGGCTGCGGATCTCCTCAAAGCTGCTGGTGAACTCCACGTTTTGCACCGGGCCGGAGGCAAGCGCGATATCCGCGATACGATCGGTTTCCAGGCTGACATTAATCACCAGCTCGTTGGTATCATCCTGCACCGTCTCAACGAACAGGCCTGGCTTAAATTTCGACGCGCCCATGCTCATATCGCGGATCATGGCTTCTACCAGCGAGAAGCGCCACAGCGGTTCCGGGATCAGCAATGCTTCACGCTGGGTGCTGTCGATAGCAAGCTCCAGATCTTCACCACGCGCAATACGATCCGTCCAGTCCGGGTAAGCGATGCAGGCACGCCCGACCGCTATCAGGTCATAACCATGATCCAGGCCCTGTTCGGCGTCAGCGGCGTTAATAATACCGCCCACACCCATAATCGGCACCTGAGCAAGGGTTTCGGAGCGCATGGCGCAATATTTTTCAATCAATGGCGTCGGGCAATCCGTCTCCACGATGGATGAACGCAGCGCTGCGCCGAGAGAAAAGTGCAGATAGTCCACGCCGCGCGCGGCCAGTTTTTCCAGCAGAAACAGGGTGTCATCGAAACGAATTCCCGGAACTTCCAGCTCTTCCGGTGAAAAACGGTAGCCAATGATAAATGCGTCGTCGGCATACTGACGCGCTATTTTATGGGTGATATCCAGCACCGCCAGCGGGAAGCGGGCGCGGTTATCGCGGCTGCCGCCCCATTCGTCATCGCGCTGATTAGAGTTCGGGGAAAAGAATTGCTGGATAAGATAGGTATTGGCGCCGTGAATTTCGACGCCATCAAACCCGGCCTGAATGGCACGGCGCACCGCGTCGCCAAACTTACCGATCATCGCCTCGACTTCTGCCGAGGTCAGCGCCACCGGCGTAGCTGCACCTTCACGCGGGGCCGCCAGCGCACTCGGAGCGACCGGCGTACGCCCGCCAATCAGCTTCGGTTCGACCATACGCCCGCCGTGGTAAATCTGCAGGATAGCTTTCGAACCTTCACCCTGGATCGCGGCAGCGATTTTTGCCAGCCCGGCGATTTTCTCGTCGTTATCAATGCCCAGCGCCCCCGGGAAGGCCGGGCCAAGATCGTCGACGAAACAGCACTCAACAATAATCGTGCCGATGCTGCCCGCGCGGGCGCGGTAATATTCCACCAGTTCATTGCTGACGGTGCCGTCATAATACCCGGTACAGGTCGTCATTGGCGCCATCAATAAGCGGTTTTTTAACTCGGTGCCATTCGGTAATGTAAATGAACTTAAAATACGTTCGTTGCAGGTCATAAAAAACTCCACAGCTAAATTTAAAAATTATGAATTTGGTGACGGATTTATTTATTCGTTATTTTTCTTTAATCCTGAAGTCAGGCTGTTAATATACCGCGTTTTTTACTTTCCAAAACAATTACGTTAGTTAAGAAACTATTTAATACCTCGGGTAACAGACCTACTCACACTGTATTATTCTTTTTAAATAATACATTCACATTCTTTTAATTACCGGTAACATTGCATTCACCTTAAATCACCTGATCACTGATTTAATGAATTACATAAAGCTATATAAATCAATATAATAAAAAAACAAAAGCGATGAAAAAAGATTTATTTTCAGTACATTTACTTAACATTTAAGATTTTTTATAAAAAAATACCCATGTAACTCACTGTGGGTATTCATATTATTTAAAATGCGCTCACTTTTGCGCTTTGTTGATCTTAATCAAGAGTATTATTGAGTGAAAGAGCACTATATAATTATATTGAAATTTTTATTTAACGCTGTCAGATTTGCGTTGAGTAATTGCCGCTGAATGATGAGAAAAACACATAAATAACTAAAGTAAGTTTTGAAACTAAATAAACCAAACTCATCACTCCACAGCAAAATGAATTATCAACTACTTATAGATGCTCAATATGAACGAGAAAACGATAACTCCACCACCTGCTGTTAATAGCAGTGCAAAATCAGGAATTAAACGCCTGATGATGATGGCACTGCCCATTATTGTTGCCGTACTGTTACTTTTTGTTCCAGTACCGGAAGGTTTACCTCCCTACGCCTGGCATTATTTCGCTATTTTTGTTGGCGTTATTGTCGGTCTGATCTTCGAACCGCTGCCCGGTGCCGTCATCGGGATGACGGGCGTCGTTGTCATTGCGTTGTGCAGCCAGTGGCTGCTTTTCAGCCCTGAACAGTTGGCCGATCCGAAATTTAAGATGGCGGGCCAGTCCTTTAAATGGGCGGTCAGCGGTTTCGGTAACTCAACCGTCTGGCTTATCTTCGGCGCATTTATGTTTGCCGCCGGCTACGATAAGACGCAGTTTGGTCGCCGCCTGGCGCTGATTCTGGTGAAATATCTTGGACGTCGCAGCCTGACGCTCGGTTACGCCATTACGTTTGCCGATCTGCTGCTGGCACCTTTTACGCCATCCAATACCGCGCGCAGCGGCGGGACAATCTACCCGATTATCGCTAACCTGCCCCCGCTGTATGACTCAAAACCTAACGATCCAAGCGCGCGCCGTATTGGTTCTTATCTGATGTGGGTTGCCATCACCGCCGCCTGTATCACCAGTTCGATGTTCCTCTCTGCCCTTGCACCAAACCTGCTGGCGCTTGCGCTGGTTAAAAGCATCGTCGGGCTGAATATCTCCTGGGGAACCTGGTTTATCGCCTTCCTGCCGCTGGGTGTGTTGCTGATCCTTACCATGCCGCTGCTGGCTTACTGGTTCTACCCGCCGGAAGTGAAGGTGAATAATGAAGTGCCGCTGTGGGCCAGTCGTGAGCTGGAGAAACTCGGCAAATTATCGCGCAACGAAATCCTGCTGTTAGTGTTCGTCTGCTGCGCGCTGCTGATGTGGATTTTTGCTGCCGACTGGATTGAGCCTGCGCTGGCTGCCTTACTGGTCGTGGTACTGATGCTGTGGACCGGCGTGCTGACGTGGAATGACATCACCGGTAACAAACCGGCGTGGAATACGTTTGTCTGGTTCGCCACGCTGGTTGCGCTGGCAGACGGTCTCTCGTCCACCGGCTTTATCGCCTGGCTGGGTAAAGAAGGCGGCGCGCTGATGGTGGGTATCTCTCCGGGTATGGCGACCATCGCACTGTTGCTGGCGTTTTATCTGCTGCACTATCTGTTTGCCAGCACCACGGCGCACACCACCGCCCTGCTGCCCGCCATGCTGACTATCGCGTCAACCATTCCGGGCATCAATATGGAAGTGTTTGTGCTGGTGATGGTGACGTCGCTGGGCGTGATGGGCATCATCACACCCTACGGTACTGGCCCAAGCCCGATTTACTACGGTAGCGGTTATCTTCCGACTAAAGACTACTGGCGGCTGGGTACTATCTTTGGCGCAATCTTCCTCGCTGCGCTGCTGCTGATTGGTTATCCATGGATTTCCATGATGTTCTGATTCACAACCGTCGGGCTTTCCCGGCGGTTTAATTTTCTGGAGTAAAGAGCAATGTCGAATAAACCCTTTGTATACCAGGATCCGTTCCCGCTGGCAAAAGACAATACTGAGTATTATCTGTTGAGCCGCGAGTACGTTTCCATCGCAGAATTTGAAGGTCAGGAGATATTAAAAGTGGAACCGGAGGCGCTGACGCTACTGGCGCAACAGGCCTTCCACGACGCGTCTTTTATGCTGCGTCCGTCCCACCAGCAGCAGGTGGCTGCCATTCTTACCGATCCACAGGCCAGTGAAAACGACAAATACGTCGCGCTGCAATTTTTGCGTAACTCAGAAATTGCCGCGAAAGGCGTATTGCCGACCTGCCAGGATACCGGTACGGCAATTATTATGGGTAAAAAAGGCCAGAATGTATGGACCGGTGGCGGTGATGAAGCGGCGCTGGCGCGCGGCGTGTATAACACCTATACCCAGGACAATCTGCGTTATTCCCAGAATGCCCCGCTGGATATGTATAAAGAGGTTAATACCGGTACTAACCTGCCGGCACAGATCGATTTGTACAGCGTTGACGGTAACGAGTACAAGTTCCTGTGTGTTGCTAAAGGCGGCGGTTCTGCGAATAAAACCTATCTTTACCAGGAAACCAAAGCGCTTATCACCCCGGCGAAGTTGAAAAATTACCTGGTTGAGAAGATGCGTACGCTCGGTACCGCAGCCTGCCCGCCGTACCATATTGCTTTTGTGATTGGCGGCACGTCGGCAGAATCGACGCTGAAAACCGTGAAGCTTGCTTCGACGCGCTATTATGATGGGTTGCCGACCGAGGGTAACGAGCACGGTCAGGCCTTCCGCGATGTGCAGCTGGAGCAGGAGTTGTTGCAGGAAGCGCAGAATCTTGGCCTCGGCGCGCAGTTCGGCGGCAAATACTTTGCGCATGATATCCGCGTTATTCGCCTGCCGCGCCACGGTGCATCCTGCCCGATTGGTATGGGTGTTTCCTGTTCTGCGGATCGTAATATCAAAGCGAAGATTAACCGCGAAGGTATCTGGATTGAGAAAATGGAGCACAATCCGGGGCAGTATATTCCCGAAGCCCTGCGCCAGGCAGGCGAAGGTGAAGCGGTGAGCATTAATCTGAACCAGCCGATGCCCGCGATCCTTGCAGCGCTTTCCGCACATCCGGTGTCCACGCGTTTGTCATTGAACGGAACGATCATTGTGGCGCGTGATATTGCCCACGCGAAGCTGAAAGAGCTGCTTGATAATGGCGAAGCACTGCCGCAGTACGTAAAAGATCACCCGATTTATTACGCAGGCCCGGCGAAAACGCCTGAAGGTTATGCTTCCGGTTCGCTTGGCCCGACGACGGCAGGTCGTATGGATTCCTACGTGGATCTGCTGCAATCGCACGGCGCGAGCATGATTATGCTGGCAAAAGGCAACCGCAGCCAGCAGGTGACTGACGCGTGTGCAAAACACGGTGGGTTCTATCTGGGAAGTATCGGCGGCCCGGCGGCGGTGCTGGCGCAGCAAAGCATTAAGAGCCTGGAGTGCGTCGCATACCCTGAGCTGGGTATGGAAGCTATCTGGAAGATTGAAGTGGAGAATTTCCCGGCGTTTATTCTGGTGGATGATAAGGGGAATGACTTCTTCCAGCAGATCCAGAACAAACAGTGCAACGGTTGTAGCCAGCGTTAAATGATAAAACCCCGGCAGGCGGCTGTCGGGGTTTGAATATATGACGAATAACTAAACATCGTAATTAGAAGAACCCGTAACAATGGTTCCGGCGGGCGAAGGGGGAAAATGGCGTCACCAAGGCTACTGGCTGCGTTGCTGATATCGTCAGTAATTCCGGCACAGACCTGACAATTCGGAAAGGATTACGGGAGCAAAATTTAATCCATCCATTTACCCGTTTGATTAACTAATATTTTATCCCCCTGACTCACAATAAGTTGCGGCGGTTCATAATTAACTTTATAGGTAATATTTTTATTCATAAACTCAGCACCAACAACCTGACCTGCAATCTCTACGGTTTTTCCTCGCAGTGTAATAACGCTATTATCACTCTTTCTCACTCCCAGATAAAACATATCTTCGCAGGCTGAGGTAAAATCGCCACATTTATTCGTGACGGTGATTGAAAATTTATCAGTAACAAATTTTCTGGTATCCGCTTTTTTAGTTTTTAGTTCTTTTGTAAGAGTATATTTATTGGGCGCATAGTACTCACCATTTTTCGGAGGCTGGATCATATACCACGTCATATTATTGGCATTGACTTCAAGTTTTGCTTGACCATTAACACCGCCAAATGATGAATTAAAAGCAATATCAGCATGGTTATTATTTACCCTTCCCCATAAATTGATCTCATCATTTTCCGGACAATCAATCCGATTGCCACTCTGGCTAACAAAACAATAAGTCCCGGTGAGCCGTTCACCCTTTTGAGATATTTTTAAACTAAGGGTAGATGAGGAAGATTTTTCACCTGTCCAATGCCCGGAAAATATCCCATCAGCGGAAGCTGTAAAACTCAACAAACACATCAACGAGAAAAAAACGCCAGTTGCTATTTTCATTCTAATACCACCTGTGAACAACGATCGACTCGGTTTAACCATCCCGTTAAATATTTAGCATTTTTAGGATTATTTATCACCAGATTTTCATAATACTCTTTACGGATGTCAGCAATCCTTGAGGTGAGCTTTGCAGAATCTGACACACTACTCATTGCTTCAATCGTTTTTGGCCCAATTTTACCGTCTGTTACCAGTTGCTGACCAAACTCATTATTAAGTAATTTCTGTATTTGTTTGCCTGCTCCTCCCGATGTAATCGTCCAGTCATACGCCATAAGCGCGAGCTTTTGATCTTTCAGATCATTAAAACCAGACGGATCCCAATACCGCTTACGATAGATAACCTCTGCCTGCTCAGTAGTAATGTTTTGCAAATTTTCCAGTGTCGGCTCTACCCCAACATCCTCTTTGGCGTATCGGGTCCATGTTTTCCATGCAATTCCTTTATTAGTTGCACCTCCCGAATCATCAGGATCATTCACAAAACCCCCTTCGTTCTTAAATACTACCTGAGAAATTTTTGAAAAATTATCACGTGGTTGAGCTGTTGCCATTTTTGCAGGAGCAGGCACTACTGCTTTGCCACGCTTTATCTCCCCATTCGGCGCAAAAAATTGCTGCACCGCGGCGTCTATATCGCTTTTATGATTTTCCCCCGGCGCGGCCGTTCCCGGTTTTGCACCGTCCGCATTCAGATTCAGCTTGCCGCCGGTGGTGATATGCCCATCCTCGTCAACGAAGATGTTAAAGGATTTACCAACCAGATTGATTTTGCCGTTGGCATTCAGCTCAATCGCACTTTCACCACACACCAGACGCAACGTAGTGCCGGACGCCACAACATATTCTTCGACCGCCGCATCCATTTTACCTTTGCCGGTGAAGATCTTTGTTTCGCCTTTCACGGCCTGAGTTTGATTCGCTTCAACGCGATGCAGCTCATTTTTGCGCACATAATGGCTATGGTTGCTGCCAATCGATCGTGACGCATCATTCTTGACGTTGACATCCATATTGCGCTCGGCCTGGATCCACACCTGCTCTTCCCCGGCTTTGTCATCAAAGCGCAGGGCGTTAGCGTTATCCACGGAGCCATCTTTCGAGCGGCTGAGAAACCCCATTTGTGTGGCGGCGGCAGGCAATGACCACGGCGGCATGCTGGCTTCGTTGTACACCCGCCCGGTGATGATCGGCCGGTCCGGGTCGCCGTTGATAAAATCGATAACCACCTCGTCCCCCACCCGCGGGATTTGCACCCCGCCGAATCCCTGGCCTGCCCATGCGCTCGACACGCGTACCCAGCACGAACTCGTCTCATCGCCCTTCGACTGCCGGTCCCAGTGGAATTTCACCTTCACCCGGCCATATTTATCCGTCCAGATACTCTCCCCCTGCGGACCCACCACCCGCGCCGTCTGCGGGCCATACGTCTTCGGCCACGCCGTCACCGCCGCCGGGCGGTACACCACTGACGACGGGATGACCGTAAAGTCTATCCGGTGCTCCGTCTGACCATCGCTACCGCTCGCGTAACGGTTCTCCTCAAAGAAGTAGTTCGCCTCCGTCGTCAGGTACTCCCCGTTGTCGCTGAAAAACGGCGCGTTATACAGCGCAAACGTGTGACCCGGTGCCACGCCAATGGCCGTCGCCGTGCCCTGTATCTGCTGGTGCTCCACCTGCCAGCGCTCCTGGCGGATGCGCGCGTAGTACTCCCCGTGGCCGTGCTCGACAAACCGGCCCGGCCAGTCGTACACATCAATGCTCCCCGGCTGCGGCGATGACGGGTTCTGCCGCGCCTGGAACAGCCACGCGTTCGGCTTGCGGAAGTCGTAATCGTCCAGGCTGTAAATCCCCGGCGTCACGCTGTCCTCCAGCGCCCACTGGCTGATGCCCTCCTCCTCCGTGCTCCCGCCCGACGGCGTCGCGTGGTACGGGATACTCTCATAACCCGCAAACGGCTCATGCTCCGTCGCCGCATCCGTCAGCACCATCACATGCCGGTCCGCCTCGTGGCGGAAGTGGTACGCGATACCCTCCAGCTCCATCAGACGACTGATAAAGTCCAGGCTCGACTCCTGGTACTGCACGCAGTAGTCCCACACCCGGTAACTGCCCGTCAGTTTGTCCTCGACATTCACCTGGTATTCGCCCAGCAGCGTCCTGACAATATCCGGCGCCGTCTGACCCTGGAATATCCGCAGGTTACGGTCGCGCTTCATCGGCCACAGGTCCGGCTCCATCGTCAGCTGGTACACCGCGTAGCGCGTGCCCGACAGCTCCACGGCGCTCACCGCCACCCGCGTCACCTTCCCGTTCAGATAGCGCACCCCCGTCAGCCCCTGCGCCGGCAGCGTCACCGTCACCGGCTGGCCCAGCAGCCTGCTGCGGTCAACCCGCGCGTCCGTACCCAGCACGCTCAGCGACAGGGTGAATGATTCCGACAGCGCCTCGCGCCCGGAGAGTTTCCAGAACAGCAGCCCTTCAACCGGCAGCGTCACGGTAATTCTGTTCAGCATAGCGATAAGTCCATAATAAAGAATTTTTCACCGGCACGATTATTTTGCGCGATGGAATTTAATACTCTGGATAATTTCGTGGTATTGCTTTTGATGATCGTCATTAAATTCCCCGGGGCAGGTGCCGATATAACTCACCATTTTTTTACCGGTTGCCGGATCGTCGAGCAAAATAATCGTCTGGCGCTGGAAAATAACGTGATTATCATTTTTGAATTGATAAAAAAGCTCGACGGCAGGAAAACCATCCACTTCCAGCATTTGTGAAGACTCAAGATGGAAGTCGGTGAGTGTTGTTTCCAGCTCGCGGGTTTTTCTGGCGGCGAGTGTGTGAACTTTATCATCTGCCTGCGCGCTTGCACGCGACACAACAAAGGTAAATTCACTGCCACCATTATCGCTGAGTGTTAATAAATTCATAATGCGGTCTTTTAATAAGCGCGCGCGAAGTATTTTCCTCGCGCGCTACCGGGCAGAAATTACCCGGTGAGAAGGGATTTCTACGGCTGCGGGTTAATAAGCCAGGTACCGGCACTGGCAATATTAATTGTCTGGCTACGTGTTTGACCATTGCCGCGCAATACCACTTCATAACGTCCGGGTTGTAATTTCAGCGCGGCAAAACCATTGGTACCGGCCGAGACAGACTGCGCCTCGCCATTGACGCTCATCTTCTCGCCTTCATTCATGCGTACATAAATTTGGGCAATCGGTTCCTGGGTAGCATCGGGAGCAGCGGCCTGGTCGCTGGGTTCAGCGCCCGGCTGCGCCACCGGTTCCTGTGACTGCACCGGTGCCTGCGGCTGCACATTGCTGGCGGTGTCTTCTTCGCCAGCGGAGTCGCCACCAAAGAGCATACCGCCAGCAATCAGCCCAACCAGCACGCCTGCGGCCACCAGCCCTGGCAGTTTGTAACGCCGCAACTCTTTCAGCGGCAGCGATTTTTCTTCCGCCTCTTCCACCGGCACCAGCATCGTTCCCGGCTGTTTAACGCTCATCACGTCATCAATACCGGCAACCGGCATCTCGATAAGCGCAGCAAACTCATCCACGGTTTGCGGGCGATCTTCCATTTTCAGCGCCAGCGCGCGATCGATAGCCTGTAACAGCGCCAGCGAGTAGCCGGGGATATTACGCGTGGCGAGCGGGACATAAGTATCCTGAATGCTGCGCACCACGCTCACCGGCGGCGGCGAGCCGATAATCAGCGTATGCAGCACCGCGCCCAGCGCGTAGATGTCTGTCCACGGCCCCTGCTCGCTTTCGTTATCGTCGGTATACTGCTCGATAGGCGCGTAGCCGGGGCGCAGCATGGTTTCTGTTTCATCAGAGACGGAACCGATGCTGCGGCGCGCAGAACCAAAGTCCAGCAGCACCGGCAGGCCATTTTCCTGAATCTGGATATTATCCAGCGAGATATCCCGGTGCAGATACCCCTCTTCATGGATAGTTTTAATAGCCCCGAGCAGCATCGGCAGCATGCGGCGGATCCAGGCTTCATTAATCAGCGTCGGATCTTTTTCCCGCAGGCGGGAGAGCGTTGTTCCGCTGTAGAACACCGTGCCCATGTAAGCCGTGTCGTTTTGCACCCAGAAGCGCAGCACATGCAGCAGGTTCGGGTGGTTAAAGCGCGCCAGCAGACGCGCCTCCTGAATAAAGCTATTCAGCCCGGCGGTAAACGCTTTACTGAAGCGCTCGCTGCGCAAAACCAGCGTCATATCATCATTGCGCACCGCCAGCGACGAAGGCATAAATTCTTTAATAGCGATGGTTCGCTCAAGCTGGTGGTCCCACGCGCGATAGACGATGCCAAAACCGCCGCCGCCAATCACCTCTTTGATTTCAAATTCGTTGAAGCGATATCCTGGTGGCAACGCGTTCGGTACACTCCGGTTGTTATCGTGATCCGTCATATTGGAGAACTCTCTTGATAGTGGCTTTACGCCGCAAACTGACAGTGAAACTCACCCTGCCCGAAGGTGACACGCAAGCGCTTATATTGCTCGTCCCGCGCGCTGGCGTCGAGTAATCGCTGGCTCATCAACGGCAGCAGAGTATTAGTAAGGATGGCGTCCACCATGCGGCCGCCGGATTCGACTTCGGTGCAGCGGGCAACGATTTGCTCAACCACGCTGTCATCCACTTCAGAAACAATGCCGTGATTCTCCGCCAGGCGGCGCTGGATACGCTTGAGCTGCAAGCGCACAATCTGCGCCAGCATCTCGTCGCTGAGCGGGTAGTAAGGCACTACCAGCAAACGCCCCAGCAGCGCGGGCGGGAACACCTGGAGCAGCGGCGGGCGCAGCGCATCACGCAGCGCGTCCGGCTCCGGCATCAGCTCTGGATCGGCGCACATGCCGGTGATAAGTTCCGTACCGACGTTTGAGGTCAGGATGATTATCGTGTTGCGAAAATCGATGTGCCGCCCTTCGCCATCTTCCATCCAGCCTTTATCAAACACCTGGAAGAAGATCTCATGCACGTCCGGGTGCGCTTTTTCAATTTCATCCAGCAACACCACGCTGTATGGACGACGACGCACCGCTTCGGTCAGCACGCCGCCTTCGCCGTAACCGACATATCCCGGAGGCGCGCCTTTCAGGGTCGACACCGTATGCGCTTCCTGGAATTCACTCATATTGATGGTGATAACGTTCTGCTCGCCGCCGTAGAGGGATTCGGCCAGCGCCAGCGCCGTTTCCGTTTTCCCGACCCCGGACGGGCCGCAGAGCATAAACACGCCGACCGGTTTGTTCGGGTCATCCAGGCGCGCGCGGGAAGTGCGCACACGTTTTGCGATAAGCTCCAACCCGTGGCGCTGGCCAATCACACGCTCATTTAACGTGTCGGCCAGTTTCAGCACCGCGTCTATCTCATTTTTCACCATACGGCCCAGCGGAATGCCGGTCCAGTCAGAAACAACGGCGGCGACCACATTTGCATCGACAGAGGTAAAAAGCAGCGGTGAATCGCCCTGCAACGCACGCAGCGCTTGCTGCTGCTGCGCTAACGTCTCGCGCAGCGCAGGCTGGATATCTTCCGGCGAAGTGTGCAACTGTGCACGCAGCGCGATAATCGCGTCCACCAGCGCCTGTTCCTCCTCCCAGCGGGCGGTGAGCGCATCACGCTGTTGCGCCAGTTTCTCCAGCTCGGCTTGCAGTTTGATGACGCGTTCGCTGTCACCCGCGGCCATTTTTGCTTCGCGATTAGCGATTTCTATCTCGACGTTCAGCCCGGCGATGCGGTGCAGACAATCTTCCAGCTGCGGCGGCGGTGAGCTGAGGCTAACGGCAACGCGGGCGCAGGCGGTATCAAGCAGCGCGACGGCCTTGTCCGGCAACTGGCGCGCCGGAATATAGCGATGAGAAAGCTTCACGGCAGCGACCACGGCTTCATCGAGCAGCAGCACGCGGTGGTGTTTTTCCAGCGCGGAAACGGTGCTTCGCAGCATCAGCACCGCTTTCTCTTCATCCGGTTCGGCAACCTGCACGGTCTGGAAGCGACGGGTCAGCGCAGGGTCTTTCTCAATGTATTTTTTATACTCAGCCCAGGTGGTGGCACCGATGGTGCGCAGCTGCCCGCGAGCCAGCGCGGGTTTGAGCAGGTTGGCAGCATCGCCGGTTCCCTGCTGGCCACCTGCGCCAATCAACGTATGGATCTCATCAATAAACAGGATCACCGGCGTCGGGCTGGATTGCACTTCATTAATTAATGATTGCAGGCGCGCTTCGAACTCGCCTTTCATCCCGGCACCGGCTTGCAGCATGCCGATATCAAGCAGCCAAAGCTGGACGTCCGTCAGCGGCTCTGGCACATCGCCCGCCGCAATGCGCAACGCCAGGCCTTCGACGACCGCCGTTTTACCGACACCCGCCTCGCCGGTGAGCAGCGGGTTGTTCTGGCGACGGCGCATCAGAATATCCACCATCTGGCGGATCTCTTCATCACGCCCGACCACCGGGTCGATTTTGCCTTCACGCGCACGCGCCGTCAGATCCTGGCCATATTGCGCCAGCGTACCTTGCGCCTGCGGCACGGCAGCGTTTTCGTCCAGCGCCACGACCGTTTGCTGCGCTTCTTTACTGTTGGCGCAGATGGTGTCGAACCCATCCAGCAGCGCATCAGCGCTGACCCGCTCAAACTGCGCGGAGATCCCTTTTAGCACCGTGGCAAGGCTCCAGGTTTTCAGGATACCCGCCAGCAAATGCCCGCCGCGAATACGCGTCACGCCAAATTTCAGCGAACCATAAACCCAGGCACGTTCCACGGCGGTATCAATGTGTTCAGACAGATCGGACACCGAACTTGCGCCACGCGGCAGCTTATCCAGTGCCGCGACGATGTCTCGCGTCAGCGCCTCTTCATCAAGGGAAAAGTGGCGGATAATCTGCTGTAAATCGCCGTCCGTCTGCTGCATCAGTTGGTGCAGCCAGTGAACCAGCTCCACATACGGGTTGCCACGCAGTTTACAAAATGCAGTAGCGCTTTCCAGAGAGGTAAATAACAGCGTATCCAGTTTGCCGAATAAGACGGCGCGGCTGATTTCTGACATGGGTTGTTCCATTATTTATGATGAGTTTCCGGCTGTCGCCTGATGTCCGTGTGTAGCAATGCGGCGCGAATGATGGTGTGCATACGTCAGACTGATATCTGAAATCGAAGGTTAGCCCTCCGGGCTAAAGACCAAATCTCCACGCGCCTGTGGCTGCGGTTGCACGCCAAGCCAGGCACTGTAGCCCAGACGACTTGCGCCGCCGAGCGCTGCGCCTTCAACATCCTGATGGCGCAAAATCACTTTGACTTCCCACTGGTACTCGATCCCCAGGTACTGGCGCACCCAGTCACGCAGCTGGGTAATATATTTTTCGCCAGGCATAAAACGCCGGTAGTCGGATAACGACAGCGGGCCGATTTCGATACGAAACTTATGCGCCACGTCGCGCACAGCTTTACCCAAAAAGGCTGACTGACCAAGGCGTGGCGCGTGACGCCCGCCTTTTAAGCAGGCGCGCTCGCGAAGGCTCAGCGGCATCCACTGCGGCACGTTTTCCACCACCGTCACCGGCACCTTAAAATAGCAGCGCAGGATCTTCTCAAGCCCTTCCGGGTCGCGCCCGTTGCGGGTCAAATGCCCGGCAAGCGCAAAGCGTGAGTGCGGGCTGAGGCTGCCCTTTTCCAGCTGACCAGGCTGGCCCATACCGATAAGCGCAGCGATGTATTGCTCAAAGCGTTTATTGTCTGCCCGGTCGAGAGACACGGTAGGCTGCGCATCTGCCCACGCGCGGTAAAACAGCAGCGTCAGCCGGTGGTGAAACAAGTCGGCAAACGCGCTCAGACTGTGGTCCTGATGATGATCGATGCGCTCGCTGGCGTATTCCGTCATATGAACAGGCAGCGGGCCGTTGGGGCCAAACAGACCAAAGCTCAGGATGGAGACATCATACAGCGGCGAATTTTCGCGCCGGGTAACGCTGGCAAGCGTCGAAGGCGCAAAACCGAGCGAGGGCTTTTGACCAATACGCAACGGTTCAAAGCGCGGCAACGGCGCGCGCCCCAGCGGGTAACGCTCGCCGCCGCGTGCATCGATATGGCGCAACAGCGTGAACAGATCATAACGCCAGGGCGTTGCCATCACGTTTTGCCAGAATTGCTCCGGCAACGCGTTGGCACGGGTGATGGCCGGGATACGGGCAAGGGTGTCGGTCATATCAGCGCCCTTTTGCCCATGCGCGGCGGCCAGTAACCCACTTCGCCGCGCTGCTGGCTTTTAAGCGTGAACTCGGTGAAGCTGTTGATGCCAACCAGCCGGGCAAAGACGCGCTCCAGCACGCTGCCAAACAGATACGGGCTGAAGCCGGAAAAGGCTTGTTCATCGACGGTCAGGGTGATGCCCACACCGCGCGCAAAAACGATTGGCCCCGGCTCAGGTACGCGGCGGTGCACCGGTTCCAGCACGCAGTGGCGTACCCCTTCAATCTGGCGCGCAACCGGCGCTTCGGCGAGGCGCGTATAGAGGCCGAGCAGCTGGCGCAGGGCTGCCGCACCTTCGCCGTCCTCACCATCCATCAGGCTTAGGTAGTTCATCTGTAGCTGGCTGATAAGCCGCCAGGTGCTTAGCCCTTCGGCCAGCGCCGGGCGCGGCGGCGTCGGGCCTTTGCGCAGTTGCAAATTTTTGACCGGCAGCGAGTCCGGCATCACGAAGTGGCCGATATCCTGTTGCAGCATCAGCGGCAGGTCGCGGCTGGTGCACAATACTTCGGCGGTGATATAGCGTAAATCTTCCCGCCAGGGCGCGTGCTGCTCATCCACCAGCGAGGCGAATACTTCAGAGCCGATATAGCCAGTGCGGGTGCCGTAGCGCTGGGCTTTTTCTGACAACGCCCGCTGTTCGCGACGCAGGGAAAAATAGGCGCCAAAGTTGCCGTTGTCCTCGCTCCAGCTACTCCAGAACGGGCGGAAGGTTTGCTCGTCGCGCTGACCATCGACGCTTGCGTGAATTTTGGTCACCGCATAGATTTCGTAATCCAGCGGGCGAATGTTATCAACCACCAAATGGTACTCGTGCTGGCTGTCGCTGAGCTTCTGGCGCTCGGCGACTTTGGGAAACAGGTTTACTACCGGCGTGCAGTGCAGCGCCAGGTGGTTTTTATCGACCACGCGCTCCAACTGATCGTCAGCTTTATCCAGCAGGATAATAATATCGAAAGACTTCGCCTCGCCGCTTTGCTTAAGCATCGGGCGCAGGCCGTGCAGACTGATAAACAGAAAGCGCGACGGGAAAGCAAAATACTCCAGCAACAGACGATAGCCGTCGAAGTTGCGCAGATCGTCGGGTAAAAGTGCCTGATCGGCGCGAAACCCTTCCTGGCGCAGCGCATCATCGCCCAGTACCAGCGGCGGCGTTTTCTGCCCGCTGGCCTGGCACAAGATGCCGACCTGGTGCTCCATCAGCAGCTCCAGCAGTTTCAGCGCCTGCATATCCGGGCCGCTGAGAAACAGTTCCAGGCGGTCAAAATCGAGATGGCTCAGGTTGACCGGACCATCGCAGCTCACGCGAATACGCAGCGCGCTTTGCGCCCCGCGCTGGCTCAGCCCAACCTGGGCGAGCGGTAAATCGGCAGGGACGCCGCCGAGTTCCACCTGGCTTATCGCCAGCGGCAACAACGTGACATCATGTGCGGTGGTGTAGCTACAGGTCACACCGTTCTTTTTCATCAACTGGCTGTCCATCATGGTGCCGCGCGGCACCACAAACCCGTTGCTGAGATCGCCTTTGGCGCTGTCCGGTTGCAGTTCGGCAATCGCCATCGACGGCGTGGGCGCCAGGTAATTTGGCGCAACCATTTCCAGCAGACGCTGGGAAAAACGGGGGAATTCCGCGTCCATTTTGAGCTGCACGCGGGAGGTGAGAAACGCGAAGCCTTCCATCAGGCGTTCAACGTAGGGGTCGGAAACATCCATCCCGCGCATACCGAGGCGACCGGCAACTTTCGGGTAGCGCGCAGCGAACTCCTGCCCCATTTCACGCAGCCAGGCCAGTTCGCGGTTGTAGTAGTCCAGTAATTTGCTTTCCATTATTACCCCGCGTCTTTCAACTCGAAATGCCCGTTTTCCAGATCAACATCCGTACGAAATAAAAATTCCAGCGGATACGGCACGCACCACAGGCGGCCTTTTATTTCAATCGATAATACGTTGTGCAAATCCAGTGACCGGGTATCAGAAATACACCGTACCTGGAGTCCCTGCGGCAAAATACGTGGTTCGAAGTGCAGAATGGCCTCGCTGAGTTTTTGCTGAATATCCTGCCATTCGATATCGGACATGCGTTTACCCGCGAGCGGCGCAACGCCAAAATTCACCACCGAGCGACGCACTTCAGCAAACCCGGTGAGATCCTGCTGTGCTTCGTTATTCACCGTATTAAACAGCCATTGCAGGTCGCGTAGCACATGGCGGCGCAGCGCAGAGTGTGAGATGAGGTTGCTGTTGGTCGGCTCCGTGGCTTTATCCGGCGTATCATCCGTCAGGCGATCGAGCAGTGAAGGCTGCATTTTATCGCGCGCGCCCACCGTCTCTTTGCCCCGCCTGGCGCGCCAGCCGCTGCGCAGCAGGTCCTCATCGTGCGCAGAATTACTCATGCGGCGCTTCCGTGGTGAAGCTTACGGTTAATAAGTCGAGCAGCGGATACTCTGCGGCATCGTTAAGCCACACTTTTTGCCCCATCCCCAGGTAGTGCGGCGTATCAATCGTCTGCGCCTGCCATTCGGTCACGCGCGCAAGTTTGAAGCGGTCTTCTGCGTCGGCATCCAGCGGGTAGCGCACCGGGATCTGGCATACCTGTTCGCTGCCGTCATGCAGGCGCACCAGCGTATGACGCCAGACCAGGTCGGTGACACTTGCCGGGGGTTGAAACTGCATGGCGGAGATAGCGCTGAACGGCAGCCAGAAATAGCGACCATTGACGATGGCTTCACACACCGGGCCGAAGCGGCAGTCGCCATCCATCAGCCAGTCAAATGCGACGGTTTCGCCATGCTGAGTGGTTAACTGCCCCGGATTCGCCTCGGCCATCTCCAGTGCGGATTCACGGTGCGCCGATGCCTGCGCCAGCTCCGCCTCCAGTGCGTTAATCATCCCGGCAAGCCACGGCCACTGGTTTTCCGGCGTGACCGGACGTGCGCGCCCGGCCATCACGTCTGCACGCTGGCGCTCACCGTTAATAGCCTGCTCCAGCAGCGTCACCGTCGGTTGCGCCTGAGGTTTCAGCGCGGCCCAGCTTTTCAACTGCGCCTGCGCACGCGGCCAGTTAGCATCAAGACACAACAGTTGCGCAAAGGCTGCGCGCAGATCCGCATCGCCCGGCTGTGTGCGAATCTGGCTCTCCAGCCGTGCCAGGCTCTCTTTGAGCGACTCGCCCGCCAGTTGTTGCAACAGAGTATTCATGGCCGCTCCTTAGTTCAGGGTTTTGTACGTCCCGACCGCAGGGTCGCGCAGCTGCGGGTGCAGCGAGTCAATCAGTAAAATATTCAACCCGGTGCCCGGCTCAAACCATGGCGTCCAGACTTTGCGCACTTCATCAAGGTGTGCGCGCAGGCGCGTTTCATCGCTGGCGATATCGCGTGATATTTCTACCGCTACCGTACCGTTCGCCTGCCAGCCGTTAAGGCTTTTGACGTAAGGCATAATCATCCAGCTTTGCGCCAGCGTGCCTTCGCTCACTACCATGCGTTCGTTATTCACGCTGGTGATGAGCAGGCGGTCGGCATCCGCGCTTTCACTCAGGCCGGTCACAGGGAAGCCGTGCACGAAGGTCATGGTGATTTTTTTCTCAGCGCCATTGCTAAGCTGCGCCACCTCGCTGCGCCCGTTCAGCCAGCCGCCCTTTTCGCACTTGCCGTCGCTTTTTGCCGGGATAAACAGCGCCGGTGCGCTGGCATCGCCCTGCCAGAAGGTGCGCAGACGGCAACCGTCTTGTAGCGTGAACTCCTGCCACGGGGTACGGTTAGCCGATGACGACAGGTCTTCCGCGCGCCCGGCTGGCGGCGCAAAACCGGTCGTGATAGCGGTATCAGTCGTGCTGACTACCGGCTGCCATTCGCTGGATTTCTCCGCCGTGCCTTGCGCCAGGGTGGTGTTCTGCGCATCGGTCAGCGTCCACTGGATCTGGCGCAGCGTGCCGCACTGGCTCTCCAGCAGCGAACCCACGCGCGGTAAAAAGTTATCAATCACCGACGTTTTTTTGTCGCCGTTGGCAACAATTCGCAGCGGTAATGTTTTTGCGCACCAGCTTTTCGGCGTGTTGTCGGCGATGTTATCGATCCAGACATCCAGTTTTTGCGAAGGGGATTGCACGATGCGGTAGTTTTCTGCCTGCGCGCCGCCGCATACTGCCAGCAGAGCCACACCCGGTAGCCAATGTTTCATAAAAATCCTTGTAAGCTGTATCAATCACGAAGAGGGAAAAACTGAGCGGCTTCAGAGAGCGTATGCAAAAGCGTCGTCTCCTCTGGCGTGCCCATCCACACCGCTACGGCGCTGTAGTTATCCTGCCGGGTCTTTGCGCCGACACCATTTTTCAGCAGGATTTGATTCATTAACGTTAGCCATTCGTCCGGCGTGTTGACCATATGCAGGGATTGCTGCATCTGTTCTTCCGTGACGCCGTGCCAGAAACCGTCTGTGCAGAGCAAAAAAACATCGCCGTCTTCAATCGGCACCACATCGCTGTAGCTCGGCTCGCGCTCATCATCACCAAGACCGAGCGCAAAATAGAGCAAGTTACCGTTGATGCCTTCAACCTGATGACCGGCATCTTTCATTTGCTGGACCAGGCTGTGATCGGTGGTGACGTGATACAACCAGCCGCGACGAAACAGGTACAGGCGGCTGTCTCCGGCGTGCGCCCAGTAAGCCAGTTTGTAATCGCGGTCGATAAACAGGCTGACCAGCGTCGTGCCCATTTTGCTGTAGTCCTGCACCGCTTTTTGTTCAGCGCGGATGGCGCGGTTTGCTTCATTCACATACTGGCGAATGTGCTGCGCATTGAGGTGCTCTTCCCCGTCGAACTGCGTAATGATGGCATTGCGCGCCAGCTCTGCGGCGACATCACCGCCGGGTAGCCCGGCGATGCCATCACACACCACAAAGCAGGCGGCGCGCTCGCCGACGGTTTCCCCCGTCTGATCCTGATTACTGGCACGCTCGCCTTGTCGGGATATTGAGGCCGTGCTGATATTCATTCTTCCGATCCGCTTTGTGAGTCTTTGTACTGATTAACCTCCATGTCGTACGCGTGGAGGAACGCTTCGCCAAACAAGGTGTGGAAATCGTCGTCGATTTCACCCGCCGTTTGCGCGTAGGTGCGTACAAAGTAATCCCACAGCGCCGCTTTGCGGTTAGACAGCATGCCAAGGCGTGCAGTGGCACCATCGCGTTTGGCATCTTCTTCCAGCTGTTCCGGGTTAAACGACTGCAACATAGCGGCGATAATGGCGCGGATACCGGAAATCATCCCTAACTGGTGAGCCTGCAAATCAATCAGCGCATCGCGCACGGATTTTTTCGGCGGCATAAAGCCCGGCATACGCGTACCGAACATCTGCATCAGGACCGTTTTCCCGGAAGGCAGCAGCTTGAACGGGTTGTTGGCGTCGTCCAGCACCATGGTCATATCGGCTTTTACGCCGCGTTTAAGAATCGAGCGTGAAGAGAGCAGCGCCACGGTGCCCTGCGAGAACATGCTGAGCATCTGCCCAAACTGACGCATATTTTCTTTATCAAACTGCGGCACGGGTTGCATGTCGCCAAGCCCCATTCCTTCGAGCAGCGCATCCAGCAGCTCGCCTTTCAGCACGTCACCGCTGTCGCCATTTTGGCTGGCAGGCGCACGCACCGCTCCGTTGCTCTGTACCGGATCGATACGCAGACGCCCTTTCGGTGTTTGCGCCGCGCTACGCTGCACAGCCTGCGGGGTGGGCAGCGTGATGCCCGCGTAATCCTGGGACTCTTCTGGCGCGATTAGCGGTTCTTCATCGGCAAACAGCGGCGTGGCGCTAAGATCTTCCGGGCGCAGTTCGGTGATGATGGGCTGCGGGTCTGGCGTTATCGCGCTTGAGCTGAGATCGGTAATGATTGCCGACGGTTCCTCAGGTTTGGCGATGTCATCGGCATGCGCCAGCGGTACGGCACCGCTGAGCAGGCCCAGCGGATCATCGCTGCGTGCCTGCGGCGCGCTGCCGCCTGCGCCGCCAAACAGCGCCAGCGGGTCGAGTTCGTCTGACTGGGGCGCTTGTGGTTTTGCGGCACGCTCAGACGGCGGCACCAGCGCAGAAGGCGTGGCATCGTTAAAGATGCTGTCGTTTTTAAACAGTTGCTCATCGTTAAACAGCTCATCGGTCGCCAGGGATTTTGGCGTGACCAGCGGTTCGTTATCGCTGAGTAAGGAGAGCGGGTCTTCCGGGTTGCGCTCCGGTGCTTTCGGCGCGGCAAACGGGTTGAGATTTTGCGGGTCGGGCTGTTTTGCCCGGCTGCTGGAGATGCTGTCGGAGATGGAGAACTCCTGCATCAGGCTGTCCCAGATTTCCGTTGGCACGGAGGCCGGCGCGCTATCCGCCGCCGCGTTTGGTGCAGCGGCCGGTTTAGCGGGTTCACGCTGCGCAGGCGGCGTCATTTGCGCCTGCATGCTGGCGGCCATGCGGCTCACCGGCTGGGTATCAAGCATCAAATCGGTGACTTCAATACGGTACTCATCAATGCCGAGAATATCGCCATCCTGTAATTCCACCTGGCGACCACGCTCCAGGGGGATATCGTTGAGCACAACGCGGGTTACGTTGCCACGGTTAGTCACGCGGCATTCGCCATTGCCGGAAATATGCACAATGGCCTGGAGGCGAGAGATGGAACGGTCGTTGTCCGGTAGCACCAGATTGTTGTCAGTGCCGCGGCCAATCGTGCCGCCCGGTGGATAAAAGTCGCAGCGGCTTTGCGGCGGCTGATGACCGGGTTTACTGGTAATAATAGTGAATCGCATCGCGTATTCCTGCTGGAGTTATGTGCACTCAAACGGCGCCGTTTTGGGAAAAGCGGCTGCGTTTGAATACCGGATTAATGCAGATATGTTTTAAGTTAATTAGGCCCCGAACATTCTTAGCCGTAGTAATGCAGATATATAAGCATTTCACAAAACCATAAAACTGTTATGGCATGCTGAATCATATATAGCCGATGGAGTTTCAACATCCATCCTATCTTTTCCTCCGGTAGCTGTTGTATAAAGTTATATGCTTCTGGCTGCACAAATCGATCTTTGGTGAATTTCATCCTCACACCTTTATAGAGCCGTATGAAATAAATTATTTTGTGGTGATTTAAAAGAGATCCAAAAAAAGATGAATAATTGGAAACATAATCTAAGTCAAATCCATTTTGCCTGTATTCTGATAGTAACTGACGGTACAAGCTCTCATTTTTTTTGAAAAACCAGGCAGCTATGAATGCTATCGCTAGCAATGCAACAATGAATAACACATTTAAAATAATCAATGCTAACTGCCATGTCATAATATTTTACTCATAATATAGTCAGCACCGTTTTCGGCCATATTACCCACAGTATCACCTACCAGATAACCGCCTACTGCTGCGCCGATAATAGTACATGCCAGATAACCTGTGCCCCCACTCACAACACCTAGAGCTACACATGTCGCTCCCAATGCTAATGATCCAACCGTACCACCAAAAATACCACCAGCGATACTTGCACCAAACTTGCTGTATTCCTTCACGGCAACTTTTGTGCATTCGTTTTCTCGCCCTGAAGTACAGGCATGATAAACTTCATTAGTCGTATTCAGACCTGCAAAACCAATTGCTACCCACCCGCCCATCTTCATAAAACGCGCAGATTTTGCAGCGTTGTCGAGCCAGGTGGAATAACCCCGGATCCCTCCCACACCAGCTGTTGTCCAGTCATGGACAATTGAGCGGCTGGAAAGCCCCAGTGCATGGCGCAGATCTTCATAGGGCCTTAATTTTAAGGCTAACCTCGAGAGTTTATTAAGCAGCTGGTTTAATTCGTTGAAAAGCCGTGCTCTTTCAACAACGAATTGCTCACTAATCAGCATGCCGCTCATTCTGAATTGATTTTGATATGCAACTTCTATTGCTTTTAATTTTGATCCGATTTCATTGAAATATCGCTCGCCAGCATCTCCTGCTACACCAAGTGACTTATCGAGGATATTGGTTACTGCTGCTATCGTTGCATAATTCTGGTTAAAAAAATCAGCGTCTTCAGTACTCAGGCCGTTCATCACATTATTTACTTTTGATTTAGCCTGACTTAATTGCCCAAGCATCATTCTGTTTTCCGACTGCGGATCGGCAACGATCAGCATCTGGCCAGGCTTTAACCAGGATGTGTCCCGGTTAATTTGCATAAAATAACAAGCAGCTTCACTTCTCGGGTTATTGAAAAGTAGCCTGGCCTGAAAATCCAGTGTGCCTGGCTGCTGGACAATCGTGTATCCCGGCGCGATGAATGATTGTTTACTCATTATCTTATTCCTTGTAGCCGCTAATGACCAAAACGAAAGCAGTCAAAAGAGTGAGCCCTTGCGGGCTCACCAGCGCATTACGCTTCTTTGTTTTCTTTGATGTTCCAGCCAGCGCTGGTTTCAGCACCTTTACCGCCGGAAGAGGACTGCTCCCAGTACTGCTGTTTCACTTTCGCAGCCTGGAACGCATAGGTCACACCTACGGTGTCGCCGTTGTCCGCACCGGTGTACTGCACAGAGGTCACCAGAACGTCTTCCAGCGTGATGCGCGCATATTCAACCTGTTGACCGCCTGCTTTGCAGACAGACAGTTCAACTTTGGTCAGATGCTTGCCGCTGGAGCAATGCTTCAGAATAGCGGTGGTGGATTTATCGATCAGCGCATTAACATGCAGGTCGTTAAAATTGACTTTACCGGCACCGCCGCCACCGCCAACACTCATGTTTCCGGGTTGTGAAGCCCCCCAGGAAAAAGATGTGATATCAGTCCAGCCGGTGTGGTTGGAATCTTTCGATTCACCCGTAACTCCATCGACCTTCAGAAACATATCAATAGCCATAATATTTACTCTTCGTTAATGATAAATATTGCTTTCGAAAAAGCGCTTATATGACAAATGGGTAAGCATGGGGCCGAATAAAACCATCCATATTTTACCTCTGCCTCGTTTCTTTCTGAAAAGAAACCTGTCTTTTCAGAAATCTTTATTCTCCCGCGACGAGAGAAATAAACTTTGAATTTTTTACTGCGTAAGGTTACTGGTTTGGATTATCCTGATGCCAGGTATGATCTGGATTTTCTACCAGTACCTCTGTTGCCAGTTTATCAAGCTCAGGGCTGTGATATAAACGCAGGCAATTTAATGTCACACCTTTTACGCTTTGCTTGCTTTCGGTATGAAATTGGTTAGGCATATTTTTAAAATTTTTAATTAGTGCGTTAACTTTGTCGTTACCATTTTCAATATCAAAGGGCACCCATTCCCGTAATGCATTTGCACTGCGTGCTGCGTCCAGTGAGAAAGCGGAATTCGGCTCGGATACTTGCGCAATACAGCGCGCCAGCACCATATCTTTCACAACTTGCGTATAAGGTTTATCTTTGATAAACGCCATCGGGTCGGGTGTTGTATTTGCAAAAACACCGCCGCAAACAAACAACAAACTTAAGCACACTTTTTTCATTGTAGCTCCCAAAAACTGGCGTTGGTCGTTGTGTAATTAGTATTTGGCGCGTTGAAATAACAGTGATCGGAACAGGTTAAACCATTCCAGAATGTTGCATGACCAGTAGCATCGTTCCAGTCATCAACAGCAAAAAGAATAATGCCTTTTTTATTATTCAACTTATCTACTGGTAGTGTTGGATAACTTAGAATTAAATCTGGCTTTCCCCACTGGCGGGTTAACCATTCGATAACGTCCTGTACCCGGAAAAAATACCACTTTTTATCGGCACCGGACACGGTTTTCCCATTAATACGTGGAACCGGAAACCCTGTATAATTTAAGACATAGCTCATGCGCACAGCACAGCTATTTACCCAACCACCTTCACTTTCAGGAATTTCAAAATTGACACGAACTTTACCGCCAATCACATTCTTAACTTTAGTCAATGGATCACGGGGATCATAAATTTGTGCAGCCGCGCCCCATGCAGCGACAAATGAAGGCCTGTTGCTCATAATCACCTCCCTTAATTAAATTAATTGCCCGACAGAGTATATTGGCGGTTTTTTACAGGAACGATGATGCTGCGTCATTGCTTCAATAATTAATGTTGAGACGCGATCTGAAAATACCCAGGCCGCAGCGCTAAACCTGCGGCCTGGCAGCTTTACGCCTCTTTCGTTTTCAGCGAAGGCAGTTTTGACACCAGACGCAGCGACACGGTCAGACCTTCCAGCTGGTAGTGCGGACGCAGGAAGAATTTCGCCGCGTAGTAACCCGGATTGTCTTCAATCTCCTGCACCTGCACTTCCGCTGCGGCCAGCGGTTTGCGGGCTTTGGTTTCCTGCGAAGAGTTCGCCGGGTCGCCGTCGACATAATTCATTACCCAGTCATTCAGCCAGCGCTCCATCTCATCACGCTCGCGGAAGGTACCAATTTTGTCGCGCACGATGCACTTCAGGTAATGGGCAAAACGGCAGCAGGCAAACAGATACGGCAGGCGTGAAGCCAGACGCGCGTTGGCGGTGGCGTCAGCGTCGTGGTATTCCATCGGTTTTTGCAGCGACTGCGCACCGATAAAGGCCGCGAAGTCAGAGTTTTTACGATGGATAAGCGGCATAAAACCGTTCTTCGCCAGTTCCGCTTCACGACGATCGCTGATGGCAATCTCCGTCGGGCATTTCATGTCCACGCCGCCATCATCGCTTGGGAAGGTATGACATGGCAGGTTTTCAACGGCACCACCGGACTCTACCCCGCGAATAGAGGTACACCAGCCAAACTCTTTAAACGAGCGGTTAATGTTCGTCGCCATCGCATACGCGGCGTTAGTCCAGGTGTAATTATTATGATTCGCGCCATCGGTCTCTTCTTCGAAGTCGAAGCTGTCCACCGGGTTAGTACGAATGCCATACGGCAGGCGGGCGAGGAAGCGCGGCATCACCAGGCCAAGATAGCGTGCATCTTCGGACTCACGCAGCGAGCGCCAGGCTGCATATTCCGTGTTCTGGAAGATTTTTGTCAGATCGCGCGGGTTCGCCAGCTCCTGCCAGGACTCCATCTGCATCACGCTCGGTGCCGTACCGGTGATAAACGGGCAGTGCGCCGCCGCGCCAATACGCGCCATTTCGCCGAGCAGCTCCACATCCTGCGGGCTGTGATCGAAGTAATAGTCACCCACCAGGCAGCCAAACGGTTCGCCGCCAAACTGGCCGTACTCTTCTTCGTAGACTTTCTTAAAGATAGGACTTTGATCCCAGCCCACCCCTTTGAAGCGCTTGAGGTTACGCCCCAGCTCCTGCTTGGAGATGCTCATAAAGCGAATTTTCAGCATCTCGTCGGTTTCGGTGTTATTCACCAGATGGCTCAGACCGCGCCAGGCGCTTTCCAGCTTCTGGAAATCTTCATGGTGGATAATCTGGTTAATCTGCTGGGACAGCTTTTCATCGATACCGGCAATCAGGTTCTGAATAGTGCGGTATGTATCGTTAGAAAAGGTGACGGTGTTTTCCAGCGCCTGCTGAGCAAGCGTTTTCACCGCGCTTTCCACGGCGGTTCGCGCCTGGTCCGTCTTCGGGCGGAACTCTTTGCTTAACAGCGCGCTGAATTCATCCTGGCTGAAAGCCTGTGCGCCCTGCTGTTGCTGCTGTTGAGAAGGGTTGCTCATGGTTTACTCCTCTTTACCTTGCGCATCGGCATCCGTATTCGGCAACTGGCTGAGTGATTTCAGCAGCGTCGGGTCCTGCAGCACTTTTGCGATAAGCTCTTCTGCGCCGTTTTTGCCGTCCATATACGTCAGCAGATTGGAAAGCTGCGTGCGCGCTTCCAGCAATTTATTTAACGGTTCGACTTTGCGTGCTACCGCATCCGGCAGAAAGTCATCCATGCTGTCAAAGGTTAAATCAACGTTCAGACGGCCTTCGCCGGTCAGAGTATTGTCAACATTAAACGCCACGCGCGGTTTCAGCGCTTTCATGCGTTCGTCGAAGTTATCCACGTCGATTTCGAGGAATTTGCGCTCCTCAATAGAGGGTAAATTCTCCACCGGTTTCCCGACCAGATCCGCCATCACACCCATCACAAACGGAAGCTGGATTTTGCGCTCTGCACCGTAAACTTCCACGTCATACTCAATCTGTACGCGCGGCGCACGGTTACGTGCGATAAATTTTTGACCACTGTTACTTATTGCCATGATGTTCTCCATCGAATATGCGCGGTGAAGGTTTGACGTAAGATCCCATGCCTTGCGTCGTCACTCGGTACGCGTCAATCCTGACGCCCAAAGATGTTTTGCAACTGATTCACGCCATCGGGCGCCAGATCGCGAATAATCTCCATAAAGTCCAGCTCGATTAGCCGCTGCACGCGGTCAATCATTAGCGGCGCGGGGTGGCTCGGCTCATGCTGGGCGAAATACTGCTTCACCTTCTCCAGCATCAGCTGGGCGTCCGCCCGGGTAGAAACCTGCGCGCTGCGCCAGTCGGTGGCCGCAGGCAGCGGCGAAGCCACGGGCTGCGGCGCGGTTTGCACGACCGGTTCTGGCGCGGCGGGTTTCTCATCAGGACGAGAGGCGCGGCTCGCACCGGCAATCATCCCGACGGTTTTAAGTAACTGTTCCATCTCCGGCACCCCGCTTTCGCCAAGTTGTTCCAGAAGCCACGAACGGATAGTTAACAAGCGCCCTTCGATTTGCCCGATAGCTTCAATACCAGGCTGGTCGCCGCGCGCCAGTTCATCAATCAACCGCACGCGACCACCGGGATACCCCGCGCATTCGGTTTTGCTGCCATCAAGCAGCGCCTGAGCATCGCGCACATTCAGCTCGTCACCATTACTGCGCAGCAGCGTCGATTGCCGTAATGCGCCGGTGAGTGCGGATTTATCACTTAATGCTGCCAGAGCGTTGATACGGTAAAACGGGTCGAACTCGCCACCGTCAGTGAGCGACGGCCAGAGCTGCTCCCAGTAGAGCGCCAGCGCCTGGCCGAGCAACATCAGCCCGTCGGCGTAACCCTCAAGCCCCCGGCGGCGCGTCCAGGCGTGGGTCAGGGCTAACATCACGCGGATATCTTTGGTGCGCTCCAGAAGCGTAGTCGCCAGTTTCTCCACACGGTTCCAGTCGGCAGGTTCGGCAGGAATAATCGTGTCGCCGAATTGCTGCTCCGCTTTGCCCTGGGTGGCCTGTTCCATTGCCAGGAAATCCGCGTCGTACTCCAGGTTTTCACCACAAGGGTGTTCCGGTGAGACCGGCGCGAGTAAAGATTCAATCGTCATGCGCAACCTGCTTATTCAAACATAGGTGGGTAGAGACCGTGGCGGCCAGGCCTTGCGCCGCCAGCTGGCTCAAACAGCAAGGTAAAAAGCTGGCCGGTAAAATTGCCGCTGTGCACATGGGTGTAGAGCGGGTTACCGTCGCTGCGATTTGTCCACCAAAAACTGATTTGACGCTGCGGATCAAAACATTCGGCGGCCTGTTGCCAGCCGATGGTGGATTCGCCGTCGCCTTCATAACCAATCACATCGAGAATTTCAGAGCGCGTTTCCGGCTCGACGGATTGCACAGCGGGGATTGCGAGCAGCGCCTGATCGAGCTGTTCTGGCGAGTAGCCGTTGCGCACCGCATGCAGCAGGGTGCGGCCCAGGTTCTGATACCAGTCCCCCGCCTGCGAGAGATGGCGCGGCGTCCATTCCAGCGGGTTAATGGCCAGCAAGGCGCACACCGGGTACTGGCGGCCCACGCTGTCCTGGCCCGGTAACAGGCAGCCCATCTGCACTTGCTGACCGCCAAGCATCGGCGGCACGACAAAGTTCCAGATAGGCGCATTGCTAAACTGCCGGTCGCCAGGGCGCTGTTCCTCTTTTTGCCAGTTCATCAGCCCGACCTGAAACCAGTGGGACCACTGACGCTGCAGGGCATCCGGGAAGCGGCGCTGTAGAAAATCACCGGCACTCGGCAATTTGCCATACCAGCTAATGGTTGTTGTTGTCATTCGGCTTTCCTTTGCGGGTCAAGGACATGCGAAACGGGGAAGCTGGAACGGGTTGCGGATGCTGTTCGGGGTGAACTCCAGCGTCACCTGATGCCCGTCAACCGTGAATGTTGCCTGGCGACTCATGCTGCTGCTGCCGGGGCTGACGCGCGCTTTATCGAAAAAGCGGTTCAGCGCCCAGGCACCGTTAGTCACCAGCGAGGTGGTAGTACCGTTCGCCAGCCCCAGCTGCATACGCACCTGATTGGTGCCGCCGGTGCCCGGCCAGCTAACTACCTGTGCTGCCTGCGGGCCGTGGCTGTAGCGCAACAGCTGGCCATCCACATCCAGCGTCATGTTAAGAATAGTGTTGTCCATCCGCACCGTGCGCACGGTGGTACGAAACGACGGCGTAGCGCTACCGTTGGCAAAGAAGGCGTCACGAATGGATTGCGCCTGCTGGAACGGCACCAGCACACCTTCACTGCCCGGCAATGTTTTACCGTCTATGCCTGGCATAAAGCGCCAGGTGCGTTGCGTGGTATCCACTTTGTTGGTCAGGTTATCGCGAAAGAACACATCCATCAGACCGGTGCCCGGCGCAAACATCCGCGCCAGATCGTCCGGGGTGACTTCGCTGCTGGCAGAACGCACCAACGGGTAGCGCCCGGCGATGGCCTGGCGGCAGAAGCTGCCGACCTCTACACTGATGCGCTTGCGTACGTTTTCCAGATCCCGGCGCTGTGTATCGCTGCTGGCACCGACCGCCATATTACTGAACATCGTTTGCAGCCCGCCCGGCAAACGCCCGGCGCTGGCCTGTAAACGGCTAATCGCCTCGCCGCCCGGCGCTGGCATGCCACTGTTGGCGGCATCCTGCACGGCGGTGAGATAGCGATACAGCTCATCGACCTGCTTTAAAAAATCATCAAAGACGATGGTTTTCCCGCCCTTTTCCAGCGGCTGGGCAAGCTCAATGACCGGCATAAAATGGTCTGTCACCCGCTGCTCCGGCGTCTGATTAGCCATCGCATTACCGGGTGCTGCATTGCCGTCATGGTTGCTGAACAATGTTTGCAGCATCTGCGTGCCGCGATTACCACTCTCCTGGGCTTGCGCGGTGTCACTATCACCCGCCTCTTCGCGCGAAAGCTTCAGCACCTGGCTTAAGTTCATCACCAGGCGGCGCAGCGGCGAGTTGTTACTGGAGAGCAGCCGCGCTGTGTTGATCCGCTGGTTGAGATCGGCGCTGTTATTAAGCTGGATATCGCTTAAAAAGCTGTCCCAGATAGCGATAAAGTCGCGGGCGTAGAGCTGGCGCACGGCGCTATCCGTCTGCTGCTTATCTTCCGGTTGCGTGGTCGCGCCCAGCACCCAGACATCGTCTTCATACAACGAGGCGGTCACCGCGGCGATTTGCTGGTTAAAGCTGTTCCAGTAACCGTCCGGCGTATACAGCCCCGGCACGCCCTCGTTCACCGGTTTCCCGCTTTTACGCGAGAAGACCAGCTCGCTTTGCGGCCCGCCAAGCGTTGCCAGCGACACCGGTTTTAAGTTTTCATCACGCTCAAGCAGGCGTTTCAGGCGGCCATACACACGGGTGGAGAGCGGCTGCTGGTTGATAAGCGACTGCTCGCGGGCAATCAGCGCCTCGTCTTTGGCATACGGAGAGGACTGGATTTGCGGCTCCAGCAACTGCGACAGATGCCACTCCAGGCGGCGGATTTGCGCCTGAGTCACGTTCTGCGGCAGGTTGCGCTCCAGGTTCAGCATCACCCAGGAGTGCAGGAATTTGCCGTCATAATGCTTCGGTTGATAGAGCATCTGATAGGCTTTCAGCGCCTCGTAGGAGTACTCCACATCGCTGCCGTTATCGTTACGCAGCCAGGTGGTGATGCGCATCGCCACTTCCGGCAACAGCATCTGTTGCAGCGCTTTCTGGTAGAGCGTACTGGCAGCATCCGACACATCATTACCCCGGTACAGCCCCATGCGGCGGGTCAGCGGCGGCGAGTTGACGTCAAACTCTTCGCTTTGCGGCAGCGCCGCCAGACCGTTCAGCAGCGGTAACAGCGCAAACAGATCGCCCTGCTGGCGATTGCGCAGCGTTTTAATCTGGCTCTCCAGTTCCGGCACTTTAGCCTGCACTTCATCCAGGTAGTCTTTGTTGTTGCCGTAGCTGGTCAGCCACAGCCCGCCGAGGATCACCAGCAGCGCCAGCAGCGCCGCATAGCCAGACCAGATGACCGCCCGGCTGCGCAACTCCCACCAGCGGTTTTGCCCGGCGATCCCGGCTTCCTGGAAGATAACGTTTTGCAGCAGATGTTTAATAAAGAAGCTCTGCCCTTTGCCGCCCGGCACCGGGGCTTCTTTACTCACTTCGTCCCAGTTATCGCCGGACTTGCCCTGCGGCAGCGACAACGCACGATTTAGCTCGCCCATCACCCGGTCAAATGGCAAGCCTTCCTGGGTTCCGCTGGCAAAATAGATACCGCGCGGCGAGAACTCGGTCTCGAAGTTAGAGCGGGCAAAGATAGCATTCAGGTAGTCGGCCAGCAGCGGTCTTATCGCCGCGAACTCCTGGGGGAACAGGAAACATTCGGCGCGCGCCTGCGCATCGCTTTCGCGCAGCATCGTGTCCGGCAGCGCCGCATCCAGACGCTGTTGCAGCAAGGAGAACTCTTGCTGGAAACTGCCCTGCAAGTCGAAATCCGCCAGCCGGGCTTTTTCCCACGGGAAGGTGAAGCCCCAAATCTGGTCGCGCTGGGCTTTATCAAAGCCGGAAAAATAGGCGCGAAAGCCTTTCAGCAGGTCTGCTTTGGTCACCAGCACATACACCGGGAAGCGGATACCGAGCTGCTCGTGTAACTCGGTTAAACGCTGGCGAAGGTTCAGCGCCTGCTCGCGCGACGCTTCGGCTGACTGCGTTAACAGATCGGCGATGCTGACCGTGACGATGACGCCGTTAATCGGCTGGCGACGGCGGTATTTTTGCAGCAGGCCGAGGAACTTGTGCCACTCGCTGGCGTCCTGCGCCTGTTCGCTCTCCTGGGTGGTGTAACGCCCGGCAGTATCGAGCAGCACCGCTTCGTTGGTAAACCACCAGTCGCAGTTACGCGTACCGCCAATACCGCGCAGCGCGGTTTTCCCGAAGCGATCCGCCAGCGGAAATTGCAGGCCGGAGTTCACCAGTGCCGTGGTTTTACCGGAGCCTGGCGCGCCGATAATCACATACCACGGCAGCTGATAGAGGTACTGCGTGCTAAAGCGCTGCGCCCACTGCCCACGCTGGCCGGGCTGGTTGAAGTGCGCTTTTTTCAGCACCTGCGCCGCTTCTTCGAAACGCTCGTTGAGCACCTCATCATCGTTGCCAAGGCGCTTGCGCTCCGTTGGGTCTTTCGCCTCTTCGCTCTTGAGGTTATCCATCAGCTTGCGGTTAAGCCACGCGTTATACAGGCGCGGAATAATGTGGCTGTGCACCCAAATCAAATACATCACCGCAATGGTTATCATGCGGTTTTGCTCAGACTCAAGCGGGCGGGAATCCACGACGGAGAGCAGCGGGCCTATCATCCAGATAACGGCGGCCAGCCCGGTTACGCCAAGGAACCCCCACAAAATGCGGTTGGTCAGCAATGAAAGCAACATATTCATCCTTCGTTTCCTTGCACCAGTCCGTTCAGCTCGGCGGCGGTATTATCCGGCGACACCAGCAACGTAATTTCGACGCGACGGTTACGTGCGCGGTTTTCCGCCGAGTTGTTTGGCGCAATGGGGTTCATCTCCCCTCGCCCTTCGGCTTTCACACGCTGCGGCGCAGAGAGGTGTTTTTGCAGTAGTGATTGCACTGAGCGCGCGCGCTCCAGCGACAATTCATAGTTCGACGGGAAACGGGCGCTGCGAATCGGCACGTTATCGCTGTAGCCCACCACCAGAATGCGCCCACTGACGTTGTTCATCGCCTGCGCCACGCGGTCAATAACCGGTTCGTAGCTCTCACGGGCGACGGTCGAGCCGGAGGCGAAGAGTCCGTCGCCTTTAAGCGTGACAACGCTGCGATCGGCTTCATCACGCACCGACACCAGCCCGGCTTCAATTTCCGGGCGCAGGAAGGCGCGCAAATTCAGCACCGGCGGCAGGCTCGGTGCCGGCTGCTGGATAGACGCTTCCGGCAGTTGGGTCTGGTAAACTTTTGCCAGCACCGGACTGGTGGCATCGCCAAGACGCCAGTTGAGCACGATATAAAACAGGCAGGCGAGGAAACCGGCAAGACCGGCGCAGGCCCATAACGGGATAACAGGACGCCAGAGTTTGCGTATCACCGGCTGGTCTTCCGGGTGCGGAGAGAGCGGTGGCGGGTAGTTGCCGCGCACGCCGCGGATCATTTGCCACAGCCGCTGTTTGATGGTTTCCAGCTGGGTGCGACCATTGTCCATCACCCGGTAGCGCCCCTCAAAACCTAACAGCAGGCAGAAGTTAATCAGTTCCAGCAGCGCAATATGTTCGCGCGGGTTCTGGGATAAACGCGCCAGCAGCTGGAAGAATTTCTCCCCGCCCCAGGTTTCGTTATGAAAAGTCACCAGCAGACCGCTGCCCGACCAGACGCCACGGCTGCCCCACGGCGTCAACGCGGCGGCTTCGTCCAGCGCGGTACACAGACAGTAACGCGCACCGACAATCACTTCATACGCCAGGCCGGATTGCTGACAGCGCACTTCAAAACGACGGATCTCATCAATTAAATGCTGGCGTAAACCGTTCTGATCGTCGTGGGAGACGGAGTGACGAATTTGCGGTATTGCATTAAGCAGCGGGTTTGCCGCCGCAACCAGCGGATTGTTGCCGCTGGCGCCTGCCAGTCCGGCATCACTGCCCCGGGCGTGTTGTTCCTGCATAGTGTGCGCTCGCTGTGTTATTCAGTCGGGCTACGGATGGCCCAAAATTCCATATCAAGACCCGGGAATTCGCCCGCCAGATGCAGTGCGAAAGCGCCCGATTTCTCCATTTCGTTCCAGAGCTCGCCGCCCTTTTCCAGTTCGAAATAGTTATACCCGGCATGCCAGGGAATTTGCGGCGGCGCAACAGGCATGGCGCGCAGTTTCATTCCCGGCAATTGAAGCTGCACCAGATCGCGGATTTTGGTGACCGGAGCCACTTTCATCTGCGCCGGGAAGTGGGTTTGCAGTATCTCGCCCGGCACGCTGGCTTTTACCGCCAGCACAAAACCAAATTCCCGCGCCATGGTGATGGTGGGCAGCGTGGCGATATTCAGGCCGTGCGTGCGTTCGGTAAGCGGCAGCTGGATGGCATGTTCTTCCATCACCAGCGACAGCCCCTGGCGCAGCATCAGCTGTAATTTGCTAAAGCAGTCAGCCAACGCATCATGGTCATACACCGGCAGCGACTCATCCGGCGAGCGCGCAGCGCTCCAGGTGGTCAATTCGGTAGCCAGCGGCAGCCAGTGGCGCCACAACTCTTCCGGGTGAAGCAGCGGCAGCGTTTTTAAATGCGCAATCAGACCGACGTGATGGTTAATAAGCGACAGCAGTGAAAACTCAACCATTTCGGAGGTATTAAACCGACCGGGCTGGCGCAGACGCAGGCCAATTTGCTGGCTGCGCTGGAGCAGCAAACTTTGCAAATCATTCACGATGGCGTACAACGGCGGGTTGTTGATAACGTTGAGCATCGGCGGGATGTAATGGGTATCCAGGCGCACATGGTTGTCGTTACGTTTTTCGATGACCTGCGCCACGCCAATCGCTGTCCACTCGGCGCTGAGATCTTTTTCCAGCATCAGCTTCAGACGCAGGCGGCCAAACTGCACGGCCGCAGGGCCGACGGACATCGCGTTATCGTCGTCCACCTCACCTTCCCAGGTGACGTAGCGCGCCAGCGAGTCTTTCTCTTCGCTGAAGATAACTTCCTCGCGACCGCCGCGCCGGGCTGGCAGCGCCAGCACCACACGTTCGTTGCTGGTGTTATCAGGAATAGCCAGAGGAGCGGGTGCCTGGCGAGGATCATGGAATGAAAAGAAGGTGCCGTCCGGCAACAAGCCGCTGGCTGAACTGAGCGCGATACACCCCTGGCGCAGCATCGCGTCGTCAAGCTCAAGATCCAGGTAGCCCCAGAGGTAGGGTCGTTGCAACGTTCCCCACTCACGAATGTGGTGTTGCAGGTAGCTTTCCGCACGCTGAAAATGGTGAGGACGCAGAAACATCCCTTCGGTCCAGACGACCTTTTCTGCTTTATTCATACAGTTTTCCCGTTGAGGCTGGCGCTATCTAGAAATGACGCGAATACCGTTGATGTCGAGGAAAATATTGGCTTCCAGCGCATCCGATGACGTTTTCCAGAATTCGTAGAAGTGGCTCTCTCCCTGAACAGGAAGAGGTAATGACATCCGCCATTTTTTACCGTCCAGCGCCTGATATTCCGCCATCACGCCGATATAGCGCGCGTCGGGGGCGCTTTTGCCGCTGAGCGTTTTCGCAAGCTGACCGGGCATCAGGAAGAATTCATCACTGTTAAGCAGGTTGGCACCCAGCACACTGTCTGCGTTATTTTGCAGCGACCAGAAATCGGCGGACATAAATGTCGCGTCAGATTTCAGCAGCAGCACTCTGACTTTGAGAGGGGCGGATTCATTGATTTGCGGATGAGCCCGGAACTGAAGGTTATAGTTGCCAGGCTCGCTGTGTGAAGTCGTTCCACAACCGCTGGCCAGGGAGGCCAGCACAAAGAAAAACACCAGGGCTGCCTGGCGCAGTACAGCGTTATTATTCATAGCATGACTCTCGTCACCGCTGGATTAATCGATGATCCAGGTTCCTGACTTCGCGTTTTTACAGGCTTTGCCGCTGCCATCGACCGAGACGCAGGTTTGTTTTTTCGGTGGAACGTAACGTTTACGATCCTGGCGCAGCGTTTTTTCGTACAGCTCACTTTTCACCACGGCGCGCATCGGCACATAACCAATCAGCTCTTCCTGGCCTTCATCGGCCAGCGCCATCCAGAAATGCTCCACCTGCCCTAATACAACGTAAGTTTTACCGGCATCCAGCTGACGAATAACTTTGCCGCCGAAATCCGGGGTACTCATCAACGAAGCAGGGTACAGCGCGCGATAGTCTTGTTTAACCGGCTCAAACTCTTTCGGCGGCTGAACAATGTAGCGGTGAGTCAGGGTGACGCCATTGACTTCGCTGGTCACGATGGTGTCATCGGACGGAGCAGGTTGATTACGCGGTACGCAAGCAGAAACACTAACGACAACAAGAAGGGCCAATACCATTCGCATATTCATAGATTTTATCCATTGCAAATATATTACTGTTATTACTGTATTGATCAGGAGGTTTTTGGAAAGGTGTTTTTAAAACGCTCTGAATCACCGAATTCCTTGTCCTGTGATACGTCGGGATAATGAACAAAAGGCATAGCTACCGCACGAACCTGGTGGAGAACGAGGCTGCAATATTATTGCTCTTATTGACTATCACGACATGATTCTACAGATCAGATAATTCTGTTCAATAGAATATCCTGTCTGTGCAATCAGGTTTATTTAAATTATTCGTAAAATAGGAAAAATCTCAAGTAGTAATTTAGCTTTGGTTAAAATTTATTTCATTTGAATGCATTTCTATTAATAACATAAGTTAACAAAATCACCCACCTTTAAAAATCATAGAGTTGAAAAAATAACTTAGGCGTAGCATAGAAACCCAACCCCATACTAAGATTTATCTTAAAAATTATTAATCGATGAGATAACCCACGATATTTGGTAGTTCGTTCCCGCATTAAAAGTAGGGTCTTTAGTTGACATATATTTATTCCAGTGATTTGGCTGCGTGCAAACAGAAATATATTGTGCAAAAAATGAATGTATTTGTCCGCAAATGAGCTGAGCACGATAATTATCGCATATGTTCCTCTGAAATAATTTCATAAAACAATTGTACCATTTCAAACTATGCACTTTTGCTTAAGTAAAATTAAGTTAATCTACACTTCCAATTTGCAGAACGCCTTTTCCGCCGCTGCTGAACTATTTCTCAGGCCGATTGTTAGCTTTCAATTCGCCGTTTTTTATGCCGTCATCGGCTCCTATTCATTTACCAGGTGAATTATCTGGAAGCACGCAAAATGTTAACCGCACCACACGACGAATCTGAAATTGAACTAAGGTTGTGAAAAGTTTGTTAAAGCGGCACCCTGATTTATTCGCTAAGGAGAACAGTTGATGATAAAGCCTTCCCTGCCCTGCGCCCGTAATCTGTTGCTGGCGATGCCGGTCGTGCTTGGCGGCGCATTTCTTGGTGTAACGTCCCCGGCGCTGGCAGCCGATGCCCAAACGCCACCTCCCCCACCGGACATCCTGCTCGGGCCTCTGTTTAATGATGTGCAGAGCGCGAAGCTCTTTGCCGATCAGAAAACCTTCGCCGATGCGGTACCGAAAAGCGACCCGCTCAGGATCCTTGCAGATTACCGGATGCAGCGTAACCAGAGCGGCTTTGATTTGCGCCATTTTGTTGAGATGAATTTCACGCTGCCGAAAGAAGGCGAAGAGTATGTTCCACCCGAGGGGCAAAGCTTGCGTGAACATATTGATGGGCTGTGGCCGGTGCTGACCCGCTCGACCGACAGCGCAGGGAAATGGGACTCGTTGCTTCCGCTGCCGAAACCTTACGTAGTGCCGGGCGGGCGGTTTCGCGAAGTCTATTACTGGGACAGTTATTTCACCATGCTCGGGCTTGCCGAGAGCGGGCACTGGGACAAAATAGAGGATATGGTCACTAACTTTGCGCATGAAATCGACGCATGGGGCCATATCCCTAACGGTAATCGCAGTTACTATTTAAGCCGCTCGCAGCCGCCTTTCTTCGCGCTGATGGTTGAGTTGCTCGCCTCCAACAAAGGTGACGAGGCGCTGAAAACCTGGCTGCCGCAAATGGAAAAAGAGCACAGTTACTGGATGGAAGGCGCGGCGTCTCTGCAGCCAGGCGAGCAGGTTAAGCGGGTGGTTAAACTCAGCGATGGCACCTTGCTCAATCGCTACTGGGACGACCGCGACACGCCGCGCCCGGAATCCTGGCTGGACGATGTGACCACGGCGAAAAACTACCCTGCCCGCCCGGCGACGGAAATCTACCGTGATTTGCGCTCTGCCGCCGCCTCTGGCTGGGACTTCAGCTCCCGCTGGATGGACGACCCGAAACAGCTTGGCTCTATTCGTACCACCAGCATCGTGCCGGTTGATTTGAACGCCCTGATGTTCAAAATGGAGAAAATGATAGCCAGGGCTTATAAAGCCTCCAGCGACAACGCGCGCGCGAACCAGTATGAAGCGATGGCGACCACGCGGCAAAAAGGCATCGAAACTTATCTGTGGAATGATAAAGAGGGCTGGTATGCGGATTATGACCTGAAAATGCAAAAGGTACGTAACCCGCTGACCGCCGCAGCGCTTTACCCGCTGTTTGTTAATGCGGCGGCAAAAGACCGGGCGGATAAAGTTGCCGCAGCAGCCGAAGCGCGACTGCTCAAACCGGGCGGTATTTCTACTACCACCGTGGATAGCGGCCAGCAATGGGATGCGCCAAACGGCTGGGCGCCGTTGCAGTGGGTGGCCACGGCCGGTCTGCAAAATTATAACCATGAGAAACTGGCAATGAACGTCAGCTGGCGTTTCTTAACCAACGTTCAGCACACTTACGATCGCGAGAAGAAGCTGGTGGAGAAATATAACGTCAGCACCACCGGAACCGGTGGCGGCGGCGGTGAATATCCTTTACAGGATGGTTTTGGCTGGACGAACGGCGTCACGCTGATGATGCTTGATTTTATCTGCCCGAAACAGCAACCGTGCGACAGCGTGCCGCAAAATCAACCCACGCCTGAACCACAAAGTATCGCGCAGTAAATTGACTAGTCCTGATATAGGTTGACACTCTTCCGCCTGTAAAACGCCTGATGAACATCATCAGGCGTTTTGTATTTCAGGGCCAGATGTGGCCGTTCATGGTTATAAATTGCCACAGATTCTTTTACT